>SVKA01000031.1 GCA_015068725.1 Oscillospiraceae bacterium | reverse complement strand
CTTGTAAAGTTTTACCTTCAAAAAGATCTTCCTTTGACATTAAAAGTTTAACTTGATCTTCTAAAACCTGAATTCTCGCAAGTAGTTCCACAATTACTTTATCATAGTTCATATCAACGCCTCCTTAAATTCTATGAGAATTCTAACATATTTCTTATAGAATGTCAATAGTTTTTAGAAATTTATTTAAGAATTCTTAATAATTCTAACTTTCAAGAAGAATTGAAACAAAAGATTTGTATTTATTCTTTCACACGCCCTTTAACAGCCGTCTTATTTGCGAGTTAATGCCTTGGGTGGTGTAACTACCCTACCCGAGAGAGTTTTGTCGTACAACCCCTTTAACAGCCTTTGTAACTCGGCCTCAAAATCGATTTTAAAGAGTGAGGGTGTACTCTTACGAGCACACCCCTGAATATTTTTAATTCTATTCCATTATGCCGACCAATTTGTTTATGTCGCCGTCTGAGTCTACGATGATGGTCTGTGTTTTGCTTGGTGCTACATAGCCAAATCCGTCTATGTAGGCTTTATTTTTCTGTTCTATGATTTCATTTCGTATTTTTATCTCCTCATCGGTGAGGTAGCAAGTGTCATTTGCCATGATTTCGTCATTTGGATTTATGGGTTCTTCCAGATTCTTTTCCCATTTCGCATAGAGAACATCAGGTTTTGTGAATTTGAATGTTGTCACCTGATTCTGCTTTGTTCTCGGATCTGTGAACCATCCTTTGAATGTGTATCCGTATTTTGTAGGGATGTAGTTTTCAAGGCTGATGCTCTCGCCGTATCGTTTGGTTATTGGCTTGATAAAGCTACCGCCGTCCGATGCGAAGGTTAATGTTACATCTCCCATGATGCCGAGTTCGTTGTCGAATGTCACCCCGTACTTGCTGAGCCACCAAGGTTTTGCAGTTGCCGATGCCGTTGCTGATAGCAGCATGGTCACTGCTAATGCCATACATAATACTTTTTTCTTCATAATCTTTCATCTCCTGATTTTTGTATTTACCTTTCGGCAACACAAACATACCACAGAAGATGGCATAAGTCTACGAAGGGATTTAATCTTACTTAAAAGTCATAATCATCAGGCTCTAAACCCGCATCTTCAAGAGCTTCTCATCTTTCATCATCACTCATAAATTTAAGTTCATTTGAATCAAGTCCACTTTCATCAACTTCCGCTTGCTTAATCATTTGTTGAAATGCAGCAAAATCGGCTGCCTGTTCAAACATATCAAGTTTTCCGTCATTATTAAAATCAAATAAATCACCAAAAAATCCTTTGTCAAACATAATTGCACATCCTTACATAATAAATATTTCAATCAGTTTCTAAATGCTTCCCACATAGTTTCAGCAAGTAGTTGAGCATCATCCTCTTTAAATCCGATTTTTTCATCAATGTAGGCTCTACAATCCTCAATGCTTTCAACCTTACAATGTGGATATTCTGATATTAAGTCATTAATTAACCCTACTCTATCTAAAAAGACTGTATAGGAGCTCGAAATGTGTTTTCCTTAACGGGCACATGGGTTCGAATTCCACCTTCTCCGCAAAAGGAAACCATGAAGTACAGGCTCACGGTTTTTCTGTTATTCTGTTAAGTTATAGTTAGGTTTGTGATATACTCGTATTGGAGAATTTTTGTTCATCGGTTAACCTATATTGAACTACGCGACTATCGCGTGATTTTCGTTATACAAAAAAGGCGGTCAAACGACCGCCCTTCTTCTCTTTATAATTATACTTATGCTATGGTTGTGTAAATATAAATTGCAAACAACGCAACCGAAATCCACATTATCGGTGAAATATCTTTAGCCTTGCCGGTAGCAAGCTTTAATACAACCCATGCAATCATAGCAAACATAATACCTGTTGCGATAGAATATGCAAAAGGCATCATAACTACTGCCAAGAATCCGCCGATAGCATCTGCAACGTCGCCGTCAAAGTCCATCTGTGTTACTGCTGAAAGCATCAAAAGACCAACGAACAACATAGCCGGTGTTGTAGCAAATCCCGGAATTGCAAGGAAAATTGGCGCAAACGGAATAGCGATGAGGAACAAAATACCTGTTGTCAACGCTGTCAAACCTGTTCTGCCACCTGCAGCTACACCTGCTGACGATTCAACATAGCTTGTAACTGTTGATGTACCAAGGCATGCACCTGCTACTGTACCAACAGCGTCTGCCATAAGTGCGCCACCTGCTTTTGGAAGTGAACCGTCTTCTGCGAGCAAATCGCCTTTCTGAGCTACACCAATCAATGTACCAACTGTATCAAAGATATCTGTGTAAAGGAATGTAAACAATACAACCATGAAAGGCAAGAAGTTTGCTTTAATAAATGCAAAGTCAAACTGGAAGAGCGCAGGAGCTGCAAAGTTTGCCTTGATTGATTCCCATGAAAGTGAAGGAATCAACGAATATACGCCTGCTTCAACATCTACCACATACCAACCAATAAGCTCTGCTATAATACCCAATACCCATGTAGCCAAAATACCGATAAGTATATCGCCCTTAACCTTGTAGTGGTGAAGCACACCAATGATTAAAAGACCAACAACGGCTAAAACAACCTGGGGTGAGCCTAAATCACCAAGACCTACTAATGTAGAGTCATTGTTTACAACAACACCGGCATTAATAAGCGCAATAATTGTGATGAACAAACCGATACCTGCTGTAATACCGAGCTTTAAGTTCTTCGGAATCTTGTTAACCAATGCTTCTCTGAACTTGAACAGTGAAAGAATCATAAAGATGATACCTTCAAGCAAAATAGCTGTCAAAGCTACCTTGTATGAATAACCCATGGTTAAACATACTGTGTAAGTAAAGAACGCATTAAGTCCCATACCTGATGCCAAAGCTACAGGATAGTTAGCAAAAAATGCCATACAAATCGTAGCGATTGCAGCCGACAATGCCGTTGCCATAAATATAGCAGCTGCACCGGGGCCATCAGGAATGATGCCCAACATACCGGGGTTAACCGCTAATATGTAGGACATTGCCAAGAAAGTGGTGATTCCGGCAATAATCTCAGTTTTGACATTAGTGCCGTGCTCTTTGAGCTTGAACAATTTTTCCATTTTTATCATCCTCCATACATTTTTTGAAGATATGCAAATTATACCATATATCGACAAGAATTTCAAGTATATTTATAAATTTTATCTAAAATTTTTAACAAACTATGAATTTATGATAAAAACTTTGTAAACATCCAACCATTGAACACGGCAAGGTTTTATACAAAAAACAGCATAAATACTCTGTTTACGCTGTTTTTATTATTTCATATTTCCTTATCAATTTATTCTTAGTTGTTATTGCTTTTTAATCGTTTGTCATATCCCCATCGCCGCTTATGGGAATGATTTCTCCAAGATAGGTCGGTTTTGGCTTAAATATCACCTTCGCAAAATCTTTACACCGCGCAAGTATTTCGCGTGCTTCCCTGTTTGACTGTCCCCAGTACATACGATAATCAGCACTTACGCCATAAGCTTCAATGCCAAGCTTTTTGGCAATATACAACGCTCTGTATAAATGATACTTTTGAGTTACAATTACAAGCTTGTCCGCTCCAAATATCTCTTTTGCGCGATATAAACTCTCATATGTAGAAAATCCCGCATGGTCCATAAATATATCGTTTGAGGGAATTCCTGACTCCACAGCAACCTGCTTCATCGTATTAACCTCATCGTATTCTTTCCTGCCGTGGTCGCCGCTCATAATAATTTTTGGCGAGGTGCCTTGCTCGTATAATTCAATTCCTCTTCTGAGTCTGTCAGACAGCATATCGCTTGGCTGTCCATTGTTTTTGACCTGACATCCAAGAACCAAAATACAGTCAACATCTTTTAGTCCTTGCGCTTGTTTTGGCGTAATTATGCGATTTGCACTAATATGCTTTACATAGTCATTTACACCAAAAATTGTCGCAAAACCTATAACCGCAAGGCATATGAGTATAACAAGAGTTATTATTAAGATTTTCCTTTCAGTCCTCTTTTTACGTATCATAAATACACCAAGAGCAACAGCTGCAACCAATACAATCCCACATACTATTAAAGCTGAAATATCTGCATCACCAATAAATGCAAATGCATTGTCATTCGTCACTTGTGGAAGATATATATTTTTCATAATTTTTCATAATCCCCCTATTCAATAACGAAATCCATCTCATAAGTTTCTATGTCATAATCTCCCGCCGAGCGAAAATCCATAAATTCTTTTTTAAGGCGATAATAGCCTGGCTTTAACTGTCCGTAAGCGTAGCGCCAATCTATGTTCATTTGCGTTATATCATTTTTCTTAATCATATAAGCAAGGCTGTTCCAAACCAAAGGCTCGCCGGTAATTGTTTTTACCTCTTGCCATTCATCGTCAATCATTGTTTCCAGATAGTACGCCGCCCCTGTTTGAAGTTCTCCCGAAGGCTTTGCTCCAAACTGCTCTATTTTAAGCGTCATACCATTTGGCGTTATATCATCAGCATAAAGAATAAGCCCCCATTTGTCAGCATTCAAAAAATTCTGCTCAACCCGACCTTTTCGATCGCCCAACTTTACACTGCTCAAAAGAGGAGCATATACATCATCAAATGTAACATCTTCATCTTCGCTAAGTACAATCATTTCGCTGTCAACAACGCCGCCGTTAAGGCGACCTTTTATGTGATAGCAATATTTTAATCCGTCAAGCGCTCTTGAGTATGTATCATATTTTTTGAAAATTACCCATTTGCCGTCAACGATGGCTTCTTTTGTTATGCTTGTCGCATTCTGATAGCCGCCTGCTTCAAAATTTGCTTCACCTGATTTAAGTGGAATTTCATTTTCTTTCACTGTCTTTTCAAGCGCTCCGTCCATCGTCCCACAACGTGGAACATTTTCGCTGATAAGTCCGGAGTCATAATACAATTCGCCATCAACATTAAACATTCTGATTGGTCGCTTTTCCAGTTGCTTTCCAAACTGTCCTTTGAGAGTTTCTTTGTTTTCGCCAACGAACATCGCCGTCGGTCCGTCTGCACCGCCTATTATTCCAATACTTGTACTATTACATGCCGTAAGGGATAGACATAATAATAAAAGGGATATAATCAAATTTCGTTTCATAAACACATCCTCCTTTATATATCTTAGACGCAAAACAAAGGAAAAAGTTCCCTGTTGTATCGCTCACTTTAGTCCAAATCCATTTTTCTATAAAGAATCTTAAACAAAAGTGAGCCGACATAACCTTTCATCATGCTTAAAAAATCTTCACGGGTTACAGTTTTATCCGTTCCCAAAAGCTCGTAATCTACGCCCGCCTCGTTAATATGTATGCCAAGTCTTTCAAAGCCGTTTTTTTCATAAAAGCCAAGTCTGTTTATACGTTCTTCAATATTTGGCGCACTTGTATCTGTTGTATCTTCAATCATAAGTGCGACAGCCTTGTCAGGATGCATTTTCTTTATACATTCAAGCACTTTTGTTCCATAACCTTTGCCGCGGTTTTCTTCTGTAATTGCAAAGAAAAATACATAGACCATCTTTTCTGCTTCCATAGTGTAGATAAGTCCGATAAACTCGTCATCGTTCACTATGGAATAAAAATTGTATCTGTCATACTTTGTTTTTTTGAATAACATAACCAGCGGCGCTCTCTCTTTTGCAGGAAAGGCGGAGCGGTATAATTTTTTAATCTGTTTTTTATGTTTTCGTGCATCTAAAAATTGCATATAACACCTCTTATTTGTTTATTGATATAATATAATATTATCACACATCATACTGCATTTCAACATAAAAAGCTGCGAAAGCGGCGTAGCATAAAGCTCATCCACAATCACAGCTTGAAATTATTTGATTTTTTATCTTATATTTTTATACATAGGGCCATACGTCTGACAAGCTCTGAAATCCTGACCTTCTTTGTCCATACCAAACGCATTCCACGATGCCGGTCTAAAGATTTTTTCTTCAGGCACATTGTGCATACAAACCGGAATACGAAGCATTGAGCAAAGCGTAATAACGTCTGCTCCAATGTGTCCATAGCTGATAGCGCCGTGATTTGCGCCCCAGTTATTCATAACATCATAAGCACTCTTAAACGCACCTTCGCCCGTTACTCTCGGTGCAAACCATGTGCAAGGCCATGTATAGTCTGTTCTCTTCCACAAAATATCCGACACCTCATCGGGAAGGTTTATAGTCCAGCCCTCTGCAATCTGAACTACAGGTCCAAGTCCTTTTACAAGGTTTAATCTTATCATTGTAGCGGGCATTTCGCTTCTTGTAAGGAACCTTGAAGAAAAGCCGCCGCCACGAAAATATCCAAGGTCAGCCATATTCCATGTAGTCGATGCCATAACCGTATCCATATCCTCATCTGTCATTTCATACCACGGCTTCATTGTCGGATTACCGTTTTCATCTTTAACTTCGCCGCACGCATCAAGGCAGCACGAACCCGAATTGATAAGATGGATAAAACCGTCCGCTTCTTTGGCTTTGCCTGTAATTTCATAATTTGCAGCCTTTTTAACAGCATCACCACTCCAATAGGTTCTTACATCGGCAAATATCTGCGCTCTATTTGTAAGAAGCTTGCCAAAAAGCATTCCCAAACCATTTAAAACGTCATTTTCCGTTGCAAGAATATACGGTTCTCTTGCTCCGTTCCAGTCAAACGAGGTATTAAGCATTGCCTCAGGAAAATCGCAGTTGGGATAAAAGTCCGTCCATTGACGTTGTCCCTGAAAGCCCGCCGCAATCGCGTTATGTCCTACCCTCTCCTCTTCGCAGCCTTCGGGAAGCTTGTCGTTTCCGTTCATAAGGTCTTTAATAATGCACATCATCTTTACGACAAATTCAAACTGCTCTTCTTTTTCTTTATCGCTTATCTGCATATCGACAGGATTTTTGTCAAAGCCCATTTTGCACTTTTCCTTTGCCCATTTAAGCGCCTTGTCAAATTCGGCCTTATCATAAATTCCTTCGCTCATACGTCTTATAATTTCGACCTCGTCAACCGACTCAACGCGCATGCCAAAATATTCTTCGATAAACGCGGGGTCAATGATTGAACCGCCAATTCCCATGCATATAGAGCCTATCTGTAAATACGACTTGCCGCGCATTGTTGCCGCCGCAACCGCCGCGCGCGCAAAACGAAGTATTTTTTCTGCCACATCATCAGGAATAGATGTATCGTCCGCCTCCTGCACATCATGGCCGTATATGCCAAAGGCAGGAAGACCTTTTTGGGCATGGCTTGCAAGCACTGCTGCAAGATAAACCGCGCCCGGACGCTCGGTTCCGTTAAAGCCCCACACACCCTTGATTGTCATGGGGTCCATATCCATTGTTTCGCTGCCATAGCACCAGCAGGGCGTAACCGTAAGCGTTATATCAACGCCTGCTTTTTTAAACTTTTCCGCACACGCAGCCGCCTCTGCTACTCTGCCAATTGTGGTGTCGGCAATAATAACCTTTACCGCTTCGCCATTTGAATATTTAAGATTTGACGAAATAAGCTCTGCCGCCGATTTTGCCATATTCATCGTCTGCTCCTCGAGCGATTCACGAACCTTTAACGGACCCCTTCTTCCATCAATCGTGGGACGGATGCCTATTACGGGATAATCTCCTACAAGTCTGCTCTTTGCCATTTTATAATCCTCCTTTAAATTTTCCTTTATAATATAATTATAATGCTTGTAATTCATATGTTTCTTGTGTTATAATGAACAAAAGTATAATTATTTTCAGTTTTTGCGAGGTTTTTTATGATATACAACGAGCTTGTTGAAAGAGGCTCCGAGAATTTTCCGATTGAGCTTTATCTTTTAGACAAAAATCATCCGCGCTATGAGATGTCATTTCACTGGCATAGCGAAATAGAATTTATACGCATTATCTCGGGAAAATTAAACGTCAAGCTTAACTCCAATGAGTATATTGCAAAAAAAGGTGATATCATATTTGTAAATCCCGAAACCATTCACGGAGCCATCCCCGACGACGAATGTATCTATGAATGTATTGTGATGCGCTTTGATGTGCTCAACACCGCCGATGAGGATTGTAGATTTTTTATCGACAGTCTTATTAACAAAGAAATCGTTGTAAGCGAATATAACCACAATGCACCCAAAAGCTTTTTCGATTCAGCAAACACCCTTTTTGATTCAATGCGCGCATCAAATCAGGGATATAAATTTTCTGTCATAAGCGCGCTATATGGCTTGATTGCAGCAATAATTGATAATGGTATGTACAGCACTGTTTCCTCTGCGCAGATACTGCCCAAAAACAAAAGCCTGCCGAGGCTCAAAAAGGTACTTTCCTACATAAGAGAAAACTACGATAAGCAAATAACACTTCAAAGTATGGCACAAAAAGCCAATATGTCGCAAAAATATTTTTGCTCGTTTTTTAAAGAAATGACAAGTAAAACGCCTATGGAATATCTTATATTATATCGCATAGAATGTAGCGCAAGAAAGCTTAAAAGCACCGATATGAGCGTTACCGATGTTGCTCTTTCGTGCGGGTTTAATGACCTTAGCTATTTTATAAAAACCTTTAAGAAAATAAAGGGGTGTACCCCTGCAAAATTTAAAAATGTATGATACAAAAAGAGCTGTCTTATAAGACAGCTCTTAATATTATATACTTTCACCAAATAAATCATAATAAAGCCAAAGAACAGTATATCTGTCCTTTAAATCCTTTGCATACATCAACGCATCATTGATTTTCTTTTCGCCATACAACTCATTAAACTCTTTAAAATCAAGCCCTACCGCCAAAAGCATCTTCTCTATTTCATTGGCGTTTGGCGTATTTGATAAAATGTTTTTAATTTCATTTTTCTTTTCTTTGTATATCGTTATTCTGTCTTTAGCATAGTTGCCGACTTTGTCCTGAAGGTTTATGCAGCCCTCTGCTACGCCCTTATATATCTTTTGCATTTTTTCAGTATATTCTTCTCTGTCAAGACGGTATATACTGTCAGGAAATTCCATTCCCACTATCTTTTCACGAACTTTTGCCGTAACAACAGTTGAATATGCAACGTCTATTCCATGTGCAAAATAATCTTCGTCATTAATAATACCAACAATTTCAAAAAAATGAGAAAGGTGATGTTCACTGCCCGATGCAGGTCTTGATGTGCCTGCAAAGCTCATCATTATACCAACAATGACAAGTGCCTCCATAAGAGTTTTAATACTTTCCTCGTCTCGCTTTAAAAGTCCCTTTGCAATACTTAACGTACGCTGTGTCATCTGATATGTAGTGTCATAAATATACTGACAAAAATATTCATCTGTTACCGCACTGCTGAGTTTCCAGTCGCAAAGCGCAGAATACTTTCCAACAATATCACCATATCCTGCTTTTATCATTTCGATTGGAGCGTTTTTAAGCACATCCACATCTGCAATAATAGCCCTCGGAAGTCCTGCCTTGACGGTTTCTTTCATGCCACCAAGTATCATCGCAGCACCGTCCGATGCATATCCATCCATAGATGGCGCAGTTGCAACAATCATATATGGTATTTTGGCATAAAATGAAACACATTTACACAAATCCTGAATAACACCAGAGCCTATGCCTATTATCAGGTCTACTCCATCAATATTTTCTTTGACCGCAAAAATGGCATCTTCATTTGGTATCAAAATAGGTTGTAATTTTGTGGGATAAAAAATTATTTTTTCAAACTTTTTGCCCGCAAGTGCTTTTTCGACTTTGGCGCCTGCCGAATCAAACGTGTTTTTATCTGCTACAAGCAGAATTTTATTATACTCAGAGCAAAGCGATGACAATTTTGCAATAGCTCCGCTCTCTATAAATACATATTCGATACTGCATTTGTGTTCTTTGCCACAGTCGCATATTTTCCCGTTTAATATTTCGTTTATATCCATAATCTGTCTCCTTTTTTAATTTGTCCTAAATTATCTTTTTTAATCATTTTCAGCGTTTATAAGTTTTGAACGCAAAAAATCCTGACTTTTATAAAGACTGGAATATCCGGACGTAATATAGCTTACGGCGCATGCAATTGCAAACAAACCAAGTCCTTGTGCGCCAAACATTTCAACCGACAGAATAATAGATGCAACAGGGCAGTTTACTACTCCGCAAAAAACTGCCACCATTCCTATCGCCGCCGCAAAGGCACTTCCTATACCCAAAACCGGACCCATTACGCATCCAAAGGTCGCCCCCACAAAAAATGCCGGAACAATTTCTCCTCCCTTAAAACCCGCAGCAATCGATATGGCTGTAAACAAAATTTTCATTATAAAATCATATGTTCGTGCCTCGCCTGACAGTGCTCTTTGGACAACATTCATGCCGGCGCCGTTATAATCAAAAGTTCCCGATGCTACGGTTAAGCCAATAACAATCAACGCGCCAACAATACCACGCAGATACGAATTTTTGAACCACTTTTTCATGATTTGCTCGCTCTTTTTTATAACAAAGCAAAACAATGTGCCTATAAGACCACAGCAGATTGCAAGGATAACAACTTTAAAAATCATCGTTGCCGATATGTCGCCAATCACAAAATCAGCCACAGCTTCTTTGGGTATACCAAGCATTGTTGAAACACAGTAAGCCGACACCGCTGCGACAAGACACGGAAGCAATCCCGCAAAGTTAAACGCTCCGACGCTGATTACTTCAAGCGAAAAAATCGCCGCTGTAACCGGTGTGGAAAACAACGCAGAAAATACACTGCTCATTCCGGCCATAGTGATAATATGAATATCCTTTTTGTTTAGTTTAAAAATCTTTCCCAGATTGTATCCGATTCCTCCACCAATTTGAAGCGCGGCTCCTTCTCTGCCGGCAGAACCGCCAAAAAGTTGTGTTATCGCAGTCGCTATAAAGACAAAAGGAACCATAACAATCGGAATCTTTTTATCGTCTTTTTTCACAGATTCTATCACAAGATTGGTATCAAGCTTTTCTTTGCCAGTATACATATTATACATTGCAATTATAATGATAACGCCAATCGGCATAAAATATGTTATAGTGGTGTTATGAGTGCGAAAATCCGTAACATAATCAAGGCATTTGTGGAAAGCAGTTCCCACAAGTCCGCCGATAATTCCCGTCAGAGATGCAATAAGCAACCATTTAAAAAGGTTTTTTATGTATTGAAATGATATTTTGATTTTTTCTTTTATTGTAATATTCATTTTGTCAATCCCATCCTAATTGAATTATGCAAGCTTGGCTTTATCAAACATTTTTGTTTTTGGCTCTCAATTTTCTGCAATACTGTGTGCAGAGCTTATCTGTGCACTCCGAGCATTTGAGCGCCATATTGCTGTTTTCCCAAAATCTTTCGGGATATATAAGTACACAAATTTCCCACACAAGCCATATTATAAAGGCGAATATAACAAGCGACCAGGAATAAAAGCTGTTTAAGGCTACAATCGGTAAAAACATCATCAAATGATCCCAATTAAATATCCTGCAGGTAGTACAGCATTTATTTCCCATTATAAGTCTGAACGGGCACCACACAAGTACACATATCAAATCGCATACATAGAAAAAAACCGCTATCAAAATCATTATACCGCTATCAATCACTCCGGCAATGTGCGCTGCACCTATTATAGCAGTTAATAAAACCCATATAATCATTACTTTGTATGCAGATGATGTTGTATCTTTTATGTATTGCTTTAAATTTTTGTAATTAACCTTTTCCTTTATCGGTCTGAAAAGCGATTCAAACACCTTTTGTGAACCAATTGATATGTGTGCTCTTACGGGGATGAGTTGAAGTATCATATCCCATATCCATATTCCCCACAAAAGATGCAGTGGTGAAAAATTTTTAAAAAAGCTAAAGCCCTCTACTATATTAAATTTTGTTTTGTCAAATATGTATATCAAAACCGCAATAACAAAAACAACAATTCTGCCAATCAATCGCAGAAAATACATCCCTCGTGTTTTTGATATACGAATACTATCGTTTTGCATTATGCACCTCTAAAATCGTTTGTTGTACCAAGGCTTTTAAAAATTTGATAAAATCTCTTATGTGCCAATTATACCACTATGCTTTAATTTTTTCAAGAAAATGTATTGAATTTTTTATAATCATATGTTATACTTTGAAAGTGGTGTTTCTTATATATGCACCTGTGGCGGAACTGGCAGACGCGCATGGTTCTGCTCGCGTCACATCGGTGAAAAGTTGTTGAATTCGGTTTAACCGTTTTCATATTTGAGGATTAAGCGGTTTTGCTCCTCCTCGGGGTTACCTCTCCCGTGTAAAATTACGAGGTTATAATTTAATATGCGGATATGGCGGAATTGGCAGACGCGCATGGTTCAGGTCCATGTGAAAGCGATTTCATGCAGGTTCAAGTCCTGTTATCCGCACCA
>SVKA01000006.1 GCA_015068725.1 Oscillospiraceae bacterium | reverse complement strand
AAAGAAATTGTCGTACCGTTTTCGCTTGAATTAGACGCAGACTCTTTCGAAATAGTAGCTTCTACACTTGTTGTTCCATCAGGATTTGTAACAGTTTCACCTGTGTTACCATAAGCGTCAGTTCTGGTTGTTGTAACAGTTCCATCCTTTTTTGTTTCAACCGTTTTCGTTTCGCCGCCGGGATACTGCGTCTTTTCTGTAACAGTACTGGTCTTTGAGTCGGTCGTTGTAATTGTAGTAGAACCGTCGGCATTTTCCGTTACAGTGGGCTTTGGTGATATCGATACACCTCCGCCACCACCGCCGCCGCCGGAATGATATCTTTGCAGTGAAACACTTATGTTTTTTAATATATGCTCGGCTGCATCCTGCGCACTTATTTCCAACACACCCGTTTCTGTTGTATATCCGCTTGCTGTTACTGTATAGCTATATGTTCCTTCTCCAATATCATATCTGTTTTTATCTGCTTCATCAATGCCGGATATTGTAATCTGTGCATTGCCCGGTGTAACGTTAAAAACCACCGGACATCCATTCGGCAACCATGTTGCACTCACCGGCTGTGCAGGATATGACGAAAAATCATACATAATTCCTTTATTATTTTTCATCATTTGCCAAGCGAGTAACCCTCTAAATCCTTGTTCTGTTGAAAACGAGTTACTCATCGGTTCAAAACCATCAAGGCTACTGTTTGCATAACTCATAATGCCATCTATCAAAGATT
Organism: Oscillospiraceae bacterium; assembly: GCA_015068725.1. Classification (GTDB taxonomy): domain Bacteria; phylum Bacillota; class Clostridia; order UBA1381; family UMGS1253; genus Aphodoplasma. The sequence goes on along the minus strand of SVKA01000006.1, from coordinate 78,289 downwards.
TCTCATTATATATAACCTCAGATACATCTGCCTCAAAGCCGGATAAGGCCACTATTGCCAAGCCCGTTGATGCAGCATTTCCTATTGCTCCCGTTTCATCCTGAGCCTCTTTTACAAGAGATATAGTTTCGTCTGCGACCTCCTTAACATCTTCATTTACATTATAATACTGTGCCAACGCCAGAAGCATAGCAGTCGCTGCATCTGTGCCCCATTCGTTATACTGCCATGATGCTTTGTGTGCGATTGCCGCCTCAATAAGATAACCTATTTGTTCATCGGTTGCATAATTCTCTTTTTGATTTAGCGCAATCATTACATAAGGAAGGGTATACATATTAGTTACCTCTTCACTTTTTTCGTCCACCAGCGCGCTAAGCTTTTCGACAATGTCTATTTTTTTGAGGTCTGCTCCATAGGTCTGTGATGCATCATATCCCATTGCACGCAATGCGATTATGCTCTTGGCCAAAACTCCCGGCGACGAAGAATCCTTACAGTCGGCAAGTATTTTATCAACACACATCTGTTTTATTTCATCAGATAATACCAGACCTTTTTGGGGATAGATACTGTTATACACCGCCATATCAGCTATAAACCATATCATATTGCCGTCTGACACTATATCTTCGGTACTATACTTAGCCGCAATATTATTCATTATTGTTACATAATCCGGCTCTTCTACAACTATTTTGCACACAGGCGCCGTTATGGCTGCAACCTGTTGTTCCCCAACGAATTTTGTCTTTTTTGCCGTAGCTATGTATGTTCCCGGTTCATCAAAAGCCAAGGCTATTTTTCCTTGCTCATCTGTCAGATATTCTGTGTCGTTTACGACCACCGTCGCTCCTTCGCATGGCAAAAATACCGTCTGCCAATTTTCATCTAATTCCATCTGTATTAACGAAAGCTCGAATTCCTTATCAGTTTCGGCTTCAATCATATAACTATCAAATGCAGTATAGCTTTCCGTATCAGGCCACGCATTTTGATATATAGCGGCATCTATATAATCGCCGTCATTGACTACAAAATCAAGCCCATACACACTTTCTGTGCCGCCATTAACCTGATATCCTACAAAATCGCTTTCAACTCCCCAAAACTTTTTAACGCCAACGCCTTCGCTTGCGTATCCATCCGCCGTTTCGCAATAAAGAAGGTGCGCCTGTCTGAATACATCATCAAGAGTGTAGTCATCTTTTCCGCTCAGCTCAACATTTACAAGCGTCGCTTCATCAAGCAGTCTGCCATACATACTTACCGTCAATGTTACATTGATGGCTTCTGTTTCTTCTGCTGCTACCGGCACAAGCGCCATGCTTGTCATCATAACAAAACACATCAGCAGCGCAAAAATTCTTTTTGTTTTTGTTTTCATTTTTACCTCTCCTTTTTTGTGCCGCCAATAAAAAAACTGCGGCAATTTTTAAAATAAAAATTACCACAGCTGAGTTTTTCTGTGATTAATCACAATTTGTATGCATGATAAGCGCACACAAAAACGCCATTTCTATGCAAATGAGCACTTACAAAACGGCACCAAAGCAGGTCTTGTGGCTTACACCATATAGACTTAAACGTCCGCATTTTCATATCCTGCCTTCTCAGTTTCCCAATGACTAGCTTTCGCTAACGGATACAAAAACTTTGATGCACACACCGACAGTTATCGCAGGGGATTTGCACCCCATTCCCTTTTCACTGATTATGCCTCGCCCTAAAGCTTTGCAGCATAACCAACACTTTGTGTGAGTGTATTAAGTTTATGCAGTTATTTTAACACATACCTACAATAAAGTCAACGCACAAAACAAAGATTTTTATAACAAAACCAACTATTTTCGTATTGCACACCGATGTATCCTCTCGGTCTATTGTAACAGCGAGAAACAGTGGAGATACGATGGCTAAATAGTATGCCACATGTAGCGAAAGGGCTAAAAAATATCAAAAGAAAGAGTTTTGTCTTTTTTACTATGAATGTTTCATTATTTCATCATACTGTGTGCAATAGGCCACGTTTCATCGGGATAGAATTGATGCCCTTCATCGCCGATTACCAAATGGCATATATCGCCAAGGCCATTTGCCTCGTACGCACTTTTGATTATTTCAAAGCTCTTCTTTACACCTGGAAGCGGGAATATTCTATCATTCTTTCCACATACGATTATAAGTTTTTTAGGTGCAATCAAGCCTCCCAAATCGCCCATATTAAAATACTTTCTTATACCAGGAATAAAGTTGCACGAGCAGTGTTGCATAGCCATAATAGAATCATCGTATGTGCAAACGGCGCACGATGGTATCGCCATATATATTCTTTCTTCAAGGCAAGCGGTATAAAACGTAGCCGTTCCGCCACCTGAATTACCCATAAGAATTATTTTGCTTGTGTCAATATACTCTGTAAGATGCTTTTCTATCACATCTATAAGGCGGCTGGCATCCCATACGCGCTCACCAATAGCTGTTCTGCCAATAAGAAGCGCCGACGCGGCTGTGTTTGCGCTAAGGCACGCCGTTCTTCCAACCTCATTCTGGCCCGTAGCACCCATATGGCGCTGGTCAAACGCAATCGCACAAAAGCCCTCTTTGACCGCTCTTACCGCAAAATCTCTTCCGCCGGCTATCGATTTTGCATCATTTTCAAACTTTGGAATACCAATCGAAATATGCATTCCCGTAGAATGTCCCTGAAGGCAAATCACAACAGGAAGTGGCTTTGTCATATTGTCAGGGACAAGCATGCTGCACGGCACAAAATATCCCTCTTCACTTTGAAATTCAAAATTAATTTGTGTATAACCATCTTTTTTCTCGGTATTTGTTACGCAGAACATATCATCGCACATTTCAAAAGGCAGTCCCAAAAGCTCTGTAAGCTTCGCTTTGCCCTCCGCCTGCCACTTTTTAAAATCGACACCGCTATCATATTTCATGGTAGGTTCTTTTAAAATGCTGTGTATATGATTTAAAGCATTATAGTTTTTTTCCATAAATAATCGCTCCCTTTGCAATCAAAGTAAAACTTATTTTAATTATATACCAACTTTTTTGTGTATGCCTTGATTTTTTTGATTATTTTATGCGAATTTTCTTGATTTTTTTGATGTACCATATAAAAAACACCTGTATACAAATATCGTATACAGGTGCTTGTTTTTAATTGTCCGAAATAACCTTCTTTAAAAAGTCATACGCCGTTTTTATATCCTTTGCGGGAGTATCTCCAACCTCGCGCTCAATTGTCAAAAAGCCTTTATATCCAATTTCTTCAAGTGCTTTTAAATAATTCGGGAAATCGACGCTTCCCGTTCCGAGCGGAACCTCTTCAAAATACTTGATATCATTAAAGCCCTGCGGTACAGGATGAACCGCCTTGTATATAAACTCAGGATTTCCGATATTTAAGCGGTTTCCGTCTTTTGCATGGGTATGAACGATATAATCCTTGAGCGTATGTACCGCTTTGACAGGGTCATCGCCCGTAACCATTTTAAAGTTTGCGGGGTCAAGATTTACCGCAACACCTGTTGAATGTAAATCATCCAAAAAGCTCTTTAAAACATCCGCAGTTTCAGGGCCCGTTTCAATGGCAAAATGAGCATCCATACTGTCTGCAAACTTCGAAAGCTCAAAGCAAGCCTCCTGCATAATCTTATATCTTTCGTGATTTTTGTCATTTGGCACAACACCGATGTGTGTTGTGATGATATCTGTTCCAAGGTCCTTTGCAAGCTCCACAATCCTCTTTGATTTTTCAATCAGTTCAGGGTTTTTCTCTTTATTTCCAAATCCCATGCCAAGGTCACCGCAAAGCGCAGAAAATACCAAGCCCGCATCATTAACTTCCTTTTTGAGCATGGTTCTGTCAGACGCACTCAAATTTTCAGGTGCGTTATCCCCCTTTGTAGCATACATCTGTATACCATTTGCACCAAGCTCGGCAGCTTTTTTTATCGCTTCGCTGCGACCAAGCTTGAAGGATTCCAGAATTACACCTATTGGAAAATTATACATTCAAATCTCTCCTGACTTTATTAAATATTTATCCATGTAAATGGATTTTCAAACGCTTTAAAGCCCGCTTCCCTTACGGCAATAACATCAATGGTCTGCTCATGCGGCACAGGAACAACTCCCGTATCAAAAAACTCTATCATAGCATCGATAAAGAGCGAGAAATAATCAGACTCGATTTTATGTATATCCGCTGTATTATCATCATAACAAGCAGTAATACGAAAGCTTCTCGGACCTTCTGCAATGCGCTGATACATTTGAGCATATCTTCCGTCCTCAAACTCAATCACAAGCGACGGATGCTCTTTATCCGAAAGCGCCATAACTCTTTTTGCTCTGCATTTCATAAGGCTCATTATAGGCTCTAACTGATGTATCGAATAAATGTCATAGCTTCCCGGACCCTCGGTGTATACCTTATAAATTTTGTCTGTATCAATCTTTTTAAGTTCTGTTACAAATCTGAGTGCCGAGCTTGAAAAGCATTTTGTACCATGCTTATCTGCATTTTCAAATATTTTGATTGCAGTTTCTTTATCAGGCGCAAATGTTTTGTCTACATAAACAAGCTTGCCCGACTTTAATGCAAGGTCTGTAAGCTCCAAATGCATCTCAGGATTATCAGGCGACAAAACTATGAGCAAATCACTCTTTTCAATAACCTCTTCAATAGTGTCAAGAAGCTCAACTTTGTATTTTTCAGACCACTCTTTGCTTGTCATTCCTCCGATAGGACTGTCAATTTTTGCATAAGCATAACAAACCTCATATCGTCCGTTTGACTGCTTTTTTATCATTTCGGGATAGTTGTTTGCATGAAACTCATCAAGATAATAATCTATAAAACCAATTTTTTTCATATCGGGTAAATCCTCTTCCTATTATATTAATCAGTATATTATACCTTTTCGCTCCGGTCAATAACGCATTTGATTTCCATTAGCACAATTTTGACTTAAAACTCAATTTCCTTATGCGTTTCTGCCGAGCGATAAATCGCATCCATCATCTTTGATGTAAGGATGTTTATGTCAATGTGTGATGGAAGCTTTTCTTTGCTTTCAATACAATCTACAAAAGCATTTATCTCGTTTTTAAACATAGCCTCCATATCCATTCCTTCATTCATCTTAAAGGTTGTTTTTGTAAGCATACCATTCTTTGTTGAATAGAAAACAAAATCCTTTGTGTAATGGAGTCTTATGCCACCTTTGGTTCCGATAAAGTCAATAAACATTTCATCCTCACCAATGTTTTGTGCCCATGCACCATTAAATGTAATAACAGGGCCATTTGTTCTTATCATACCTGTTACACCCTCTTCAACATCGCACACACCATCAAATGTCGGCGGTCCTGCCCACATTGATGTATAAACGTACTCTTCCATAGGATTGCCAAGCTTGCAGAATTTTTCTGCCGAAACTGTTTTTACCTCAGGATCGCCACAGCAATACATAACTATATCAAAAAAGTGTACGCCCCAGTCGATTGTAACACCGCCGCCCGCAACAGCTATATTTGTAAAATCACCGCCAAGGCCGGGGATGCTTCTGTGTGCTCTGAAGCTTACATAAACCTGATAAACCTCGCCAAGCTCTCCCTCATCAATAAGCTTTTTGATTTGTCTGATACCTGCATTAAAGCGGTTAACCACGCCGATATTTAACACTTTACCTGTTTCATGCTGCGCTTTTTGCATTTCAAGCGCCTCAGCATATGTTCTTGCAGCAGGCTTTTCACAAAGAACGTTCTTGCCGGCTTTAAGAGCATCTATTGTAATAACCGAGTGCATGTGATTGGGAGTACAAACAGAAATCGCCTCGATTTCTTTGTCAGCAAGCACCTCTTTATAATCGGCAACTGCTGTGCCGCATCCATAATCCTCGACCGCTTTTTGCGCTCTTTCTAGTATAATGTCGCAAAAATACTTAATCTCTACCTTGTCATTTTGCAAATATGATGGTATATGACGCTTGTTTGCAATCGTACCGCATCCAATAACAGCTATTTTCATAATAAAAACCTCCTCATTTTTTGTACCTTAAACATACCAAAAATAAGGAGGAATTACAATATTAAAACTTGTCTTTCAAGCGTCTAAAATTTGCTCTCATTTCGTGCGATACTCGCTCGGGCTCATCATATACATTCTTTTAAATGCCTGCCTGAAAGTATGCTGTGTGCTGAAATTGAGATAATCCGATATTTCATTTATGCCAAGATTTGTTGTTTTAAGCATACCTGCTGCAGCCTGAAGCTTCTTTTTGGTTATGTACTCTTTTATACTCATACCCACCTTCTCGGAAAAAGCATGAGAAAGATAATACTCACTGTACGAAAGCTCCTTTGCCACATTTTTAACGCTTGTTATATACATATATTCTCTGTCAATATACCTTAGCGCTTTATAAACAGCATAGTTGGAGGTTGACGTACTTTTTTTGTCAATATAACTTATATTTCCTCTGTAAATACGGGCAACAGAAATTAAAATCTGTGAAAGATACAGATTTATCATTATATTTTTTTGCTCATCCTCCATATAGAATTCATTTAAAAGAAGTTCTGTAAGGCGCTTTATGCTTCCGTCATCGTTTTTAACAAACCAATCGGTCTTATCTCTCATCTTAAAAAAAGCTTTTATATCCGCACAGTCCTGATTTGCGTTAAAACCTATACATATATAACGAAAATTCGAGTTCTCGGACGCAACAATTTTATGTTTCATGCCTTTTTTTATAAAGTGTATCTGTCCGCCCGACACATCCTCTACATGGTCATCCGAATAAAACTTTGCACTTCCCGACACAGCATATGTAATTTCGTCGCACTGCTGCACATGCTCCGCTATTTCACCTCCGCGAATAACCGAAAGCTCAGACACCTGGAAAAGCTCACCTGCAGGAATAACTATTTTATTGTCAGACACAAGATAGTCATACAAAAATACTCTGCTCGAAAATTCCATGCCACGCCTCCTTTTTTATTCTCTTGACATTTTTTGAACGGCTTTCGGAGAAATATTATACATCTTTTTAAATTTTACCGAAAAGTAGTTGCTATCCGAAAAACCACACTGTGTCGCAACCTTTGCCACTGATATGTTATCCATCTGCTTTAACAGAGTTTCTGCTTTTTTCATACGCAACAGGTTTACATAATCACAAAATCCAAAGCCCGTTTCCTTTTTAAACCTTCTCGAAAAATGCTCTCTGCTTACAGAAAAACGGTTTGCCATATCCTGAAGTGATATTTCCTCGGACAGATTTTCCTGAATATAATCAATGGCACTTTGTATATATCCCGTCTTGGAATTTTTCTCGCTGTATTCATTTTCGTTTCGTGCCATCAGCATAAAGAAAGTTGTCATATAGCTCTTTATTAAATCGTCAGAAAATTCGTCAGGATTATTATATTCTGCCTCAATTTTTAATAATAGCTCATAAAGCTTTTCTTTTATACCCCTGTTTCGATAAAAGTAATTCTTTTTTGCAAATATAAACTCTGCCGACTTTGGAATATATTTTCTTGTGCAGTTGATAAGAAGTCTTGTTGATTCACTGTTTTCCCAGTACAGAGTATTATGTATAATACCCTCGGGAATAAGCACCAGATCGCCCTCTTCAAGCTTGTACGCTTTATTGTCGATAAAATAATTACAATAACCATTTTCGATATAATATACCTCAAAAAAGTTATGATAGTGCCTTGGGCCCGGAGCAGAGCCACGCTTTTTCAAATAGCTGCGCCGGTCAAAATAAAACGGATCACTTTCAGGGAATTTGTTATATCGCATAGCGCCCTCCTCCAAAGATTTTCACACACAAAATTTTACATCATATCTCGTAAACATCACATTCATTTGTAATCGTAACCGGGAAAGGAAATTCGCTAAGACGTGGCTCCATTTGCGCGATTTTCTTCGGATAGCCGTGAGTAAATATAAGATGCTTTGTTTTTGTATTTTTAAGCGTTTCAAAATTGGCATCAATATCAAAATGCACAAGCTCGCAAAGCACCGCATCAAATTCTTTTTCCGAAAGAATTTTTGGATAATCATGAAAATCGTATGCCAAATCGCCTGTATAGAAAAAGCTCTTACCCTCTGCCTCAACCATATAGGCATAGCTCGGATATTTTCCGTTTTCAACGTGGTGTGTTTCTATTGCCGTAACGGTTATATTTTCATCAGAATAAACCACTCCCGGCAAAGTAAGCTCAAAAGAATAAAATCTATTGTCGTTCTCGTTTCTGTGAGTTGCGTCCATCCATATATTAATAGCATCTATGCCACGTTGTTCAGGCATAAATATCTTCTGCGTCAGTTCCTCATTTTTACTTTTGTTATATCTTACAAGTCTTTTTATTACCGACGGCAAATTAGTCACATGATCCGAGTGCATATGTGATATAAAAACGCCTTTTATGTTCTGCATCGGCAAATCAAGGTCAGTCATTCTCTCCTCGACACAACCACCGCAATCAAACAAATAATACGCATCGCCCACCTCAAGTAAGTTCACAGAACAAGAACGTCCCTTTTCTGTTGCTCCATGGCTTGTTCCCAAAGTATAAAGTTTCATAATCAAAATCCTCTCTTTTATTTTATATAATTATTTAAAACGTATTCTACTGCGTGTTCATCGTTTGAACAGATAACCTCATCTGCAATCTCTTTTAATGAATCACACGCATTTGACACCGCAAGTCCAAGCCCTGCAGCTTTTATACTGCTTGTATCGTTATCACTGTCACCAATGCTTATAGTATCAGCATAATCAACTCCAAGCATGTCGGCAAGAGCGTGCAAGGCGCTTCCTTTGCCCGCGGAAGCACTAAAAATCTCAAGATTATAATCACACCCTTCAACAACTATAAGGGATTTATTTTTCTCAAGAACCTTTTTGCACTCCATTCTATCGTCATTACTTTTGAAAAACGCAGAAATGACTTCTATATCATCAAAAGAATAGATGACATTTTTAAAATCATCTATAAATTGACCGTATTCACGTAAAACCTTGCTGTGCACCAATGGAAAATTGTAGTAAGTAAATTGCTCGTCAGTGTAAATCCCAGAATCTACAAAAAGCCCTCCGTTATGACGTATCGAAAGATGTGTTTCATAGGAATTTAGCAAACCAAGAACCTGATTGCTAAGTTCTTGTGATATGCAAGCCTTTATGCTGTTTGAAGTCTTTTTGTCAAAAACAACCGCTCCGTTAGAGCAAATCAAATAACGAATATTTGGATTATTCTTTAACTCCTCCGGTAATTCTGAAAAGCCTCTGCCTGTGGAAGGCACAAAACAAACATCTCTTTTTGCAAGCTCAGCTATTGCCCTCATATTTTCCTCACTTATTTGAGAACTATTGTTAAAAAGTGTCCCGTCAAGGTCGCTTGCTACGATTTTGTATTTTTGCACTTTATTTTACCTCCTGATTTTAAGCCAAAAAATTTATGTATTTTGCTCCATCTCATCATACCACAGCATATCAAAAAAATCAAGATTTTTTCGATTAATTAGTCAAAAATTTTAAGGTATACACTAATTTTTTGATATATAATTAAACTGTGAATAAATATTTTGAAAGCGAGGCAATAAAAATGGCAGAAAAAATTATACAGTTTGGCGAAGGTGGTTTTTTAAGAGGCTTTGTTGACTGGATGCTGCAAACCGTAAATGAAAAAACCGATTTTGACGGAAAGGTTTGCGTGGTTCAGCCCATAAAGAACGGAATGTGCGATATGCTCACAAGTCAGAATTGCGAGTACACTCATATCTGCCGCGGTAAAGAAGGCGTAGATATTAAAAAAATTGATGTAATTTCAAGGTGCGTAAAGCCATATGACGACTTCGAATCATATCTTGATTTGGCAAACAATCCCGATTTTCGTTTTATCGTTTCAAATACTACTGAGGCAGGCATTTGCTTTGATGAAAATGACAAAATAACAGACCGTCCGGCAAGCACTTTTCCCGGCAAGCTTACACAGCTTTTGGTAAAGCGTTTTGAAAAAGGACTTGACGGCTTTGTATTTTTGCCGTGCGAGCTTACAGACAAAAACGGAGCACTTTTAAAAAGCTGCGTTCTCAAATATGCAGATCTTTGGAACCTTAGCGCTGACTTCAAAAAATGGATTGAAGAGGAAAACATTTTCACAAACACTCTTGTTGACCGCATAAACCCGGGCTTTCCAAAGGGTGAAACCTTCGAGTTTTCTTCATGGGATAATCTTATAAATACATCCGAGTATTTTCATTTGTGGGTTATTGAGGGTTATCTTGGTTTGTGCGACGAAATTCCGTTTGACAAGTGTGGTCTTAACGTAATCGTAACAGACAATCTTGAAATGTATCGCACAAGAAAGGTGCGCATACTAAACGGTGCACACACATCTCTTGTAGGTTACGCACTTTTGTCCGGCTTTGATACGGTAAAATCGTGCGTCGATGACAAAAAAATGCGCGAGCATTTGGAAAAATGTATATTTGACGAAATAATCCCAACACTCGATTTGCCAAAGGACGAGCTTATAGAGTATGCAAATAATGTTATAACACGTTTTGAAAATCCTCATATTAAGCATTATTGGTCATCTATCGCACTCAATTCGGTAAGCAAATTCAAGGTGCGTGTTCTTCCGTCAATAAGCGAGTATGTAAAACGCTTTAACAAAATGCCCGAAGCTTTGATCTTCTCTTTTGCAAAGCTGATCGATTTTTACAGAACAGATATGGCAAACGACGATGAAAAAATCTGTGCGTTTATGAAAACGGCAAGTGTTTCGGAGATACTTAAAAATACACAGCTATGGGACGAAGACCTTTCATGGCTTGAAAGCGAGATTGAAAAATATGTTAATAAATAAAAAGGATAACGTAGAAGTCAACATAGAAACAGGACACAAATATGCAATTTGTGATATAAAATGCGGGCAGAACGTTATAAAATACGGAAATCCCATTGGCCACGCTACTTGTGATATCAAAAAAGGCGAGCATGTTCACACTCACAACCTGAAAACTAACCTTTCGGGAAAAATCGAATATACATACGCTCCCGAACTTACTGACAACACAGCCAAAACCGACAAAACATTTATGGGATATGTTCGCAAGGACGGCTCGGTCGGCATAAGAAACGATATATGGATTATCAATACCGTTGGATGTGTCAACAAAATTGCCGAAAAGCTCGCCTCAAAAACGGGGGCAAAGTCCTTTCCTCACCCGTTTGGTTGTTCACAGCTTGGCGATGACCAGAAAACAACCCAACAAATTCTTTCGGGTATGGTTTTTCATCCAAACTGTGGTGGAGTTTTGGTGCTGGGACTTGGCTGCGAAAACAACAATATTGAGGAGTTTAAAAAGGTTTTAGGCTCTTATGATGAGGAGCATGTAAAATTTTTAAATACCCAGGATGTAGAAGACGAACTTGAAGAGGGCGTGCGCCTTATAAACGAGCTTAAAGAGCATGCTAAAAAGGCAAAACGCGAGCCTGTTCACGTATCAAAGCTTAAAATCGGTCTTAAATGCGGCGGAAGTGATGGCTTTTCGGGAATAACCGCAAACCCTTTGGTCGGACGCTTTTGCGATATGCTCACAGGCTTTGGCGGCAGCTGTGTGCTTACGGAAGTGCCAGAAATGTTTGGCGCCGAGCATCTGCTTATGAACAGATGCGAAAGCAGGGAAATGTTTGACAAAACGGTTGCCCTTATAAACGATTTTAAGGATTATTACGAAAGACATAATCAGGTTATATACGAAAATCCTTCTCCCGGAAATAAAGCCGGTGGCATAACAACTCTTGAAGAAAAATCGCTCGGCTGCATACAAAAAGGCGGCAGCTCGACAATTACTGATGTTTTATCATATGGCGATAAGGTAACAAAACAAGGGCTTTCACTTCTTACCGGACCCGGAAATGATATCGTAGCCGTTACAAATCTTATGGCGGCAGGAGTGCATATGATACTCTTTACAACGGGGCGCGGAACACCTCTTGGAACGGCAGTTCCCACGGTAAAAATTTCAACCAACAGCGCACTGGCTCAAAAGAAACAAAACTGGATTGATTTTGATGCAGGTAGTGCAATAGAAGGAAATGATTTGACAGATGAGCTTTTCGAGTACGTCATCGAAGTAGCAAACGGCAAAAAAGCCAAAAACGAGGAAAACGGATACGAAGAAATTTCCATCTTCAAAGATGGGGTTACATTATAAAAAAAGAGGGATTATTTATGAAATATGTAAACAACAAAGTCGAAGACATTAAAATTGCCTATATTGGCGGCGGCTCACAAGGATGGGCATGGGGACTTATGTCAGACCTTAGTACAGCTGACGATATATCGGGCGATGTATACCTTTACGACATCAATTATGATGCAGCAAAGGCAAACGAAATTATTGGAAACAAAATCAAAGATGTAGAAGGTTGCAAATCCGTTTGGAATTACAAAGCAGTTGAAACTATCGGCGAAGCTCTTGATGGAGCAAACTTTGTCATCATCTCTATTCTTCCAGGAACATTTGACGAAATGGACTCTGATGTTCACGCACCTGAAAAATACGGCATTTATCAGTCCGTAGGCGATACATACGGCCCGGGCGGCACAATCCGTGCGATGCGTACTATTCCTATGTACGAAGTTATCGGCGAAGCAATCAAAGAATACTGCCCAAAGGCGTGGATTATCAACTATACAAACCCTATGACGCTTTGCATCAAAACTCTTTACAGAGTATTCCCTGAAATCAAAGCATTTGGCTGCTGCCACGAGGTTTTCGGCACACAAAAGCTTCTCGCTCAGGCTCTTGAAGATATATTGGGAATCGAAAAACCGTCAAGAGAAGAAATCAAGGTAAATGTTACGGGCGTAAACCACTTTACATGGCTTACAGAGGCAAAGTATAAAGATATTGACGTTATGCCTGTTTACGCTCAATTTATAGAAAAATATTACGAAAATGGTTTTAACGATGGCAGAGATGATAACTGGCTAAACAGCTTCTTCTATACAGGACACAAAATCAAGTTTGATTTGTTTAAGCGTTTCGGCTTTATCGCTGCCGCAGGTGACAGACATTTGGCAGAATTTTGCCCGCCAAAGTGGTATCTCGCAAGCCCCGAGTGTGCAACAAGCTGGCTCTTTGCTCTTACACCCGTATCATTTCGAAAAGAAAAGCTTGCAGGCAGAATTGAAAAAAGCCAAAGACTTGTTTCGGGCGAGGAAAAATTCGAATTTCAGGAAACAGGCGAAGATGGCGTAAAGCAGATTCGTGCACTTTTGGGACTTGAAGACTTGGTTACTAATGTAAATATCCCAAACGTTGGTCAGATTCCAAACCTTCCCTACGGAGCGGTGGTAGAAACAAACGCTGTTTTCTCGGATGACTCGGTAGTACCTGTTTTGGCAGGAAATCTCCCAGAGAGTATTTACCCGCTTATTTCAAAAGTTGTCGGCGTTCAGGAAATGATTGATAAAGGCGTTGCCGAAAGAAATCTTGATGTAATTTTCAACGCATTTATACAGCAGGTTGACATTCCGATTGACCAAGCACGCACGCTTTTTGATGAAATGGTAGAAAATACAAAGGAGTATCTTAAAGACTACAGCATTTAATTGATGGAGGAGTTTTTATGAAAACTTTACTTTTAGGAGACGTATGCCCTACCGGTTTAACAAATCCGTTATTTGACAAAATGGATATCGACACTCTCTTTGGCGATACAACAACGCTATTTGAAAATAACGACATAAATCTTGTAAATCTTGAGTGTGCACTTACAGAGCACGATAAAGATATAATCAAATTCGGTCCTGCTCTCAAGGCGTGCTATAATACCGCCAAGGTTTTAAAACAGCTCGGCGTTAACTGCTGTGGTCTTAGCAACAATCACATATTTGATTTTGGCAAAAAAGGTGCTATGGACACAATCAAAGCTCTCGAGGCGGAAGGAATTTTACACACAGGCTTTGGCGAAAACTATGAGGATTCGAGAAAAAATCTTGTTATAGAAAAAGACGGCGAAAAGGTTTGTATCATAGCCGTATGTGAGCGCGAATATTCATACGCACTTGAAAACCGTATGGGAGCAAGACCTTTTGACGAGTTTGAAACCATAGATGATATAAGACACGCAAAGGAAATGTACGACAGAGTTATTGTTACATATCATGGTGGAAAAGAGTATTGCCGCTACCCTTCTCCGCGTCTTAGAAATGCTTGCAGAGCGATGGCAAGAAACGGTGCCGATGTTGTTCTTTGTCAGCACAGCCACTGCATCGGCTGCTATGAGCTTTACGACGATTGTCATATACTCTACGGTCAGGGTAACTTCCACTTTGTGAAAACAGAATTTACAAACGAAACGAGAAAAGAGTGCTTTAAAACCTCTCTTGTCGCAAAATATGACACAACAAGCGGCAAAATAGATTTTATTCCGCTTGTTGCGAATGCGCCCGGCATAAATATTGCAAAAGGCGATATCGCAAAAGAGATAATGGATGACTTTTACAAAAGAAACGAGCAGCTTAAAACAGACGAGTGGAAACAGGGTTGGCACGATTTTTGCATCAGTATGAAGGATACATATTATAAATCGATACGTGATGCCGCAAACGAAGCCTCGACCGACTTTGACAACCATCGTTTTGCTCACCATCTCGACTGTCAGGCTCATACAGATGTATGGCGCGAGCTTTTTAAGACCACAAATATGACTAATGAGATAGAATAAAATCATTCAGCCTCGCATAAGAAAAAAGTGTATTGACAAATTTATGCGTTTGTGATATATTACTTCTTGCTGTGAGGGAGTAGCAAGCGTTTTTATAAAACGCAGCAAGTCAACATGCTGACCAAAATGGTCTGGCTTGCTTTAATATGCGAGACTCACGTATATCTGCAAAGCTATACGTGTAGTCTGTTCATTTAAGATTTGATTACTAAGTATGGTTTTGCCATACTTAGTATTTTTTTATTGCGGAGGATTTTAATATGAATTTTGGATGGAGCTTTTTTGTAACCAATATTATGCTCGGTGTAGGTCTTGCCATGGACGCCTTTTCGGTTTCGCTTGCAAACGGACTAAACGAGCCGTGTATGAGAAAAATAAAGGTGTTCGCTATTGCAGGCACATTTGCATTTTTCCAGGCACTTATGCCAATGCTTGGATGGATATGCGTGCATACTATCGCACAGCATTTTAAAACATTTGAAATGTTTATCCCATGGATTGCTCTTATTTTACTTGGATTTATTGGTGGCAAAATGCTCATCGAAGGTATAAAAAACGAAACAGATGACCCTTGCTTAAGCAAACGCCTTGGTCTGACTGCCTTAATAATGCAGGGCATCGCAACCTCTATCGATGCACTCTCTGTCGGCTTTGCAATCGCAAGCTACAATCTGGTTTCGGCGCTTTTTGCTGCTCTTATTATCGCCCTTGTTACGTTTTGTATATGTCTGCCCGGTGTACTCATTGGAAGAAGTGCAGGCACAAAGCTTGCGGGCAAAGCCGGTATCCTTGGTGGAATTATTCTTATAGGCATTGGAATAGAGATATTTATATCAGGAATATTTTAAAAAATAAAGCTGTGATAAATTATATTTTTATCACAGCTTTCCTTTATTTTTACGAAAAATCAATTATTGTCCCACATACCAACTCTCGCCCGTCGCATAATCTATTGTTATCTGTGGCTGAACATTGTAGCAATATACACAAAAGCAAATACCCTTTCCATTGTCTTCTACTGAATATGCTTCGAGTAATACCCCGTCTGCTACAAGATTTTTCCCTGTAAAAACGGGCGTTACACGATACATAACGTTATTGCCTGTCCGGTCAATATAGTCATCTATTTTATTTTCAAACGGAAGCATGCCTTCGACATTCATATATCTCGTTCCGGTAATAAGATTCCTTTTGTTTGCATTCTCGCCCGTCAACTGAAAGCCAATCAGATGACATCTGTTATATAAATACCTTCCATCAACAACATCATATGCCTTGTTTATCCAGCCCGTAGGCTTTACAGAACTGATGCTTTCTCTTTTCTGCGTCGGCATAAGCTCGCTCGATACAGACGCCATACATACATCACATCTGCCAAGATAATCGAGCGTGCTATAATATTCAAAAGAAGCATCAATTATTTCATATTCTTCAAAAAATGGAATATTGCCATTAAGCTTGGCATACGCTTCCCCACTATAAGCAGGAAGCATGCTCATTATAGTCTGATATTCATCATCTTCAAACAAGTTTCGTATTATGTAAACTGTTTTAGTGTCGCCTTCCCATGCAACCCCAAGATTAAACCCTTCGGCAATAAAGCGTATCGGCAGCATTGTTCTTTCATTGATTATTGCAGGCGAAACGTCAAGCGTATGTGCGCGGTTGTTTAAATATGCTGTCTTGCTGTTTATAACAAGCTTTATTTTATCATCATTCATTGTAAGTGTTACGGTTTTTGTATTATCGTCCCAACCAACACTTCCACCAAATGCCTCAATAATCGCTCTTATAGGTACAAGAGTTCTGTCGTTTATTATAACAGGTGTAGTTGCGCGTCCAGTATCAATTTGAGTGCTTTCGCCATTTATTTTCATTATCGAATTATTGATTTGCATACTGACAACAACATCAGCAGGACTTGCACTGTGAGCGCAGATAGAAACCGAGCAAATAAGAATTATACAAATCATCGTAAGTACTGCTGATAACCTTTTTATTTTTAACAATATATCTCCCCCCTTGTTATCATTACGTATCAGTTTATATTATATCAAAAAATACAAATTTTGCAACCGCTTTTACAGTTATCCCCTCCTACAATATTAATTTTCTGTGAATTAAAACATAAAAAGCTTTGCATAGTAGCTGCAGATATGTTATACTTTATAATAGTGTATTATAGCATTTTAATATATAATTGATTTTGATTTATATCACACTTTATATATACGCAAAGACAGAAAGAAGGTAGTTAATATGCTGTGCAGCAAATGTAAAAAAAATGTCGCAGTAGTTTTTATAACAAAGCTTGAAGGAGATAAACAGACAAACGAAGGACTTTGCCTTTCGTGTGCAAAGGCGCTTGGCATAGCTCCAATAGATCAGTTTGTTGGACAAATGGGCATCGAAGATGCCGATATAGATGCGCTAAGCAGCGAGCTTACTTCTATGATGCAGGGAATTGAAAGCGGAGAAATTGACGAGTCTATGCTCGCCGGTTTTGAAGAAGGCGATGAAGCTAATGCACCAACTATGAATCTTCTTGGCAAAATGTTTGGCTCGTTTGGTATGACGAATATGCCTAAAAATGAAAACAAAAACGCTGATGAAAATAATAGCGAGGAAAAATCGTCTGTAAAAACAGCTACTCAAAAGCCTAAAAAGAAAAAGAAAAAAATGCTCGAAACGTATGGCACAAACCTTAGCGCAAAAGCGGCTGCAGGTCTTGTTGACCGCGTAATCGGAAGAAATGCGGAAATTGACAGAGTAGTACAGATTTTAAACAGACGCACAAAAAACAATCCCGTCCTTCTCGGCGAGCCGGGCGTTGGAAAAACTGCTATTGCAGAAGGTCTTGCTGTTCGCATATACGAAAAAAACGTTCCGCCAAAGCTGTTTGACCGCGAGGTATATCTTTTAGACTTTACTGCGCTTGTTGCCGGCACACAATTTCGCGGACAGTTCGAGGCAAGACTCAAAAATGTAATCGAAGAGGTTAAAAGCCTTGGAAACATAATTCTTGTAATAGACGAGCTGCACAATATCGTGGGCGCAGGCGATGCCGAAGGTGCAATGAGCGCAGCAAATATATTAAAGCCTGCCCTCGCACGCGGTGAAATACAGGTGCTTGGTGCGACAACGCTGAACGAATATCGCAAGCACATTGAAAAAGATACTGCGCTTGAGCGTCGTTTTCAGACGGTTATCGTTGATGAACCGTCAATTGAGGACAGCATAGAAATTTTAAAAGGCATTCGTGAGTACTATGAAAATTATCACAGCGTAAAAATATCGGATAAGCTTATCGAGGCTGCGGTAAAGCTTTCAGAAAGATACATCACCGACAGATTTTTGCCCGACAAAGCAATAGATGTTATCGACGAGGCTGGCTCGCGTGCAAACCTCAAAAATATGGCTCTTGTCGAGCTTGCAGTGCTTGAAAATGAGCTTGCGCAGGTGCTCGCTCAAAAAGAAGACGCCGCGCGCGCAGATTCTATTGACGATTATCAAAAGGCGGCAGAGCTTAAATTTGCCGAGTCAAAGCTTCGTGAGGATATTGAGAAAAAGAAGCTCGAGAGCAAAAGCCCCGAAATTACTGTTGACGATATTGCAAGCGTAATTGAGGCGTGGACAAAAATTCCCGTACAACGTATTACAGAGCTTGAATCCGAAAAGCTTTTAGAGCTTGAAGACCGCATACACAAACGCATAATCGGTCAGGATACCGCCGTAGAGGCAGTATGCAGAGCAATAAGACGCCGCCGCGCAGGCATAACAAAAAAAGTACGTCCTGTTTCATTTGTTTTTGTCGGTCCTACGGGCGTTGGTAAAACCGAGCTTGTAAAGGCTATGGCAGAGGCACTTTTTGATAACGAAGAATCAATTATCCGCTTTGATATGAGCGAATTTTCTGAAAAGCATTCCGTGGCAAAGCTTATCGGAGCGCCTCCCGGATATGTTGGATACGACGATGCAGGTCAGCTTACGGAAAAAGTGCGTCGCAAGCCGTACTCTATTATACTACTCGACGAAATCGAGAAGGCTCACCCTGAAATATTTAATATACTTTTACAGATACTTGACGATGGTCGCATCACAGACAGTCACGGCAAGGTCGTAAGCTTTGAAAACACTGTTATTGTAATGACATCAAACGCCGGAAGTGACTTAAAAACAGGCAATCTCGGCTTTATAAATGACGAGGACAGCGCTATTGAATCAAAGGTAAGCACAGCGCTCAAATCAATTTTTAGACCTGAATTTTTAAACAGAATTGATGAAACTGTTGTGTTTAAGCAGCTTAAGCACGATGAGCTTCTAAAGATTATTGATTTGATGCTTGCAGATATGATTAGTGAGCTTTCAGAAAAAGGAATTACCCTCATTGTTTCAGACGATGCAAAAGAGCTTATCCTAAAAGAAGGCTACGACCCCAAATACGGTGCAAGACCGCTAAGACGTGTAATCGCACGCAAAATCGAGGATGAAATTGCGTATATGATAATAAAATCCGAGCTTTGCGCAGGAGAGTGTGCGAAAGTAATCGCAGATGACAACAAAATCAGTATAATAAAAGAATAATTGTTAAAAATAATTAATAACCGGAATAATTGCCACCCCCTTCGGAGTGGCAATTATTTGAATTTTCCAAATCAAAACAACTATTAAAGGCACAAAATATGGTTTTCAAGAAAAAATTTGCGTCTTTTTGAAAAAAAGTGTTGACAAACACGATGAGTACTGTTATAATTTTATAAGTCAGCTGTCAATAAGACGCACATATTTGCGGGTGTAGTTCAATGGCTAGAATCTCAGCCTTCCAAGCTGATTGTGTGGGTTCGATTCCCATCACCCGCTCCAAAATGTGCCTGTAGCTCAGTTGGATAGAGCAACTGCCTTCTAAGCAGTAGGTCCTGGGTTCGAATCCCCGCAGGCACGCCATTTTTTTACAAAATATGGTGGGTATAGCTCAGTTGGTTAGAGCGCCAGATTGTGGCTCTGGAGGTCGTGAGTTCGACTCTCACTATCCACCCCACTTTATTATATATTTATTTTGGTGATGCTGGGATGTAGCCAAGTCGGTAAGGCACCAGACTTTGACTCTGGCATTTCGTAGGTTCGAGTCCTGCCATCCCAACCACATACGGGCCATTAGCTCAGTCGGCAGAGCACTTGACTTTTAATCAA
Source organism: Oscillospiraceae bacterium (assembly GCA_015068725.1). Lineage (GTDB taxonomy): Bacteria > Bacillota > Clostridia > UBA1381 > UMGS1253 > Aphodoplasma. Next base: position 58,313 of record SVKA01000006.1, on the reverse strand, counting down.
GGTGTCCCGCGTTCGAATCGCGGATGGCTCACCAAAAATCCTCGTACAACAGTACGGGGATTTTCACTTTTTACCTATTCCCTATTCGTTCTTTACTAAGAAACAAGGATTTTTGGAAAGTAATAGATAACAAGCAAAAAACACACTCCGCGAGGGTGTGTTTTTAATCTATTTTTGCTTATTCTTCTCTTGACATATTCTGTCAGTTATTGTATAATAGAATCCGTATAATATGAATAAGTATACAAAATACTTGACACAAAAATCACAAAAGCAGAAAGGTGATGTTATATGTTAGTAAATCTAAATCAAGTACTTATCCCGGCAAAGCAAGGTAAATACGCAGTTGGTCTTTTCAACGCTGTAAATATGGAGCTTGCAAGGGGTATAATCGCTGCGGCAGAGAAAACAAATTCTCCCGTAATTATGGGTACAGCAGAAGTGCTTTTCCCGTACGGTCCGCTTGAAGAGGTATCGTATTATCTTCTTCCGATGGCTAAAAAAGCAAGAGTTCCGGTAGTTATTCATCTTGACCATGGTCTTCGAAAGGAAACCTGTCTTAAAGCACTTGAGCTTGGTTTTACATCAATTATGTATGACTGCTCAACAGATGACTATGACACAAACGTAAAGAAAGTAAAAGAAATGGCAGAGATTGCCCATTCATACGGCGCAACAATCGAGGGCGAGCTTGGTCATGTAGGTGATAACGAGGGTTCGGCAGAAGGCAGCAGCCATCTTGAAGACCCGAGCAAATTCTTCACAGACCCCAAGCTTGCAAAAGATTATGTTGAAAAGACAAAGGTGGATGCTCTTGCAATCGCAGTAGGTAATGCTCACGGTGCATACAAGCTTCCGCCAAAACTCGATTTTGAGAGAATCAAGACAATCGCAAACACAGTAAATGTTCCGCTCGTTTTGCACGGTGGTTCAGGTCTTACTGATGACGATTTCAGACGTGCTATAAAAGAAGGTATCAGCAAGGTTAACATCTTTACCGATATCAACATTGCCGCAGTAAAGGCTGAGTTTAGCAAGTTTACTGATATGAACAAGGGTATTATCGACCTTATTCCCGCAGCAGTTGAGGCTGTAAAGCAAGAAACAATCGCAAAGATGGAACTTTTCTCAAGTGTTGATAAGGGTTCGCTTTCACAGAGCACTCTTGACGACAGCAAAATGCAGGCTATCGTTGACCTCGTAGTTAAAGAGGTTCGTAAATCGTTAAACAAATAAGGAGGAATAAAAAATGGATTTTAACAGTACAGTAAAAGGTTCACTTCTTGAAGGCTTTTATCCCGCAGGTTGGGATATGGAGAAAATTGATGCATGCTGCAATCCCGAAAACAAGGTAGAGGACAGACAGAGCTTCTGGCACAAGGATTTCACACCTATAAAATGTGATACTCTTGGAGAATTTGATACATATATGGGCCACGAAATCGCGCTTGCAATAAAGAACGCACGCGATAACGGCGAAAAGATTGCTTTCATTTTGCCTGTTGGTCCTATGGGTATGTATAAGTGGGCTGTTTATTTCCTTAAGCAGTGGAATGTAAAGTGCGACCACGTTTACACATTCAATATGGACGAGTGGTCAGATGCTGATGGTAACACACTTCCGTCAAATGACCCGGCTGCATTTCAGAATGCAATGTGCGATGCACTCTTTAATCCTCTCGGCGAGTTGACAGTTCCTCCATCACAGAGAAACTTTGCAACAAAAGAAAACCTTCCTACATATCCTGAAAAGATTGCAAAGCTTAAAGCAGAAGGCGTAAAGCTTATCCTCGTTTACGGAATAGGCAGAATGTGCCATATCGCTTTCTGGGAGCCGCAGTTTGCAGGTGAGTACAACAGCGTAGAGGACTGGAAGAAGGAATGCTACAGAATCGGCGCAAAGCTTCATCCGCTTACAATCGAGCAGAACGCTATCACAAGCTTCAAATCTCGTACAACACTCGTTCCGTGCCGTGCTAACACAATCGGACCTGGCTTGTTCTTGCAGGCTGATTATGCAATCGGCGGTGCAGATGGTGCGTTTAACAGAGGTATGCAATGGCAAGGTATGAGCTTCTGGATGACACTTCGTTATGGTCCTGATAAGTGGATTACATCAAGCTTTATCCCGACTCTTCCGGGCAAGCTTTTCTATCTTAAAGACCTTGAAGGACCGCTCGTTGCAGAGTGTAACTAATATTAAAACTCAAAAATCCCTGTTCTATGGACAGGGATTTTTTATATTGCAAATCAGTTTTTCGTTGGCGAAGTGCCAAATTTGTTTTTATATGCCTTTGTAAAAGCATTGGCAGATGAATAATTAAGCATCTGCGAAACCTTATTCACACTGATATGCTCCTCAAATAGCAGCTTGCGTGCTTTTTCAAATTTTGCATTCATAAAATATTCTTTAAGCGTCATATTGGTCGTATTTTTGAACACAAGCGACAGATACGGATAACTGTAATTCGTAAGCTCGGCAAGCTCATTTAAATTTTTAAGATTTAAAATATTTGTATCAATATAATTCATAATCTGATAGCACAAAATTTCGTGCTCGGTTATGTTACCAAGGCTTTTTTTATCGCTTTTCGGTCTAAAATTACGCATAAGATAAAGAATTATACTATCAAGCAAAGAAGAAAGCATCAACCGTTGATTTTCTTCATCACTATGCACCTCATTTAGCATAAGTCCTATCAAATAAACAATATTGTTGTCTGAAAATATACGTTTTTCAGGCGCATGAAAGCTATGGCAAATCTGATTTAACTGACGCACAAAGTCTGTATTTGACACAATAAATGCAAGGTTGAAAATTTCTAAAAGATTGTCCTTTGACGAAACGATTTCGTGCTTGTCATACGGCATCGTAAGACATATATCATCTTTTTTCACTTTCACCTCAACGTTGTTTATTATAACGCTTCCCTCGCCATCCTTTATGTATGTCAGCTCGTAAAAATTCGTATGACTGTGAGGCGTAATGTGGGTATATTCATTAAAATATGTTGCCCCTATCTGCAAAAGGGCGTTTTCGTTGAGCTCAAGTGGTGTTTTGAACCAGTTTTTAGTTATTCTGTATTTATTTTTTATAATACCCGGCATCCTGGCATTAAATTTTTCCATCACATTATCCCCCCCACACAATTTTCTTTTAAAATAACACAAACAAAACCTCACGTCAAGGCTGTTTTTAATATTTTTATAAAAAATATTAAAAAATGATATCTTTTTACAAAAGAAATATTATTGCATTATACATTTTAAAGGATTATAATACAAGTGATAAGAAAGTTTTGCAAAATAAGGAGGAGTTAAAATGGCAGAAATAAAAAAGCTTAACCTCGCCATAATTGGTCAGGGCAGAAGCGGACGCAACATTCACGGTAAATATTATATCAGCGACGACAACATTTATTACAACGTGCGCTATGTTGTAGAAAATGATGCGGCATTAAGAGAGGAGGCGCTCACTCGTTATCCGGGCTGCGAGGTGCTTTCTGACTACAAGGGATTGTTTGACAAAAAGGACATCGATTTGGTTGTAAATTCTACATACAGCGAAACTCATTACAACATTACAAAAGAATTTTTGGAGCACAAATTCAACGTTCTCGTTGAAAAGCCTATGGCACGCAACAGATATGAGTGCAAGGATTTGATAAAAACCGCAAAGGATAACGACGTAGTTTTGTCGGTATTTCAGCAGACATTTTATGCCCCATATTATCAGTATATAAAAGAAAAGATTGAATCGGGCATATTTGGAAAAATCGAGCAAATCAGCATCCGTTTTAGTGGCTTTGCACGTCGCTGGGACTGGCAGACGCTTCAAAAAAAGCTTGCCGGAAACGCATACAACACAGGTCCGCATCCAATCGGTATTGCATATGGTCTTCTTGATTTTGATAAAGCTGCAAAGGTTGTATATTCACGTCTTGCAAAGACAGAGCTTTCGAGCGGCGACGCCGAAGATTATGTCAAAATGCTTATCAGCGCACCAAACAAACCTCTTGTTGATATCGAGATAAGCTCTGCCGATGCATTTTCCAATTATAATGTAAAGATTCAGGGCTCAAAGGGCGGCCTTAAAGCAACTGCCGAAAAATGCGAAGTAAAATATATCAAAGATGGTGAAAACACCGAGCGCAGCGTAATTTTTGAAAGTATGAAGGATGAAAACGGTGTACCGGCTTACTGCAAGGATAATCTGATTATCCACGAAGAAAGCACGGAGTTTACGGGCACAGCGTTTGATGTCGGAACTGCTACACTTTACAAAGAGCTATACTTTAAATTGACCGAGGGCAAAAAGATGTATATCGAGCCTGAAAATGCAACGATGATTGTCGGTGCAATCGAGCAGCTGCACGCAGAAAATCCGTTGCCGCTAATTTATTAATCACAAGGAGGCTATAATATGTATAAAATCGTTATATTAGGTTGTGAAAATTCACACGCAGACAAGTTTTTAAAAACTATCAAAGAAAACGAGGCATACAAAGACGTACAGGTTATAGGTATTTACAGCGACGATGACACAGCCGCTGACAAGCTTTGCGGCGAGTTTGGCGTTTACAAAATGAAAAGCTATGATGAGCTTATCGGCAACGTTGACGGCGTTGTTGTAACCGCAAGACACGGTGATAATCACTATAAATACGCAAAGCCATACATCAAATCGGGCGTGCCGATGTTTATTGACAAGCCGATTACCGTATCGGAGAGCGACGCAATTGAAATGATGCGCGAATTCAAAGAAAACGGCGTAAGATTTTGTGGCGGTTCAATGTGTATATATGCCGAAAAGGTTCAAGAATTGAAAGCCGCAATCGAGAAAAAAGAATTTGGCGAGGTTGTCGGCGGATATGTTCGCGCACCTATCTCTCTCGAAAATGAATACGGCGGATTTTATTTTTACTCACAGCATTTGGTACAGATGGTTACTCAAATCTTCGGTAATGATATAAAATCTGTGCTTGCTACAAAAAATGACAGAACGGTAAGCGTTGTTTTCCGCTATGAAAAGTTTGATATAACCGCACAGTTTACAGACAACTGCTATGCATACTTTGGTGCAGTAGCCTTTGAAAAAGGAAATGAAGGCGGCGTAATCAAGCTTGACGGATGCTTTGACGGTGAATTCCAAACATTTTACAGCGTACTTACAGGTGGCGAGTCAGAATGCAGTGCATACGACTTTATTAAGCCTGTATTCATCTTAAACGCACTTGATCGTGCCCTTATAAGCGGCAAAGAAGAAAAAGTAAATACATACGAGGTGAACTGATAATGGGCAGAATAATACTTTCAGGTTTTGCAGACGAATATGATGCATCAATCGATAAACAACTTGAGGTGCTTTGTCAAAATGATTTTGAAAAGCTCGAGCTTCGCTTTGCAGACGGAGTAAATGTTTCGGATTTGACAGATGAGCATGTATCAGAAATAAAAAGCAAGCTTGAAAAAACAGGCATCACGCTTTCCGCACTTGGCTCACCACTCGGAAAGATAAGCCTTGAAGACGATTTGGCTGCGCATCTTGAAAAAGCAAAGAGAACGTTTTCAATTGCCGAAAAGCTAAATACAAAAAATATAAGAATGTTCAGCTTTTATATTCCAAAGGGAAAAACACGTGATGATTGCAGAGCGCAGGTTATGGATTGGGTTGGCGCACTTTTAGATACTGCCAGCAACTTTGACGTTGTGCTTTGCCACGAAAACGAAGCAGGCATATACGGCGAAAGCCCCGAGCGTTGCCTTGATTTGTTTAATGAATTTGGCGGAAAATTAAAATGTGTTTTCGATGCAGGAAACTTTGTATTGGATAACTACGAAACTTATCCTCATGCATATAACCTTTTAAAAGACCACATCGAGTATTTCCATATAAAAGATAGCTTCAGCACAGGCGCAATCGTTCCTCCCGGAAAAGGCGAGGCAAAGCTTGGTGAGATATTAAAGGCATACAGAAGCGAATACGAGCGCGATGTTATCATCACACTCGAGCCGCATCTTCTCACATTTGATAATTTAAGCTCTCTTACCGACAAAACCTTTGACAATCCGTATAAATACGAAAATCAGCAAGTTGCGTTCCTTGATGCAATAAAAAAGCTTAACGAAATTTTATAAATTGAAAGCCTGCTTAATAAGCAGGCTTTTTTATACTATTTTACTCTTCGTGCGGAACGTAGCTTTTTAAAAGCTCACACTCTCCGCAAATTTTATATTTTCCAAGATACGCCGGTAAAACAATACTCTCACCCTCGTTTATATCCATACTGCCGCCATCATAGGTGATTTCGCCGCTCCCCGCGCATACAATAATCGTTTCAAAGCTTTGGTTGCCAGTTTCAAGTTCTATACTTTCCTCTACAACATATTTTTGTGTGCAAAAATATTTGCATTTACACAAGTCATACCTTACTCCGCCATCAAGCTCATATGCTTTTTGTATAACTTTTTCGTTTCCGACACCACACGATAAATCAGTAACGTCTACCGACTTATCTATATGAAGTTCACGGCTTTTTCCATTTTTATCAACTCGTCCATGATCATACACACGATATGTAGTATCAGAATTTTGCTGAATTTCTGCCACTAAAAGTCCGTCTAAAAGTGCGTGAAGTGTGCGCGACGGGATAAAAAAGCAGTCTCCCGTCTGTGCGGGCACATAATTTAATATTTTTTCAAGAGTGCCGTTTTCAACAGCACTTTTAAACTCCTCGCGGCTTACATCCTTATTAAATCCGTAAATAAGCTTTGCGCCCGGTTTTGCATCAAGTATGTACCACATCTCCGTTTTTCCAAGCTCGCCGTTTTCATTTAAAAACGCATACTCATCATCAGGATGCACCTGCACGCTCAGCTTGTCGTTGCAATCTAAGAGCTTTACAAGCAGCGGAAATTTGTCAGGAGATGTTTTTAATACATAATCTCCAAGCAGCTTTTCTTTAAGCTTATCCGAAATTTCATTTAAAGTATAACCATCATATTTTCCGCCACACACACGACTTTGCCCGTTTTTATGAGCCGCAATTTCCCACGATTCGCTCGTTTTGTCAGAAACAATTGGCTTTTGGTATTTTGTTTTAAGTGTAGTGCCGCCCCATATCGCTTCTTTAAACACAGGGGCCATCTTTAACGGTTCAAGCATACCCATACTCCTTATAAGTTCTTTGCAATTTCATCAAGCGTCAAAAGTGCGCGCTCAGATATTTTTTCGTATCTTTCACGCTTGTTTTTTATTCTTTCATCAAGCGAAGCTATTATGCCAAAGTTTACATTCATCGGCTGAAAATCATTTACAGTAGGATTTGAAACGTAATTAGAAAGCGCACCTATCGCCGTTTTAGTCGTAAAATCTATCGGCTCATCCCCGCTTAGTACACGCGACAAATTTATTCCCGCCAAAAGTCCCGATGAGGCTGATTCGACATAGCCTTCCACGCCCGTAATCTGACCTGCAAAATATATTTTCTCATTTGATTTTAAACGATAATATTTATCTAAAAGGTCAGGCGAATTCAAAAATGTGTTTCTGTGCATAACACCATAACGCACAAACTCTGCATTTTTTAGCGCAGGTATCATTGAAAATACACGTTTTTGCTCGCCAAATTTTAAATGCGTCTGAAAGCCTACGATATTATAAAGCGTTGCATCGGCATTGTCCTGACGAAGCTGTATCACAGCATAAAAATCGTCCTTGCCCGTCTTTGGATTTGTAATTCCAACGGGCTTTAACGGCCCGAAAAGAAGCGTCTGTATACCACGCGATGCCATAACCTCGACGGGCATACATCCTTCAAACACCTTGCCATTTTCAAATTCTTTAAGCTCTGCTGTATCTGCATTTATAATCTCTCTGTAAAACGCCTCATACTCTTCTTTATTCATAGGGCAGTTTATATAGTCCGCCTCGCCCCTGTCATAGCGCGCAGCAAAAAACGCATTTTCCATATCAATGCTTTCGCGCGTAACAAGTGGCGCCGCAGCATCAAAAAAATGCAGATATTCTGTGCCCGTAATGCGCGCAATTTCATTTGATAGCGCATCGCTCGTAAGCGGCCCCGAGGCAACTATTGTATACTCATCCTCATTTATGTGGCTAACCTCTTCATTTATTACCTCAATGTTTTCATGCCCTTTGATTTTTTCGGTAATCATAGCCGAAAAGCCCTCGCGGTCAACCGCAAGAGCGCCTCCTGCGGGCACACGGGTTTTGTCAGCACACTCTATAATAACAGAGCTAAGATGGCGCATTTCTTCTTTCAAAAGGCCTACCGCATTAAAAATCTGGTCCGAACGAAGCGAATTACTGCACACAAGCTCGGCAAAATTGTCGCTGTGATGCGCAGGTGAATGTTTTTTTGGTTTCATCTCATAAAGGCGCACCTGCACATTTCTGTTTGCAAGCTGCCACGCAGCCTCGCATCCGGCAAGACCGGCGCCGATTACATTAACTCTCACTTTTTTTACCGCCCGTTTCATAATCACAATTTTCGTTTGCACAAACTGTCTTTTTCGGTCCGCGCATATTTTTCTTAAGAAGCAGCGAGCCGCATTTTGGACATTGTTTGTCCTTGACCGGTGTATCCCACGTCATAAAATCACACTTCGGATTATCCTCGCAGCCGTAATATGTTCTTCCTGATTTACTCTTCTTTACAAGCACTTTCTTTCCGCATTTCGGGCAATCAACACCCGCCTCTATAACAATAGGCTTTGCATTTCGACACTCTGGAAATCCCGGACATGCCAAAAACTTTCCATATCGGCCCATTTTATAAACCATCATTCGTCCGCACTTTTCACACACAACGTCGCTTACCTCATCTGCAATCTTAATGCGGTTTACGCTTTCTTCTGCGGTTTTTACGCTTTCGGCAAATGGGTAATAAAACTCTTTTATAATTTCCTTCCACTTTGCATCGCCGCTTTCAACGCTGTCAAGCTGACTTTCCATGCTTGCTGTAAAATCCACATCAACAATATCTTTAAAATTCTCTTTTAAAAGCTGCGTGGTTACGCGTCCAAGCTCTGTTGGTATAAGCGACTTTTTATCACGCGTAACATATCCACGTGCAAGAATTGTCGTAATTGTCGGTGCAAACGTAGACGGTCTTCCAATGCCCTCTTCTTCAAGCATCTTTACAAGGCTTGCCTCTGTATAGCGAGCCGGCGGCTGTGTAAAGTGCTGTTTTTGTTCTATATTTTTCAGTTTAAGTGTTTCTTTTTCTGTAAGCAACGGAAGTGCTGTTTCCTTCTGCTTTTCTGTATCTGTACCTTCTATATATACCTTCATAAAGCCATCAAACTTTACTTTTGTACCAGCTGCCTTAAATATATGTCCGTTCGCCTCGATATCACACGCAGTAGACTCTATAATGGCATCTTTCATCTGACTTGCCACAAAACGCTCCCAGATAAGCTTATAAAGCTTGTATTGGTCATTTGTAAGCGATTCTTTTATGCGAGCAGGTGTAAGCGATACATCTGTCGGTCTGATTGCCTCGTGAGCATCCTGAGCGTTTTTACGGCTCTTATAGTAACGAAAGCTTTTCGGCGCATAATTTTCGCCATAATTTGCATTAATATAATCACGTGCAGCGTACTGTGCCTCTGTCGCTATACGTGTCGAGTCGGTACGCATATACGTAATAAGTCCGACAGTACCAATTCCTTTTATATCGACACCTTCGTACAGAGTCTGCGCCGTCTGCATTGTTTTTCTTGACTGGAAGTTTATTTTTCTTGACGCCTCCTGCTGCATAGTTGATGTAGTAAACGGCGGCGCAGGTGAACGCTTTACGTCGCTTGTTTTTACGCTCGATACAATAAAATCGGCATCCTTTACCTCATTATATATCGAAAGTGCTTCCTTTTCATTTTTTATCTCAACCTTGTTTTTGCCCTTACCATGATATGTCGCCTTAAAGCTTTTTTTGGAATTTGGCTCTGTAAGCTCTGCCACAATTGTCCAGTATTCCTGTGGTACAAATGCCTCAATTTCTTCTTCGCGGTCGCAAATAAGACGCGTTGCAACAGATTGCACACGGCCTGCGCTGAGACCCTTTTTAACCTTTTTCCACAAAATAGGGCTTATTTTATAACCAACAATTCTGTCAAGCACTCTTCTTGCCTGCTGTGCATCAACAAGGCTTTGGTCAATGCTTCTTGGCTCCTTTATAGCCTTTTGCACCGCAGCCTTTGTAATCTCATTAAATGTAACACGGCAAGCTACATTCTCATCAAGCTCAAGCGCATGCGCCAGATGCCAGCTTATAGCCTCACCCTCGCGGTCAGGGTCAGTTGCAAGATAAACCTTATCTGCTGCTTTTGCTTCTTTTTTAAGCTTTGAAAGAAGCTCTCCCTTTCCCCTTATTGTGATATAGTGCGGCTCGAAATCCTTGTCAATATCAACACCCATCTGACTTTTCGGAAGGTCTATAATATGTCCCATCGAAGCCTCGACACTATACGTCGAGCCAAGGTATTTTTTTATTGTTTTCGCCTTTGACGGCGACTCAACTATAACAAGCTTTTTTGACATTTTATTTTTCACAGCCTTTCTTTCATTAAAACTTTATCAGGCTCACATATCCCATCTGCAAAAGTGGGATACGCTCTGAATTTTATATGTTTAATGTAAACATTTTACCTGCAAGCGCAACAACAAAGCCGTAAAGCTCCATTATTGTAAGTGCCGCTGCTGCCTCTGACGCGCTCATATCAACGGCTCTGCATATCCGGTCAATATGCATATCGCCATTTGCCAAAAGCTCAATTATATGCTTTTGCTTTTCATCAAGCACGTCATAACGCGGATTGTTTACATCAATATTTTTCTTATTATCCTTATTACTTTCATTATTTACACTATTATTTTCGTTATGCGCTTTTTTGCTTTGCTTTCTTGCAGCAACCTCTACAAACACAGGCTCAGCTCTGCCGTATTTTCCCATATCCATATTTTCAAGCTCGTAGACATATTCTTCAAGTATATCCTCTGCGCACATTACAAGCTTTGCCCCGCCGCTTTTTATAAGCTCGTTGCAGCCTGCCGAGCCTTCGCGGTTATAATCTCCCGGCAAAGCGAAAACATCCCTGCCATTTTCAAGCGCCCAATTTGCCGTAATAAGCGTTCCGCTTTTCTCTCTTGCTTCGACAAGCAAAACCCCACGTGAAAACGCTCCGATAAGCCTGTTTCGTATCGGAAAATTTTTAGAATACGGCGCTGTTCCCGGTGCAAACTCGGTTATAAGCATACCATTTTTAGCAATCGCTTGCATAAGCTCGTCATTTTCAGGTGGATAAACCACATCAATTCCGCATCCTAAAAACGCCACAGTCTTAGCACCTGCTTTAAGTGCACTTCTGTGCGCTGCAGAGTCAATACCTCTGGCCATTCCGCTCACAATTACGACACCGTTTTGTGCAAGTTCGGTGCATATTTCGTCAGTTGCATCAATTCCATAATCACTGCACTCGCGCGAGCCCACCACCGAAATAAAAAGCATCTTGTCAAAATCAAGCTTTTCGCCCATGGCATACAAAACATACGGTGGCTCATAACAATATCTTAACATATCAGGATAATGCTTGTCATCAAAACATAGCGTATAAGCTCCTACCTCATCAAGCTTTTTTATAATTTCGTTTGCTTTTGCAAGGTCTTTGTTGCAAAGTGCATCTATCTCACGCTTACCTATTTTGTCAATACCCTCAAAATCACTTTTCTGTGCCTGATATATTTTTTCTACAGTTTCAAATCTTTCTAACAGAAGGGTGATTTTTGTCGAGCTTATAGACGGCAAATTTACAAGCCATAGCCAATACTGCTCTTTTGACATACTCTCCCTCCCGATTTTTCCCCAAAATTTAAAAACTTCATTTTAATATACTCTACGATTTAATACATTACTACAAAATTATCCGTTTGTCAAAGATTTTTTTCTTAAATTATTTTTTTATACAAAATTTAACGCAGGACTTCGCTGTATTTGCAAAGCCCTGCGGCAACTTTTTTATTTTTTAAACTGACTGTTATAAAGCTCGGCATAAAATCCGTTTTTCGCCATAAGCTCACTATGGTTACCTCTTTCAACAACATCGCCGTCATTTACAACCAATATCATATCTGCATCGCGTATAGTAGAAAGACGGTGTGCAATCACAAAGCTCGTTCTGTCCTTCATAAGATTTTTCATCGCCGTTTGTATAAGCGACTCTGTTCTTGTATCGACAGAGCTTGTCGCCTCGTCCAAAATAAGCATCGGCGGATTTGCCAAAACTGCTCTTGCAATTGTGATAAGCTGTTTTTGTCCCTGGGATATATTATTTGCCTCTTCGTTTATCACCATATTATATCCGCCCGCAAGCTGATGTATAAAGCGGTCAACGCACGCCGTTTTTGCGGCTGCAATAACCTCTTCATCGGTTGCATCGGGCTTTCCGTATCTGATGTTTTCCATTACGGTATCATTAAACAGCCATGTATCCTGAAGCACCATTGCGAATTGCGAACGCAAATCGTCTCTTGTAAAATCGCGTATATCAACGCCGTCAATTTTAATGCTTCCGTCATTTACATCGTAATAACGCATCAAAAGCTTTACAAGTGTGGTCTTGCCCGAACCCGTCGGCCCAACAATTGCCACTTGCATACCACTTTGTACCTCGCAGGAAAAATCCTTGATTACGATTTTGTCCTTTAAATATCCAAAGCGTACATGCTCAAATGTTACAAAGCCTTTTATATTTTCGGTGCTTGCAGGCGTTTTTGTTTCCTCGCACTCTTCCTCGCTGTCCAAAAACTCAAACACTCTTTCCGCCGCAGCTGCAGTAGACTGAAATACGTTTGCGATATTTGAAACCTCGCTTATAGGCCTTGTAAAGTGGCGCATATAGTGGATAAAGGACTGTATATTTCCTACCTCAAGTGTGCCCGCAAGAACAAAAGCACCACCCATTATACATATCACAACGTAGCCGACATTTCCTATAAAATTTACCATAGGCATCATAAGACCTGAAAGTGCCTGCGATTTCCATGCGGTTTTGCACAAAATATCACTATACTCTGTAAAGGTTTTCACTGATGACTCTTCACCGTTAAACGCCTTTACGACATTGTGCCCTGAATACATTTCTTCAACATGGCCGTTAATCTGGCCAAGTGTTTTTTGCTGAGCGCGGTAAAACTTGCTGGACGCCTTTACTATAAGACGCACAAATATAAGCACTACGGGCAATATTATAAGCGTTACAAGACTCATCCATACGTTAATCGAAAACATAACCGCGATAATACCACTGATAGTAATCACAGAGGTTATCGACTGCGAAATACCCTGATTAAGCGTCTGTGCCACAGTATCAACATCATTTGTTATACGGCTGAGTATCTCGCCGTGCGTGGTCGATTCAAACATGCTTACGGGAAGACGGTCAATTTTCTTTGCAATATCATAACGAATCTTGTATGAAATTTTTTGCGATATTCCCGCTGTAAGATAGCTTTGAAAAAACGTAAAGAATGTGCACGCAAAGTACACCGCTAAAAGCTTCATAATAATATAGCCTATAGCTACAAAATCAACACCCGTTTTGTCGCGCACGACGCCATTGAAAATAAGTGTTGTAGCCTCGCCAAGCACAAGCGGTGCAAAAATATCAAACACTGTTGAGAGCACGGCAAAAATAACCGTCATCAAAAGTGCAACCTTATAAGGTCCCATATACTTAAAAAGTCTTGATACTGTTTGTTTAAAGTTTTTTGCTTTTACACCAGGCATCATACGTGCCATAGGGCCTGCAACCCCTGCACCATTACCCGGCTTTCCCTTTGGTCCCATCATTGGCGGCGGGCTCATGCTAATTCCTCCTCTGAAAGCTGTGTATACGCAATCTGTCTGTATACATCACAGCTGTTTAAAAGTTCGCGGTGTGTGCCAACGCCCACCACTTTTCCTTCGTCCATGACAACTATCCGGTCAGCATTCATAATTGTATTAATTCTTTGCGCAACAATTATAAGTGTCGCTCCCTGCATCTTTTCTTTAAGCGCACTTCTAAGTGCGGCATCGGTTTTAAAGTCAAGTGCCGAAAAGCTGTCATCAAAGATATATATTTCGCTCTTTTTTACAAGTGCGCGGGCGATAGATAGTCTTTGACGTTGTCCACCCGACACATTTGTACCACCCTGAGAAATTTCGCTCTCATAGCCCTTTTCTTTTTCTTCTATAAAGTCTGATGCCTGAGCAGTCTGGCTTGCCGACAAAACAGTCTGCCAGTCAGCATTCTCATCGCCATAGCGTAAATTCGACTCTATTGTGCCCGAAAACAGTATGCCCTTTTGCGGCACATAGCCAATGCGCTCTCTCAAAGCTTTCTGACACACATTTTTTACGTTTGCTCCGTCAACTATTACCTCGCCATCGGTTGCATCATAAAAACGCATTATAAGATTTACAAGCGTCGATTTGCCCGAACCGGTACTTCCGATTATTGCCGTAGTTTTTCCAGACTCTGCAACAAATGAAATATCCTTAAGCGCCGCCTCGTCTGCGTCGGGGTAATAAAAGCTTACGTTTTCAAATCTGACCTCACCACGCTTGCTCTCATCAAAACAAACAGGCTCCTTGGGGTCTTGTATATCAGGCTCGGTTTCAAGCACTTCTTTTACTCTGTTTGCTGAAACAAGCGCACGCGGAAAATGCGTTGACATCATAGACATCATCAAAAACGAATGCATAATCTGTGATGCGTACTGTATAAATGCCATCATATCGCCCACGTCAAGAGCACCTATATCAATGTAGCGGGCACTTATATATACAATTACCACAGTAATAATATTCATAACGAGCATCATCGCCGGATGCATAAGGCTCATTACTCTGCTCGTAAAAAGGTTGTTTTTCGTAAGTGCGCTGTTGGAATCTTCAAAGCGCTGTTGCCATAACGGCTGATTTTTAAATGCACGTATTACCATTACGCCGCTGAGTCCTTCGCGGCTGACAAGATTTAATCTGTCAATAAGCTTTTGTATTATTTTAAAGCGCGGCATTGTAAGCGAAAACAGCACTGAAACCATGCCGAGTATTATAATAACGCCAAGCGCTATCGTCCATGACATTGAAACGCTTTTGCGAAGTGCAAGCACAATTCCGCCTATACCCATTATCGGCGCCGTTATCATAAAGCGCATAAACATTATTATAATATTTTGCAGCTGAACAATATCGTTTGTCGTTCTTGTAATAAGCGATGCTGTTGAAAACTTGTCAAACTCTGCAAGCGAGAACGCCTCTGTTTTCTTAAACACATCATCACGAAGATGCTTTGCAGTATTTGCACCTATATACGAAGCGGTAAAGCTGTTTGCCGCCGCCGCACCAATACCCAAAAGTGATACGAGTAGCATCGTAACACCCGTTGATATAATGTAAGAAATATCACCTTTTGCAATTCCATTATCCACAATTTCGGACATATATCCCGGAAGAGCAAGGTCGCAAAGCACTCTTGTAAATACAAATATAAGCACTAAAAACATATATGGTATATATGGTTTTAAATATTTTGCTACTGTCGACACACATTCGCACTCCTTTATCAGTTTCTTATTTAAAATTTTACCTCTTTTTCCGAAAAAAATCAATTATTTTAGAAATATATTCATAATTTGTTTACTCATTATAAGTTATTGTTTTAAAAAAACACTTGCAGAAAACATAAATACTAATTATAATGATTATACAAGACGTATAATTTTAAAAACAAAGAGGTATGCCGATATGAATTGGATTCAGGTTTCGATACAAACAACAACACAAGGAATAGAGCCGGTATGCGGACGACTTTATTCGATAGGCATTACGGGGACAGAAATTGAGGACGCCGCTGACTTTAACGACTTTTTAGAAAACGAAACAAAATACTGGGATTATGTAGATGAATCACTTATGTATAAAAAAAGTGCACCTACACTTGTAAAAATCTATGTAACTGAAAACGAAAGCGGCCATGAACAACTACTCGCAGTAAAAGAAGCAATGGCTGCGCTGAAAGCTTTTGACAGCGAGGGCATTTTCGGCACACTCGATATTTCTCTTACGGATATGTCCGAGCAGGACTGGGCAGAAAATTGGAAACAGTACTATAAACCGCTCAAAGTCGGCAAGCACATTCTTGTAAAGCCCGAATGGGAAATTCTTGACGATGATGAAGGCCGCACAGTGTTTAACATAAACCCCGGAATGAGCTTTGGCACGGGCACGCATCAGAGCACACAGCTTTGCATAGAAAGCCTTGAAAACTACATAAAAGAGGGCGACAACGTACTCGACCTTGGATGCGGAAGCGGTATTTTGTCAATTATCGCTCTGCTTCTGAAGGCGAAAAATGCTTTGGCTGTTGACATCGACCCCAACGCCGCGAAAATAGCGATGGAAAATGCCCAGAAAAACGGTTTTGGTGAGCCTGAGTACATTACTCTTGCTGCAGATGTTTTGTCCGATACCGATGCAAGAGAGAAAATTTCTTCGCAAAAATATGATATAGTGCTTGCAAATATCGTCGCAGACGTAATAATCGCTCTTGCGCCATTTGCAAAATCCGTTATGAAAACAGATGGCGTATTTATCTGCTCGGGAATAATACTTGAAAGAATTAACGATGTAAAAAGCGCTCTTAAAAAAGCAGATTTTGAAATTTTACACGTTCACGAAAAGGGCGAATGGGCATCGATAGTTGCAAAATAAAGATTGGTTTAAAAAATCGGATACAAAATTTATATTCGATTTTTTATTTTTGTATTGATTTTTTTGTTTGAATTTGATAATATATTATGTAGAGTTTAAAACAACTTTGTAAAAAAATTACTGCCTATACGTTTACGAGGTGAATTATGCCGCGATTTTTTATAGATAAAAACGACATTTTGGATGCTCATATAACAATATGCGGCGAAGATGCAAAGCACATATCAAAGGTTCTTCGTATGAAAGCGGGCGATATGATTACACTTTGCGACGGCTGTGGCAGCGATTACGAGGCAAAGATAGAAAAATCTGATAAAGACTCGGTCAGTGCATCTATCATTTCTCAAAAAAAGAGTGAGTCAGAGCCTGATATCGAAATAACACTTTTTCAGGCGCTTCCAAAGTCGGGAAAAATGGAATATATAATTCAAAAATGCACCGAGCTTGGAATTAATAAAATTATTCCTTGCATTATGGACAGATGTGTTGTAAAATTAAATAGTGAGGCTGATGCAAAAAGGAAAACCGAGCGCTATCAGAGCATTGCTCTTGCAGCGTCAAAGCAATCGGGGCGCGGAATTGTTCCGAAAGTTGAAATGCCCGTTACTTTTAATGATATGCTCGGCTTGATAAAAGAGTATGATTTAAGCTTTACAGCATACGAAAACGAAGACGGTACAACAATTAAAGATGCTTTCAAAAAAACCAAAGACATAAAAAGTATAGCTTATGTTATAGGTCCCGAGGGTGGTATTTCCGATAGCGAGCTTGAAAAAATAAAAGCCTCGGAAATTGCAACCGTCAGTCTTGGCAAGCGGATACTGCGGACAGAAACAGCAGGAGCGGCTGTGCTTTCTATGATAAATTACGAATTTTTGCTTTAATTATAAACACAGGATAAGGATACAAGGGGGATTTTTTACATGAAAATTAAGGATATGGCAAATCTTAGCGCAAAGCAGATTGAAGAAAAGCTTACTAACCGAATGCTTATAAATTTCGGTTACACTATTTTAGGTTATGTTCTTTTGTATGCATTTTATCTTTATGCAATGGGACGTATAGGAAATATTTTAACATATCGCTATGTAATGTGCGCAGTATTTGTGCTTCTTGCACTTGGCACTGTAGCTTTGTATACGCTTTCATACACAAAATTGCCAAAACTTGAGACATATTCATCAACATTTAAAAACTATGCTCATATGACACTTGCAATCTGTCTTGTAGTGTTCTATCTGAATCTTCCATTCTACACAAAATGGATGCCTGTTGAAACGGTTCCCGCCGCTTTTCGCTCAATAGTTGTTTTTCTTAAAAACACACGTTATGAGTATTTTGTAGTTGCATATCTTATGCTTGCATATCTTGTATTTACTTTTGTGTACTACGGCATTCTTATTAAAAAGTTTACAAAGAAAGCAAAGAAGGCAAAAAAAACAAGATAATTTGTTAAATCAGCAGTGTAGACATCTACACTGCTTTTTTAATATTACATTAACTTTTTATATTTTTTGTTGAAGAACAATTTATTATATGGTAATATAATATAGCATTTTTGAGAATAATCAATATTGATGATAACTATTCTGAATTTTTCGGAGGAAATGATGAGAAAAACAAACGAAGCTATAAGCTCAGAATATGAAAATCAAATAATTTACACCGACATAAATACGGGACTTTTGCGTGGTGAGGTTGCCGAGCGCGAAAATGCAGGCTTGATAAACGAAAGCATAGATGCCCCATCAAAGACAATACCCCAGATTATCGCAAGCAATGTTTTTACATATTTTAATTTTGTGTTTGCGTTTCTGGCCCTTCTTTTGATTTTGGTCGGCTCATTTCGCGAGCTTACTTTTCTTCCCGTAATCATTTTAAATACCTTAATCGGTATAGTGCAGGAAATACGTTCAAAACGCGTTTTGGACAAGCTTTCAATTATGAACGCTCCAACGGCACGCGTGCTGCGCGATGGTCAGATAAGCACAATAGCTTGCGAAAATCTCGTTGTAGATGATATTGTCATATTCGACGCAGGTAATCAGATTTGCGCAGACGCAGTAGTTGTTGACGGACAGATAAATGTAAACGAATCACTCCTTACGGGAGAGGCAGACGAGGTTTCAAAAAACAGCGGCGATAAGCTTATGTCGGGCAGCTTTGTTGTATCGGGACATTGTATGGCACAGCTTACTACCGTCGGTGAGAACTCGTATATATCAAGGCTTATGCTTGAAGCAAAGGCTGAAAAAAAGGGCGAGCGCTCGGAAATGATTCGCTCTTTAAACCGCCTTATTGCCATTGTTGGTATAGCCATAATACCGATTGGAGTTATAATGTTCTGGCAGCATTATATTAAGCTTGGAGAAACGCTTTCGCAAAGCGTTGTATCAATGGTAGCGGCGCTTATCGGTATGATTCCCGAAGGGCTTTATCTTTTGGCAAGCGTTGCAATGGTTTTAAGTGTAATGCGCCTTGCGAAAAAAAGAGTTCTTGTGCATGAGCTTTCGTGCATAGAAACACTTGCACGCGTAAATGTTTTGTGTGTCGATAAAACAGGAACTATTACGGAGAACAACATAAAAGTTGACGAGCTTGTAGAGCTTGATGAATATATTTTTGGCGAAAACGAGCCTTCGCTCGAAATTCTTGTCGGCGATTTTGCGGCAAATATGAGCGAAGACAATATAACTATGGCTGCCATAAAGGAGCGTTTTACCCAAAACAGCGGCACACTTGCAGATAAGGTGATTTCGTTTTCATCTGCATATAAATATTCATCCGCAGTTTTTGGCGAGGATGCGTACGTTCTCGGCGCGCCCGAATTTATACTGCGTGAGCGCTATGAGGAGTACAAAGAGCAAATTGAAGGCTATTCAAAAAACGGACAAAGAGTGCTTGTGTTTGCAAAATACGATGGCGTCCCCGACGGCAACGCTCTTGCAGAAGACGTAACTGCGTTGTGTCTTATTGTTGCATCAAATCCTATAAGAAAAGACGCAAAGCAAACCTTTGAATATTTTGATGAGCAAGGCGTTGAGATAAAGGTAATTTCGGGCGACAACCCGCTCACCGTATCAGCAGTTGCAGAGCGTGCAGGCATTAAAAATTCTGATAATTACATTGACGCAAGCACGCTTGTTACAGATGAGCAAATCGGCGAAGCGATTATGAAATACACGGTATTTGGCAGAGTAACACCCAAGCAGAAAAAACAGTTTGTACTCGCACTCAAAAAAGCGGGAAAAACCGTTGCGATGACTGGCGATGGTGTAAATGACGTGCTCGCACTCAAAAAAGCTGATTGCAGTATAGCTATGGCATCAGGAAGCGAGGCCGCCACACATGTTTCTCAGCTTGTACTGCTCGACTCGGATTTTGCGTATATGCCCTCTGTCGTGCTCGAAGGAAGGCGCGTAGTAAACAACATCGAACGCTCGGCATCACTGTTTTTGGTTAAAAATATTTTTTCTATGATGATGGCGCTTTTCTCGATGATTTTTGTCGTGAATTATCCTCTCCTTCCATCACAGATTTCTCTTGTAAGTATGTTTACAATTGGCATGCCTGCATTCTTTTTGGCTCTTGAACCAAATCACAATATTATAAAAGGAAAGTTTTTGCCAAATGTGCTTGGCGAAGCGCTGCCCGCAGGACTTACGGGATTTGTTATAGTTGCATCACTTATGCTTTTTACCGAAATTTTTGGTGTGGGCGAAGCTGATATGTCAACTGTTTCTGCTCTTCTTTTATCAACGGTTGGTATGTTGTTTTTGTACCGCATGAGCAGGCCCATGAATGTGCTCAGGTGGTGTATATGGGGTGCAATGCTCGCAGGACTTGTTTTATCGAGCATATTCTTAAATGACTTATTCGGCATCACACCGCTTTCGCTTAAAGCAAGTATGCTTTTAGTCATATTTATAATTGCAACCGAGCCTGTGCTAAGATATATGACAAAGCTTTTCTTTGCGCTGTACAAGCTGCACAATATTACAGTCAAGGCTACACGTCGGATTTTTGTGTCAAAGCCTGAAAAATCTTAATAACGAATAAGCCGTGTTTTGACCACGGCTTGTTTTTCTGTTTGTTATTTTTGTTTTTCTGTTTGTTATTTTTGTTTTTCTGTTTGTTATTTTTGTTTTTTTGATTTTTTTATTGCTTTTGCGGACAATATAAAATATAATATAGCTGAATTTTATCAAAAAAGAAAGGTCGTGCTTACATTGACTGATTCAAAAGTATGTTTTTCTTTGTCAAAAGAGGGGTATGTACTAAATTATCTTACAACTGAGGCTGTTACAGAACCATTTATTGCTCCTCATACAGACAAAAACCAATTAAAATTTGAAGCTGATATGCGAAAAATTTTTGCAAAACCCATCTCGCAGGTTCCTCCATCGGGAACTATTGGCGAGAAAAGTTCACTTGGTGCCGAGTGGAAGTTTTATGCAAAAAACCGCAATACATATATAGATTTTTCAACTTTCTATTTCACCCTTACGAGTGTTAATATCCATGCTATAACTCAGCTTGTAAGCGACAGGGCAAAAGCTGTCCGCGCAAGAATCTGGTCGTACTGCACAGTTGATATGTGGCTTAATGGTACTCACTGTGCAAACATCAAAGACCCCGTATATAAACCGATAAGTCATCTTGATATTACTCTTGAGCTAAGAGAAGGCATAAACGATATTTTTGTATCTCTTCAGAACTTTGGCGTACGTGATACAAGAAATATGTTCTCGCTTCAGCTTTTTGACACAGACGGAGTATGTGTAACGCTTCCCATAGAAAGCGATACGCTCACAAAGCTCAAAGAAGCTGAAAACTGGCTTTGTGATTTGCGTTGTGATAAAACAAAGCTTGTTTCAAAAAAACAACCTTCCTTCCCCGTAACAGTTAAATTAGACGAGGACGAATACGTTTGGAATGAAGGCTGCTCTTATGGTGTAGCGGGCAAAAGAAATGTCGCAGTATCTTTCGACGTATGTTCACAGCAATTTATGCGTCGTTTTGACATTCTTCAGAATGAAAAGCTCGTATTTAACAAGGACAATTCCAGTCAATCACGCAAAAACGCAGTATTAACTAAAATTGCTAACACTCCCTTCACCCCGGATTGGTCAATACTTTTTGCTTTTCTTTCCAAGTACTACATCAACCAAACAATCAGCGATGAAGATTACAAGCTTATTGACAACGCACTTGAATATGTTGCAATTCGAAAAGACTGTTCCGACTTTGCTCTTATGGGCTTGTTGTATATCTACAAACTGCTTCCCATAAGCGACGAATACAAAAAAAAGATACACGATGTTGCTCTCGATTACAGATATTGGATGGACGAAGAAGGCGCAGATGCAATGTGCTTCTGGAGCGAAAATCATGCACTTACATTTTTTGTATGTCAGACGCTCGCCGGAAGTATATGGCCCGAAGAATTTTTCCATCGTTCAGGCAAGCGTGGTATAGACCTATATAAAAAGGGTATGAATCGTATAAACCAGTGGTTTGATGTAATTGAACACGAAGGTTTCGAAGAATTTTTGGCAGGCGGATATCTGCTTGTAACAACAGCGCCGCTTTTTGTTCTTTATGATTTTTCAACCGACGAGGTTATAAAAGCACGCGCAAAAAACACTCTTGACAGAATTATGCGCGAAGCGGCACTTCAATGCTTTGATGGTATACATATGGCACCTATGGGAAGAATATACAGAGGAGCTCTCACACCTTACGATTCAGCTCTGCAAAGTCTTTTGTATGCGATTGACGAAAACTGCGCCCAAGCATACAGTGGTTGGCTTATATACTTCTATTACAGCTCATATAAAATGCCTGATGATTTGACGGACCTTATGCGCAATAATGCCAATGTTACATTTGATTCAGGAAGAGCAAGCATTACTACAAAAAAAACGAAAAACTATATGCTTACATCGGTTGCTTCTCCAAGGCGCACACCGCTTCCGGAGGAAAAATATACAGACACCGAATATTATGCTACAAAGGTTATGAACGAATGGTTCCATGGAACATCGTTGTTTGTTCCCGGTGAATACGGCTATCAGCAACATCTTTGGTATGCAGCTATTTCAAACCGTTGTTATACATTCGTAAATCATCCGGGTACTGAAAAAGATTTTGGAGGTATGCGTCCTGACTATTGGTATGGAAACGGCGTATTCCCCGCTTTAATGCAAGATAATAATACGCTTTATTGTTATTACAATATCCCCGATGATCACCCGACAAAATTCACTCATATGTACTGGCCATCATTTGCGATGGAGGAAGAAGTAAAGCGCGATGGCTTTATGTTTGCGCGCGTCGGCGACAGCTATATGGGTATGTGGTGTTCTAAGCCGCTCGAGCTTAACAATGATGACGCCGTAATGGATTGCGATTACCGTGCTTATGGCGACACTTGCGCATGGGTTGTTCGTTGCTCTGATAAAAATGAATCAGGCTCGTTTGAAGCATTTATAGATGAATTTATGGGTATATCTCTTACAGAAGAGAATGTTAAAAATATCATTGGGGTATGATTAAAACAAAAAATTTGCATAATTTCAAAAAAATGCTTGCTTTTTGTTTCATAATATGTTATTCTATTATGGCGTAAAAAATACACACGCTTTGTAAGCTTAAGGGCGGTGCCGTTTTTTCGGCTCCCGAAAGCGATGAACAAAGCGGAGGTATTATCGGACAAGGCATAGCCTTGACGAAAAAAATTAAAACCGGAGGTGCTATTTAAAATGGCAAACGTAATTTCAATGAAACAGCTTCTTGAAGCAGGTGTTCACTTCGGACATCAGACAAGACGCTGGAACCCAAAAATGGCAGAGTACATCTTTACAGAGAGAAACGGTATCTACATTATCGACCTTCAGAAAACTGTAAAGAAAGTAGAAGAAGCATACAACTTCATCCGTGAAGTTGCTGCTAACGGCGACGACATTTTGTTCGTTGGTACAAAGAAGCAGGCACAGGATTCTATTAAAGAAGAGGCTCTTCGTGTTGGTATGTACTACGTAAACGCAAGATGGCTCGGCGGTATGCTCACAAACTTTAAGACAATCAAAAAGCGTATCGACAGACTCAGTCAGCTTAATCAGATGGAAGAAAACGGTACATTTGATCTTCTTCCAAAAAAGGAAGTAAGCAACCTTTTGGCAGAGCGCGAAAAGCTCGAGAAGTATCTTGGCGGTATCAAAGAGATGAAAAAGCTCCCCGGAGCACTCTTTATCGTTGACCCACGCAAAGAGAAAATCGCTATCGCAGAAGCTAAGAAGCTTGGTATTCCGGTTGTTGCAATCGTTGATACAAACTGTGATCCGGAAGAGGTTGATTATGTAATCCCCGGCAACGACGATGCTATCCGTGCAGTTAAGCTTATTGCTGCTGCTATGGCAAACGCTATCATCGAAGGCAGACAGGGTGAGCAGATTGAAACTGTTGTAGAAGATGATGCTGAAGAGAGCACAGAAGAGTAAAATTTAATTTTTTACTAAAACAGTATTACGGCGGTCTTTTAAGTCTTTTGCGAAAAGACGCAAAGGCCGCTTTATTGTAGAGATAAAAAACAATTTATATATCGAAAGGATTGATGACAAATGTTTAGCGCAATGGACGTTAAAAATTTGAGAGAAAAAACAGGCTGCGGTATGATGGACTGCAAAAAGGCTTTGACAGAATCGAATGGCGATATGGAAAAAGCTATTGAATTTTTGAGAGAAAAGGGTCTTGCTACTGCTGCTAAAAAATCAGGCAGAATTGCTGCTGAAGGTATTGTTGAATCTTATGTTGACGGCAATGTAGGCGTTTTGGTCGAGGTTAATGCTGAGACAGACTTCGTTGCAAAGAACGACGAATTCCGTACATTCGTAGCTGACGTAGCGAAAAAGATTGCTGAAGCAGCACCGGCTGATGTTGAAGCACTTATGGACGTAAAGCTCTATGGCGACCAGAACGTTCGTGATGCTCTTACAGAAAAAATCGCAAAAATCGGCGAGAATATGAATATCAGAAGATTTGCAAGAATCGAAGGTAACGTATGCACATATATCCATGGTGGCGGCAGAATTGGTGTTCTTGTTGAAGCTGAAGGAAGTCTTGCAGACGAAGTTGCTTACGAAGCTGCAAGAGATGTTGCAATGCAGATTGCAGCTATCAATCCTTTATATCTTTCTTCTGAAGTTATTCCTGCAAATGAGCTTGAAAAAGAAAAGAACATCATTATTGCTCAAATCAAGGAAGATCCAAAAAATTCAAGCAAACCCGATGCAATCATCGAAAAAATGGTTGTCGGCAGAATCAATAAGTTCTATGAGCAAAACTGCTTGCTTCAGCAGGAGTTCGTTAAGGATAGCGAATTCAAGGTTGAAAAGTATCTTGCATCAAAGGGCGTTAAGCTTGTAAACTTCGTTCGCTTCGAAAAAGGTGAAGGAATAGAAAAAAGAGAAGATAATTTTGCAGATGAGGTTGCAAACATGATAAAATAATGGTAAAATATAAGGGACAAATATTTTGTTCCCGTTTTATCAGGATTTTTTAGGGGGGAACACGATATTGTGTTCCCTTTTTTTATGAAGTTTTAAAATTTTTTGGGAGGTTGATTGTTTTGCAGGCAAAATACAAAAGAGTTCTCTTAAAAGTAAGCGGTGAAGCGCTTGCAGGACCAAATAAAACAGGTCTTGACCCGGAAACTATTTCATCAATTTCGGCGGCTATAAAAAAATGTATTGATTTGGGAGTGGAAATCGCAATCGTTGTCGGCGGAGGCAATTTCTGGCGCGGACGTTCGGGCGAAAATATGGACCGCACGAGAGCAGACCATATGGGTATGCTCGCAACCGTTATAAATGCGCTCTCACTCGGTGATGCGCTCGAATCAAAGGGCGTTCCCACACGCGTACAGACTGCTATCGAAATGCGTCAGATTGCAGAGCCTTACATCCGCGGACGTGCGATGCATCATCTTGAAGCAGGCAGAGTTGTAATATTTGGTTGCGGCTCGGGAAATCCGTTCTTCTCTACTGATACGGCGGCGGCACTTCGTGCTGCAGAAATCAATGCAGAAATTATCTTGCTTGCAAAAAAGGTTGACGCAGTATACGATTCTGACCCCAACGTTAATCCCAATGCCGTACGTTTTGACGAGCTTTCGTACATAGACGTTTTAAATCGCGGACTTGGCGTTATGGATTCAACTGCAACGTCGCTTTGCATGGACAACAATATTCCAATTCTCGTATTTGGTCTTGATGACCCCGAAAATATTGTGCGTGCTGCATGTGGCGAAAAAATCGGCACAATCATTTCCAAATAAATTAGAAAATATACACATAAAATTATAATAAAACAAACATTCAAGGAGGAAATTATCATGGCATCAAAATACCCCGAAATTTCAACAAAAATGGATAAAACTATCAGCGTTTACGGCGCAGATTTGCAATCAATTCGTGCAGGTCGTGCAAACCCTGCAATTCTTGACAAAATTATGGTAGATTATTATGGCACGCCTACACCTATTCCCCAGCTTGGAAGCGTTTCTGTTCCCGAAGCGCGCACTCTTCTTATTCAGCCGTGGGATGTAAGTGCTGTAAAAGAGGTTGAAAAAGCAATTTTGAAATCAGAGCTTGGCATCAACCCCAACAATGACGGCAAGTCAATTCGTCTTTCCTTCCCGCCTCTTACAGAGGAGCGCAGAAAGGAGCTCGTAAAGGATATCCACAAGCGCGCCGAGGAGGCAAAGGTTGCAATACGTTCAATACGCCGTGATGCTATCGAAGGCTTTAAGGCACAGAAAAAAGCAGGCGAAATTACCGAAGATGACCTTAAGGAAATTGAGAAAAACATTCAGTCTCTTACAGATGAATATGTAAAAGAGATTGACACAATGCTTGCTAAGAAAGAAAAAGAAATCTTAGAGGTATGATAACCTGTATAAAGCTTATGTGCGGAGGTTGTTATGGCACTTTTTAAAAAGAAACCAAAAGAGTATGACAAATCATCTTTGCCAAAGCATGTGGCAATAATAATGGACGGCAACGGCAGATGGGCAAAAAAGCGTTCGCTTCCACGCATGATGGGACACCGAGCAGGCGCCGATGCACTTCGCAAGGTGAGCCGTTTTGCAGGTAACATGGGCATTGAATATATAACCGTATATGCTTTTTCGACTGAAAACTGGAAACGCTCGGACGAAGAGGTAAGCGGTCTTATGTCGCTGCTTTTGGAGTATTTGAAAAACGCCGAAAAAGAGCTTGGCGCAGATGATGTTCGCATACGCGTAATCGGCGATACATCACGCTTTTCCGATGAAATCAAAGAGCAGATTGTGCGTGTTGAAAAGCTTACGCAAAATAACACCTCTGTTACGGTTACTCTTGCGCTCAACTATGGCGGACGCGACGAAATTCTTCGCGCAGCAAAAAATATTGCACTTGATGTAAAAAGCGGCCTTGTAGATATAAACGATATTGATGAAAAGCTTTTTTCATCAAAGCTTTATACAGACTATATGCCCGACCCCGACCTTGTGATTCGCACAAGCGGCGAAATGCGTCTTAGTAATTACCTTTTGTGGCAAAGCTCTTACAGCGAATTTTATTTTACGCCTGTACTTTGGCCCGACTTTGGCGAAAAGGAATTTACACAAGCCATTGACGAATACTTATCAAGAAACAGACGTTTTGGCGGACGATAAAGCGCCGCACATAGAATATTTATCGGCATCGGAGGAGTTTTTATGCCTAAAAGTACAATGACAAGAGTCATTTCAGCACTAATCGGACTTGTGGTATTTTTTGTAATAGCACTGTCTGATGCACTTGTGTTCGAAATCGCTCTTGGGGTAGTTATATTATTTATGCTTTTTGAGTTTTTAAGTGCATTTAAATTCTCTAAAACCCTTATTGTAACCGCCCTTATAGGCTCACTGCCAATTATATATACAACCTTGATATCTGATTATGCTTTGCTTAGCTTTTCAATAATTGCATATATAGGTGTACTTGCAATAGAGTCCGTTTTGTGCTATAAGAAAGTAAGCTTTGAAGATATTTCCAAGGTGCTTTTTGCCACCTTGTATATAAGTATGTTTTCTTCATTTATCGGTCTTATGAGAAGCACGTTTGACTTTGGCATATACTATCTTTGCCTTATTTTCACATGTGCATGGATGAGCGATACGGGCGCATATTTTATTGGATGTCTTTTCGGGCACAAAAAGCTTGCACCCGAAATAAGTCCAAAAAAAACAGTTGCAGGCAGTATAGGCGGCGTAATTTTTTCGTCTGTCGGTTGTATCATACTTGGTATTGTTTCGGTGCTTGTATCAAAAACAAATGCAAACTATATTGCGCTTGCTATAATCGGTATAATAGGCTCCGTTCTTTCCCAGCTTGGCGATTTGACGGCATCGCTTATTAAAAGAAATTGCGGCGTAAAGGATTTTGGCAATATAATGCCCGGCCACGGCGGTATGCTTGACCGTTTTGACAGTGTGATTATGATTGCACCGTTTGTATTTTGCGTATGCGCGTTGTTGCGTTTTGCAGGTATAAGTGTATTTTAATTTAAGATAAATAAAAAAGAAGGTTGTGTAAAATGGCACACAATATATCAATTTTAGGCTCTACCGGTTCAATCGGTACACAGAGTCTTGACATTGTTTCAAAAAGCCCCGATATAAATGTATTGGGGCTTTGTGCAAATAATAATATAGAATTACTCGAAGCGCAGGCAAGAAAGTTTAAACCAAAGCTTGTGTGTGCTTATGATGAAAAAAAGGCCGACGAGCTTAAAACAAGGCTTGCAGACACCTCTGTAAAGGTAGTAAGCGGCACAGACGGTATGTGTCAGGTGGCAACCATTGATGAAATTGACACCGTTTTAACCGCCGTTATGGGCTTTGCAGGACTTCGTCCTACTATTGCCGCAATAGAGAGTGGAAAAAATATTGCACTTGCAAACAAGGAAACGATGGTTGCGGCGGGACTACTTGTTACAAATCTTGCAAAAAAGCACAATATATCAATCCTTCCCGTTGACAGTGAGCATAGCGCAATTTTTCAGTCGCTATCCGGGATGCAGGATAAAAAACAGGTAAGAAAAATCATACTTACCGCATCGGGCGGTCCTTTTTATAAGAAAAAACGCGCCGAGCTTGAAAATATAACGCCCGAAATGGCACTAAAACATCCAAACTGGAGCATGGGCGCAAAAATAACCATCGATTCGTCTACACTTGTTAACAAGGGACTTGAGGTAATTGAGGCAAAATGGCTTTTTGACATAGAGCCTGATAACATAGACGTGTTAGTGCATCCTCAAAGCATTATACACTCGATGGTTGAGTATATAGACGGCTCCGTTATTGCCCAGCTTGGTCAGCCTGATATGCATCTTCCAATTGCATACGCTCTTACCTATCCTGACAGAACAGATATAGGTGGCGAGCCGCTTGACCTTGCAAAAATATCGACGCTTACCTTTGATAAGCCCGATACGGATACCTTCCCCGCTCTGCCACTTGCGTATAAAGCATTAAAAGAAGGCGGCACAATGAGCGCGGTATATAACGCCGCTGATGAGGCGTGTGTGGATATGTTCTTTAAAGAAAAAATACGCTATCTTGAAATTGCGGATGTTATAGGTGAGGCAATGAGCGCATATACTAACACTGATGCAGACAGTCTTGAAAACATATGCGCCGCAGACGCCTGGGCACGCGAGTATGTATATCGCAAATTTTTATAAAAGTATTTAAGGACGTGATTTTTTGTTAGGCAGTATTGGCACAATTGTTACAGCTATTTTAGTTTTTGCTCTTATGGTGGCAATCCATGAATTCGGACATTTTGGCGCAGCAAAGCTTTTTAAAATACGTGTAAATGAATTTGCAATAGGCATGGGCCCTGCAATATGGAAAAAGCGCCGGGGTGAAACGCTGTATTCACTGCGCGCTATCCCTATGGGAGGCTTTTGTCAGATGGAGGGCGAAACAGAAGACAGCGATGATGAGCGCTCATTTAACAAAGCAGCGTGGTATAAACGCTTTGTTGTTGTAATTGCAGGTGCGACGCTTAATATTGTTTTAGGATTTATCATATTTTTGTGTATACAAGCATCAACAAATACGCTAACAACAACGACAATTTCCGATTTTACCGCAAATACCAATCTTGTAAATTCTTCTTTTCAAAAGGGCGACAGAATTATATCTGTTGGAGGTTCAAGAGTAAATATATTTGAAGACCTATCCTTTGAGCTTAGCCGTGTAAGCGAAAATCCTGTCGAGGTCAAAGCAGAACGAAACGGTGAAATAATTACGCAAATTGTTACTCCCTCTCTTCAGGAGGTAACATATATCTATGGCGAGGATGAATTTATCGCTATATCAACCATTAACGGAGTTGAAGATGAGCGTCAGAGCGTTGATGCTCCCGATTCTGATGAATACAGAGCGCTCGTTGGCACGACGCAGACGCAGTCGCGCTATATCCTCGGCTTTGTTCCCGAGGTGCAAAAGCAAACATTTACAGGCGTGATAAAAAATGCATTTTATCTTACGCTTTATAATATTAAAATCGTATATGTTTCACTTTACGAGCTTATACGCGGCGCAGTTCCCGCCTCACAGATAAGCGGTCCCATCGGTATAATAAACGTCATAGGTCAGGCATCAAGAATTAACCTCGAAGCGCTTTTTAATCTTATTGCACTACTGACTGTAAACCTTGGTGTTATGAACCTTTTGCCAATTCCCGCCCTTGACGGCTGCAAGCTTTGGATAATTCTGGCAGAAGCAATTACACATAGAAAATTAAAGCCCGAGCATGAAGGAATAATTCAACTTGCAGGCTTTGCACTTTTGATTGCTTTAATGCTTTTTGCAACGTATAACGATATTATCAGGATATTTTCATAAAACAAAAAGGATTTGATTTTCATGAACAATAGAAAAATTACAAAAGAAATAACTGTCGGCTCTTTAAAAATAGGTGGCCAAAACCCTGTCAGCGTGCAGTCAATGACAAACACCGACACGCGCGACGTAGAAAAAACCGTTGCCCAGATAAATGAGCTTACAAAGGCAGGCTGCGACATTGTGCGTGTAGCCGTACCTGACGAGGCGGCGGCAATAGCAGTCGGCAAAATAAAAAAGCAAATAAGCATACCACTTGTATGTGATATACATTTTGATTACCGGCTTGCACTTCTTTGTATGGAGGGCGGCGTAGATAAGGTACGCATAAATCCCGGCAACATCGGTGATAAAGACAAAATTCGCGCCGTATGCGATATGGCGAAAAGCAAAAACATACCCATACGCATAGGCGTGAATGGTGGTTCACTCGAAAAATCCATTTTGCAAAAATATGGCTCGCCTACTGCCGAAGCTCTTGTTGAAAGTGCGCTTGGGCACGCAAAGCTTTTAGAGGAGTGCGATTTTTATGATATTGCGCTTTCGCTTAAAGCCTCGGACGTGCCTACTATGATTAAGGCATATCGACTTGCAAGTGAAAAATGCGACTATCCTTTGCACCTTGGCGTTACCGAAGCCGGTACATACGAGAGCGGCATTGTAAAATCATCTGTCGGAATAGGCACACTTCTTGCTGAAGGCATCGGTGATACAATTCGTGTGTCCTTATCCGATAACCCCGTAAAAGAGGTTTATGCGGGAATTGAAATTTTAAAAGCTCTCGGTCTTAGAAAGAGCGGTGTTACTTTTGTGTCCTGCCCTACTTGCGGAAGATGCCGCATCAATCTTATTGAAATCGCAAATAAAGTATATGAGCTTACAAAAAATGTTGATAAAGATATTAAGGTTGCCGTTATGGGCTGCGCTGTAAACGGCCCTGGCGAAGCACGCGATGCCGACATTGGAATTGCGGGTGGAGATGGCGTAGGACTTATTTTCAAAAAGGGCGAAATTGTAAAAAAAGTGCCTCAGGAAAATATAGTAAAGACGCTTATGCAGGAAATTGAGAAAATGTAAACTCACCTTATACTTAAAAGGAGAAAACCATGACAAGAATCAAGGATTTGATTGCTGACTGCGACGATACACTTGCCGGAGTCGAGCTTTCAAAAATCAGTGTAAATAAAAAGCAGCGCACAATGTCAATTGAGCTTTCTGAAACGTCTACACTTACCGAAGCTCAGCTTTTGATGCTCAAAAACACTTTTATAACTAAATATAGACTTGATGATATAAATATACAAATTCCATCATCAAACGTGGTTAGCGAAATAATGCTGCGCCAACAGGCGGAACAAGAGGCTCTTATAAAGCAGTTTGAGTCGCAGCTTGGCACAAATAAGCCGAGCGAGGTGATAGCAGGCAAAAAAATCAAAGGCAAGCTTTTAGCCCTTGACGAGGTAACCCCCGAAGCAGGACGAGTTCGTACAAGCGGCGAAATATTCTGTGTTGAATGGCTTGAAAGAAAAGACCATTCGTGGATTGTAACATTTGATATCACAGATAAAAAGGATTCACGAACAGTAAAGCTGTTTTGCAATCTTCAGCCAAGGAAAAATGCAGATGGCTCTTTTGGTCATACGCGCGACAGCGCGCAAAAAGAAAAAGTTGAAAAGCGTCTAAAAAAAGGCAAATGGGTGTCTGTATACGGTGATGTTGCTTACGATAAATATTCGCGCGACACTGTTATCACCGCTTATGATATAAATGAGCTTGAAGCTCCGCCATTAAAAACAGATGATGCAAAAGAAAAGCGCGTAGAGCTTCATATGCATACGCAAATGTCGACTATGGACGGAGTGTCGAGCGCAACAGACCTTATAGCGCGCGCGGCATCGTGGGGGCACAAAGCTATCGCTATAACTGACCACGGCGTTGTGCAGGCATTTCCAGAGGCGGCAAAAGCCGCAAAGGACAATAATATAAAAGTAATATATGGCGTAGAGGGTTATGTTGTAGACGACCGCTCGCTTATTGCATATAATGAAAAACCACACAAATTAAACGATACATTTGTCGTTTTCGACCTTGAAACGACGGGGCTTTCCGCCGAAACAAACTTTATTATAGAAATCGGCGCAGTAAAAATCAGGGAAGGCGAAATTGTAGATTCATTTTCCACCTTTGTCGAGCCGCCCGTAGCGATACCGCAAAAAATCACCGAGCTTACGGGGATTAATGATGCGATGGTAAAGGGCGCACCTAAGGAGGAAAAAGCAGTAACCGATTTTATAAGCTTTTGCGAGGGATGCGTTCTTGTAGCACATAATGCAAACTTTGACACAGGCTTTATTCGTACAAGCCTTGAAAGAATGGGCAAAAGCTTTTCTATGTGCTATGTCGATACACTCTCTCTTGCACGAAAGCTTTATCCCGAGCTTAAAAACCACAAATTAAACAATCTTACAAAGCATTTGAAAGTAACGCTTGAAAATCATCACAGAGCTGTCGATGACGCTCTTGCAACGGCTCATATATTTAGAAAAATGCTAGAAGCGCTTTCAAAAATGAATGTAACCGATGTATGTGAGCTAAACACCTGTTTTGGAGATAAAATTGATGTGCGCGGCATACCGTCGCATCATATAATCATACTTGCAAAAAATCCTGTCGGACTCGAAAATTTGTACAGGCTTATCTCTGCGTCGCATCTTGACTATTTTTACCGTACACCGCGTATGCCAA
Source organism: Oscillospiraceae bacterium (assembly GCA_015068725.1). Taxonomy (GTDB): domain Bacteria; phylum Bacillota; class Clostridia; order UBA1381; family UMGS1253; genus Aphodoplasma. The sequence goes on along the minus strand of SVKA01000006.1, from coordinate 24,848 downwards.
AAAGCCTTATAAACAAGCATCGCGAAGGACTTATCATCGGCTCTGCGTGTGAATCGGGCGAGCTTTATCAGGCAATTTTTTCAGGTCGCAGCGCCCAGGAAATCGACAATATCGCTGCATTTTATGACTATTTTGAAATTCAGCCTCTCGGAAACAACGAATTTATGCTCAGAAACGGTCAGGTTGGCTCAAAAGAGGATCTGCAGGAGATTAACAAAAAAATTATTGCCCTTGGAAAAAAACACGGAAAGCTCACCGTTGCTACGGGCGACGTTCACTTTTTAGACCCCGAGGACGAGGTTTTTCGCCGTGTGCTGATGGCAGGAAAAGGCTTTGACGATGCTGATTTTCAGGCGCCGTTATATCTTCGCACAACGCAGGAAATGCTCGATGAATTTGACTATCTTGGCGAAGAAACGGCATATGAGGTTGTAGTAAAAAATCCAAATATCATAAGTGAAATGACCGAGGTGCTTGCACCCGTACGCTCAGGAACGTATCCGCCGAGCATTGAAGGCGCGCAGGAGGATATAATCAATATGTCAAACGAAAAGGCAAAACAAATCTATGGCGAGCCACTTCCCGATATTGTAAAGCAGCGTATGGACAAAGAGCTAAAATCAATTACCACATACGGCTTTTCGGTTATGTATAAAATCGCCCAGCAGCTTGTAAGCAAGTCGCTCTCCGACGGATATCTGGTCGGCTCGCGTGGCTCTGTCGGCTCGTCATTTGTCGCATTTTTGTCGGGCATTACAGAGGTTAACGCTCTTCCCGCGCATTATATTTGCAAAAATTGCAAGCACAGCGAGTTTATCACAGATGGCTCGGGTTTATCTGGGTGCGACCTTCCAGATAAGGTATGCCCTGTTTGCGGCGAAAATTATGCCAAAGACGGACACGACATTCCGTTCGAAACATTTTTGGGCTTCGAGGGCGACAAAGAGCCTGATATCGACCTTAACTTTTCGGGCGAATATCAGAGCGTTGCACATAAATATACAGAGGAGCTTTTTGGCGAAGGGCACGTCTTTCGTGCAGGAACAATCGGCACAATCGCCGAAAAAACCGCCTTTGGCTACGCTAAAAAATATTTTGATGAGCGCTCAATCGTCGCTCATAATGCAGAAATCAAGCGTATTTCGCTCGGCTGTACGGGCGTAAAGCGCACAACCGGTCAGCATCCGGGCGGTGTAATAATTTTGCCAAAGGCAAACGATATACATCAGTTCTGTCCCGTACAACACCCCGCCGACGATGCGGACAGTACAATTATAACAACGCATTTTGATTATCATTCCATCCACGATAATCTTTTAAAGCTTGATATACTCGGACACGATGACCCGACAGTTATAAGAATGCTTGAGGATTTGACGGGAATTGACGCAAAGAAAATTCCGCTCGATGACAAGCCGACATTGTCGCTTTTCCTGAATACTGAAGCTCTTAACGTTACAAGTGAAGATATCGGAAGCGAGGTCGGAACCTTTGGTGTACCTGAATTTGGTACAAATTTTGTGCGTCAGATGCTTGTCGATACAAAGCCGACCAAGTTTTCAGAGCTTCTTCGTATATCGGGGCTTTCGCATGGTACAGACGTTTGGACAAACAACGCGCAGGATTATATCCAAAGCGGCGAAATCGTTCTTTCAGAAGCTATCTGTACGCGTGATGATATAATGATTTATCTTATACATATGGGGCTTGAACCAAAACTGGCATTTACAATAATGGAAAAGGTGCGTAAGGGAAAAGGCCTCAGCAGCGATGATGAAATCGAAATGAAGGCGCACGAAGTTCCGCAGTGGTATATAGACTCATGTAACAAAATCAAGTATATGTTCCCGAAAGCGCATGCGGTTGCATACGTAATGATGGCGTTTCGTATTGCTTACTGCAAGGTGCACTACCCTATTGCATATTACTGTGCGTACTTTACGATACGTGCGCTCGGTGCATTTGATGCAAGCATTATGTGCCATGGAGCTGAAACGGTTCTTGCGGCAATGAAAAATATAAAAAACATTCCGCTCCCGACACAAAAGGATAAGGATTTATACACTACACTTGAGCTTTGCCGCGAAATGTATGCGCGCGGATTTGACTTTTTACCGGTTGATTTGTATGAGTCGGATGCTAAAAACTTTTTGCCAAAGGGCGACAAAATTCTTCCCCCTCTTTCGAGTCTGCCAAACGTGAGCATTGCGCAGGCCACTACAATATGCGAAGAGCGTGAGAAGGGAATATTCCACTCAATCGAGGACCTTCATATGCGAACAAAAATCAGTAAAACTGCCCTTGATTCACTCGAACAAAGCGGCTGCTTTAACGGAATGCAGGCAAGCTCGCAGATGTCTCTTGAAGATTTACTTGGTTAAATTTATCTTACATATACAAAACAGAAAGGCGTGTTAACTTATGATAAAACTTTCAAATAATCCACTTGCAATTTCAAGCTCATTTTTGCCCTCGGCTGATTATGAAGTGCTAAAAGAGTGCAAGGATAATGGAATTGATATGTTAGAGCTTTCAATCGGTGGAGTATGTCCCGGAATGGAAAATGAGGTAATTCAAAGTCATTGGTTAAAGCTTATTGATTCTTGTAAAAAAGCGGATATCAAGCTCTGGTCGGCACATCTTTCGTTTTGGGACCCATACGATATTGCCTCGCTTGATAAGGAAGTTCGTAAAAAGGCAATCGAGCGTCAGCTTGATATGATGCGTTTTGTGCGCGAAAATACAGATATAAAAATATTTGTAATTCACCCCTCGTATGAGCCGATTGAGCCCGACAAAAGATTTATTCACACAGAAAATGCAAAGGCATCGATAAGAATTCTTGCAGATGAAGCTGAAAGACTCGGAGCTGAGCTTGCGGTGGAATGTCTGCCGCGCACATGCCTTGCAAACACTATTGAAGATACGGCAAAAATTGTTTCAGCCGATTTCAGACTTCGCGTATGCTTTGATACAAACCATCTTCTTACGGATACAAACGAAGATTTTATAAAGGCATTCGGCGACAAAATCATCACCATACACGTAAGCGACTATGACCGCATTAACGAAAGACATTTGTTGCCTTATGAGGGTGTAAATGACTGGAAAATGATTTTTTCACTTCTTTTAAAGTCGGGCTACACAGGCCCCGTGCTTTTTGAGCTAACCGATAAAAAGGGTTATACAATACCACAAATCAAGGCCTGCTATGACAAGCTTTGCTCACAATTTTGATTGATAAAAATTTAATATAAGTTCTTTTGCCGCAGATTTATGTATAAATATTGTTATGTATGTAAAAAATAACATATAACACATATTTTGCGGCATTTTTTTATTGCATTGATTGACTATTGTTCAATTTTATGGTAAAATATTATAATATGTTGTGTTCGGAAAATACAGTATTTATATTATATCAAATTAAATAAACTTATTTTTTATTATTAATGAGCGGAAAAATTAAATGAAATGGAGGATATTTTAGTGCCAAAAAAACAAAAACTTAAAATTATACCGTTAGGCGGCCTGAACGAAATTGGCAAAAATATGACGGTATTCGAGTACGGCGACGACATCTTTGTTGTTGACTGTGGAATTGCTTTCCCCGACGATGATATGCCCGGTATCGACCTTGTCATACCTGATACGTCGTATCTTGAAAAAAACATTGAAAGGGTACGTGGCGTAGTAATTACACACGGACACGAAGATCACATCGGTGCCCTGCCCTTCTTTTTAAAGAAAGTAAACGTGCCTGTGTACGCAACAAAGCTTACGATAGGACTTATCGAAACAAAGCTTAAAGAGCACAACATATTGTCAAGCGCCAAGCTAAATCGTGTAAAACCCGGCGACAGTATCAAAATTGGGCGCTCCTTTATGGTTGAGTTTATTCACTCAAATCACTCGATTGCAGGCTCGGTTGCTCTTGCAATCAAAACACCCGTCGGTACAGTTGTTCATACAGGCGACTTTAAAATCGACTCAACTCCCATAGACGGTGAAATGATTGACCTTACAAGACTCGGCGAGCTTGGCCGCGAGGGTGTACTTCTTTTAATGAGTGATTCGACCAACGTCGAGCGCGCAGGCTATACAATGAGCGAGAGAAGCGTCGGCTCAACCTTTGATGAAATCTTCAAAAACTGTGAAAAACGTATTATTGTAGCTACCTTTGCATCGAACGTTCACAGAGTTCAGCAAATCATAAATACCGCCGCAAAATATGGAAGAAAAGTTGCCGTTTCAGGCAGAAGCATGGAAAATATCATTGAGGTTGCAATACTTCTTGGTTATATGACAATTCCTGAAAAAACACTCATCAGCATTGATGATATAAACCGCTATAATGACAATCAGCTTGTCATAGTAACCACAGGCTCGCAGGGCGAGGCGATGAGCGCGCTTTTCAGAATGGCATATTCTGACCACCGCAAGGTAGAGCTTACAAGAAATGACCTTATCATAGTTTCTGCAAGCCCTATTCCCGGTAATGAAAAAACAATTTCGCGCGTTATAAACGAGCTTTTCAAGCAAGGAACAGAGGTTATATACGAATCACTTGCCGAGGTGCACGTTTCGGGGCACGCTTGTCAGGAAGAATTAAAGCTTATGCTTGCTCTTACAAAACCAAAATATTTTATGCCCGTACACGGCGAATACCGCCATTTGCACCGTCATTCGCAGCTTGGTACGCTCATGGGCGTGGAAGAAAAAAACGTATTTATTATGGAAAACGGCCGTGTGCTTGAGCTTGATGAAAAGGGCGCAAAAATGACCACCACCGTACCATCGGGCAAGCTTTTGGTAGATGGTCTTGGCGTTGGCGACGTTGGAAACATTGTCCTTCGCGACAGAAAGCACCTTTCAAACGACGGACTTATTGTTTGCGTCGTTTCGATAAGTGCAGATAATGGCGAAATCGTCGCAGGACCTGACATTATATCAAGGGGCTTTGTATATGTAAGAGAAGCCGAAGAATTGATGGAAGAAGCGCGTCAGGTTACAAAAGAAGCACTTGATGCGTGCGTTTTAAAGGGCGCAACTGACTGGAATGCATTAAAGCTTGCGATGAAAAATACACTGAGCGACTATATGTATGAAAAAACAAAACGCTCACCAATGATACTTCCCGTTATTATGGAGGTTTGATTTTTTAAGATAAAAGGACGCACAAGCGTCCTTTTTATATTTCCATTATCACACATTTTATTTCCTATTTCACACAAAACGGCAAAGTGTCTTGAAACTTATAAAAAAATATCGTACATTAATATTAGAAGTGTTGTAAACACTTACACAAATAATATCCGAAGGAGGAATAAAAAGTGAAAAAACAAACAGTAAAACCGATTACACTTGTTTTGATACTTACAATGCTTATGAGTATATTTGCCGTGTATCCGGTTATGACAAGTGCCGGTTCGGCAGATGCTGACGATCCGACGAAGTATGCACTGTATACTACGGAGGCAGGCTCGGTTGCGGTCGAGCTTGAAAAACATGTTATTGACCCGGGGAATGTACAAATAGAAAATGCCAAAGAAGCGTCGGGCAGAAAACACGTAAAGTTTATCCCCACAAATTTGGTGACACCTGCACCGGATACCCCTGCTATGGTAGGCTTTGAGGTAGAATTTGATCAGGCGGGCAAATATAATATGTGGGTTCGCTTTCTGGCAATGACCGGTGGCAGTGACACAATCTTTATTGATTATGGTGCTACTGAATACAGAACAGGTAACACAGGCTACCTTTCTGATGGCTTTGCAGGACAGTTATCTGAACATGAAACGGACTACAGATGGGACAGAATGGGTTCAATATTGGTTGAAAATGCCGGCGATAAACAAAAAATACGTATACAAGCCCGTGAACCCGGATGTATACTGGATAAGATTATTATAACTAAACATACTGCTTATCAACCGGAAGGGACGGGTAAGTTGCCTGATCCTGCAGAAGTTGGCAAACCGGCCAAAATGCCCGAGGACCGCTATCCTATTCCTACAATAACACCACCTCCGGAGCATCCGAGAGTATTTTTTACAAAAAAGGATATTCCTAAAATTATGGAAAATATAGCAAGTCCGGAAATGACTGAAATTGTTAAAGAGTTTAACTCGCTTAAAGATGCAGAATATAATGGCGTGCTTGCAAATACATCTTCGAATTATAATGCTAGAGGACTTGAGATAATTTCGGCAAAAGCGCTTGATTATGCGCTGTATGGAAACGAAGAAAACGCTAAACAGGCAATTTCTGCAATGAAAACTTATGCAGAATCTATTGATTTTTCGGCGATAGGTGATAATACTCGTAATGAAGGACATGCATTAAAAACCATTGGTCAGGTATATGACTGGTGTTATCCATTGCTTAGTGAGAAGGATAAAGCAGAACTGATGCTTCTTGCACAGCAGATATCATCCGATATGGAGGTTGGCTTCCCACCGGACAAACAGACTATCATCTGCGGTCACGGCGCCGAAGCACAGCTTTATCGTGACTGGCTTGTAATGGCGATTGCCGCTTATGACGAATATCCCGATGCATATAACCTTGTAATGGGCAAGATATTGTCTGATGAGTCTGTTGCATATACAAACTGGTGGACTCAGTCGGGACAACATTCACAGGGAAGCTGCTATGGACTTATGAATCGTTATACATCTTTGGCATATGCACATATGCTTGTTAAACGTATGAGTGGTTATGAACTGTTCAATGAAGACCAGCTTGCAAGCCTTATGTATGAGTGGATATATAAGCGTCGCCCCGATGGTCTTTTGATGATTGACGGCGATGATACTGCAGGATTTAACGGAATACCGAAAAATACATACGCAATGAAGGGCACAGACGGTATGTTTATGGGCTCGGTTTTACAGGGCGATCCAATTTTGAAAAAAGAATTTTTATATCAGGGCGGATTTAAACCAAGAATTGGCCGAGAGGGTGTACTTCCTACGGAAATGCTTCTGCTCAATGATATTTCAGTTGATGCGACAAAGGCATCTGCCGAAACACTTCCGCTTACAAAATATTTTGGTTCACCGGTTGGTGAGATGGTTGCACGTACAGGCTGGAATATGGGCACAAAGTCAAACGACGTTGTAGCGACGATGATGATTGGTGAGTACAATGGTATGAACCATGCGCACTATGACTGCGGACACTTTATGATTTACTATAAAGGTATTTTGGCAAATGACTCGGGCTGGTATGAAAAACATAGCTCAGATCAGCATGCACACTATACCGTGCAGTCTGTTGCACATAACACACTTGTAATAGAAACTGATTATAATAAATGGGGCAATCAGAACCAGGGTATAGGCGGAATTGGTGTAGATAGCAGATCCGGAAAGAACTTCTACTGGATTGATAGTACATGGAAGGGTTATCAGGAAAATAAGGAAAATCACTGGGCAGACGTTATTGGCCACGAGTTTGGTCCTGATTTGCAGTATCCGGAATATTCATATATAGCAGGTGATATTGCAAACGCATACACTTCTGACAGTGATGATGGCGTAAACGAAGCTCTTCGTCATATGATTTTCCTTCCGACAGGTAACGAGAAAAATCCTGCTGCGTTTGTTGTGTTTGACAAGGTTGATACAAAGGTTGGCGGAAAGAAAAAGGCATTTCTTCTTCACTCACAAGAAGAGCCTGAGGTTAGCGGTAACGTTACTACAATAAAAAGAACAGAGCGTGACTATAACGGCAAACTTGTAAATCAGACACTTCTTCCTGCTGCTGAAAATTTAGCGATTGAAAAAATCGGCGGAAAAGATAAGCGCTTCTGGAACAAAGACCAGAACTGGTTTACTTTGGAAGAATCAGGCAAAGCAACAGGTTCCGATGCGGGCAGAGTTGAAGATGTTAGTGGTAGCCTTGAAGCAGGATGGGGCAGAGTTGAAATTATGCCAAAGAAGTCGGGCAAGGTTGACTATATGTTAAATGTAATGTACGTTGGCAATGCTGATGATAATTCACCTGTTGAAAAGGCAGAACTTATTGAAACAGACAGCTTTGCCGGTGCAAAGATATTTGACAGAGTTGTTATGTTTAATAAAAACAAGGCTCGCACAAAGGATGCTGTAACATTCACAGTTCCGGGTGGCGAAGCTGCGCTCAAGGTTAACGTTGCAGGTCTTGAGGCAGGTACGTGGAAAATATCTGTAAACGGTAGCGAAATCGACACACAGATTGCATCAGAAGATGGTGGTATAATCTACTTTACTGCTCCTGCAGGTGAGTATACACTTACCTATGCAAGCGCAGATGCAGACAAAAAGTTTACAGACGGTGGCGCACCCGAGGTTGAAGGCGTAACAATCTTCTTTAACAACAACTTCCTCTATTCAGATGTACCACCGACAATAAGAGATGGCAGAACGCTTATTCCTATGCGTGCGCTTTTAGAGGCTATGGATGCTGAGGTAACTTGGGATGAGGCAACCTTGACAGCAACGGCTGATAATGGTGATACAAGGATAGTAATTACAGAAAATCAGAATACGGTTTATGTAAATGATGAACCAGTTGAACTTGATGTTCCGGCGATGATAATTGACGGCAGATTTGTAATTCCTGTACGTTTTGTTGCTGAAAACCTTGGCGCAAAGGTTTCGTGGGATGAATTTGCAGAAAAGGTAACAATAATCCCTGCTATGGACGGACAAAAAGAGCTTGGAGTAGAAAATTATATCAAGATTGTAAAAGCTGAACAAAGCGGAGCAGAGGCAAATCCTGCAAGACAAATTGAAGCAAGCTTTGATGGCAATTATGGCACATATTGGGGTGTGTCAAGCGATAATCACGACGCATGGGGTATATATGATTTTGGCAGAGTAAAAACGCTTGACAAGGTTATGTTCACGTTTATGCAGGGTAATGTAAGAAAATACAAATTCGACATAGAAGTTTCCGAGGATGGCGTAAACTATACGCCGGTGATTACCGGTATGGAAACAAGTGGTACATTTAAAACGGGAGAGCTTGAGCCGTTTGACCTTGGTGGTGCAAAGGCAAGATATGTAAAATACAAGGGTTATGGAAACAGCGTAAATAAGTGGAACTCACTTGTTGAGATTGTATTTACAGAAAAGAAATAAAACACTATAACTTAAACGCAAAAAATGCACCCTGCGGGGTGCATTTTTTTCTTAATTTACTTTTTTAATCCTAAAATTTCTACCGATTCATCACGCATCTTATATTTTAGAATTTTACCTGCTGCATTCATGGGGAACTCTTTTACAAACACAAAGTACTTTGGCACTTTATGGCGGGCAATAGAGGCATTACCATACTCACGCATCTCATTTTCGTCCGACTCTTCCCCTTTATGAAGAATAATCCACGCACAACATTCTTCACCGTACTTTTCATCGGGCACACCTACAACCTGAACGTCGCGCACCTTCGGATGTGTAAGATAAAACTCTTCAATTTCACGCGGATAAAGATTTTCACCGCCACGGATAATCATATCTTTAAGACGTCCTGTAACCTTGTAATATCCGTCAGATGTTCTGCAGCAAATATCCCCCGAATGAAGCCATCCGTCTGCATCAATCGTCTGTGCTGTTGCCTCGGGCATTTTATAGTAGCCCTTCATAATGTTAAAGCCACGCGCAACAAATTCGCCGCTTTCACCATCAGGCAGCTCCTCGCCTGTTTCAGGGTCAATAATCTTACATTCAACTCCCGGAAAAGCGCTTCCAACAGTTTCAACTCTGTGGTCAAGGTCCTCATTAACCTCGCCCATCGTACATCCGGGCGAAGCCTCGGTCTGACCGTATACGGAAATAATCTCACGCATATTCATCTCGACAGATGCACGGCGCATCAAATCCGCAGGACAGTTTGCGCCCGCCATAATTCCCGTACGCATATACGAAAAGTCTGTTTTTGCAAAATCTGCGTGGTTAAACATTGCTATAAACATTGTCGGCACGCCGTTGAAGCATGTAATATGCTCATCATTTACACATGCAAGCGATGACTTTGGCGAAAAATACGGCATTGGACAGAGCGTACCGCCATGCGTCATCATCGATGTCATGGATAGCACCATACCAAAACAATGGAACATCGGTACCTGAATCATCATGCGATCTGCCGTTGATAAATCCATTCTGTCGCCAATAGTTTTACCATTATTAACAATGTTTCTGTGCGTAAGCATAACGCCCTTCGGAAATCCCGTCGTACCTGATGTATACTGCATATTACAAACATCGTCAGGCTTTACAAGCGATGCTCTGCGGCGCACCTCCTCCTGAGGTATGAGCGATGAGCGCTCAAGCATCTGCTCCCATGTAAGACAGCCATCCATTGAAAATCCAACCGTAACAACATTTCGCAGGAACGGAAGATTTTTCGAATAAAGTGGCTCTCCCGGATTTATATTTTTAAGCTCGGGACAAAGTTCTTCGATAATTTCTTTATAGTTAATATCTTTGCAATCCTCAATCATCACAAGCGTATGTGTATCTGACTGCTTTAAAAGATATTCAATCTCATGAATTTTATATGCTGTATTGACTGTAACAAGTACTGCACCGATTTTTGTCGTTGCCCAGAAGGTAATAAACCATGCAGGCACATTCGTCGCCCATATAGCAACGTGGTCGCCCGCCTTTACACCAAGCGATATAAGCGCTGCCGCACATTCGTCTACATCGCGACGAAACTGCGAATACGTTCTTGTGTAATCAAGCGTTGTGTATTTAAACGCATACTGGTCAGGATACTTTTCAACCATTGTATCAAGCACATCGGAAAAAGTTGCGTCGATAACGTCGTATTTTTTCCACACAAACGTACCGGATTTGTCGCGGTTATAGTATGCACCGTCTTTCTCCTTTTTCTTTCGGGAAAGTCCTCCAATATAATTTGTAAAATGTGTAAGTACAATATCGGCGTCTTGTATTTCTTCGTTCCAATCGACACAGATATATCCGTCAAAATTCAGCGAAGAAAGAGCATTAATAACGTTTGTTACGGGAAGCTCGCCCTCTCCTATCAGCACACTTTTGCCATCCTTCATATCACCAAGACGTACATATTTTATATACGCACCAAGCGTTTTGATTGTAGTATCTGCGCTCTCACCTGCTCTAAAGTACGTTTCGCGCGTATTCCACGAAACACCTACCGCCGCAGAAGAGAAAAAGTTTATAATATCAATTACGTTCTCTGTTTTTGCAAGATAACCCGATGTTTCAAACAATATCTGAATATCAGCATTCCCTGCCTTTTTAACAGCCTCGCCAATCTTTTCACAAAGCACCTCATTCGAGGTTTTTTCCTCGATGCGCACAATAATGCGCTCAATTCCCGCATTTGCCGCCATATCTACATATTTTACAACGGAATCCGCGGTCGCATCACTACTCTCTATCGGATACGGATACACCAAAGCAGAAACATTAAGTCCACGATTAAAAAGCTTTCTTTTAGAATCTGCCGTGCGTTCACTTCGAAGAATACTATCGTGGTGTTGTTTTCTCTCTTTTATTGCATCATAAATCTCAAAACCCGCATATCCGTAATCATACGCATAACGACAGGTATCAAAAAAAGATGCTCTGTTTACGTTTTTTGTAGAAAAGGTCAGTTTCATCCTTACGCCTCCTCAAACACAATCTTGTTGAGTGCATTTATATATGCCCTGATGCTTGCCGCTACAATATCGGTAGAGCTGCCGTTTCCTGAATAAAGCTTGCCGCCTACGCGAAGCTTTACCAAAGCAGAACCAAGTGCTTCCTTGCCGTCTGTTACCGACTGAATTTGAAAATCATCAAGCTCATAATGATAGCCAATGCTTTGCTCAATCGCACGAAATACCGAATCAATCGGACCATCACCTATGCTTACGCCGCAAAGAATTTCATCACCGCATCTAAGAGTTACCTGTGACATTGCCGTCGTCAAATTGCCGCAACTTGTTGAATAACTTTCAAAATGATATGTTGACGGTGCCTGCATTGCGTTGCTTGCAATAAGAGCCTCAAATTCCTTTGCACCAACGCTTCCCTTTTTTTCACAAACCTGCATAAGCACCTTATGCACCTTGCCGTTATCTTCATCCGACAAATCGTATCCGAGCACCTTTGCCGCATAAGCCACGTCAGAAAGCGTCGAATCCTCATCGAGCAAAATCTTCTTTTTCTCACTTATATCATCTGCGCTTTTGTAGGCTTCATGGTTAATTTTTGAAAGCATATCATCAATGCTTGCGTGAATTTTTGTGTTTTCTAACGCTACCGAAACGCCAATCGCATCGCCGCGCGCTGAAATAGCTTTTGACAAAGCGCCCATAGAAAGCGAATTTTCGCCTGCCATTGCACACTTTAGACCATCAATGCCTACACTGATTGCCGCCACTGCTGCAGATACCGCCATACCGATAGCGTCAGATACCTGCACATAAACATCTGCATTTACAGCCTGCTTTACCTTAGAAACAAGCGCTGCAATTTCTTCCGGAAGTGCTATACCTGCATCATCACAAATTGTAATTATCTTGGCACCATTTTGCTCAGCCGTTTTTACTGCCTCAATCAAAAACTCCTCATCAGCACGTGTAGCGTCTGTTGCAACAAACTCTACATCATTACAAAGCTTTTTTGCCTCTGTAACAAGCTCGGCAATTTTTGCTATCATTTTATCCGCCTTAAGATGATACATATACTCCATCTGAACTGTGGATGTCGGTACTTCTACCTGCAATCTCGGTGCTGCGGCTTCCTTCACACATTCCCACGCATTTTTTACATCATCAGATGAAAAACCAACAGGAATTGCAACAATGCTCTTTTGAATATTTTTTGCAATCGTTTTATAAACAATAGTATCTTCGCGCAAATTTTTAATTGCCGAAAGCTCAATAGCATCTACGCCAAGCGCATCTGCACAAGCGGCAATTGCCGTCTTTTCGCGAAACAAAAGCGAAACCTCTCTGTCCTGTGCCAGCTTTTTTAACGTAATGTCTGATACATTGATTTTTTTCACCTAATAAAACCCCTTTCGTTTTAACCCTTTCTTTTCCAATCAACAAAAAACGCCCTCGTCTCTTCGTTGATTTCAAAGAGACGAAAGCGTAAAATCCTTATTATGCTTCCGCGGTACCACTCTTCTTCATCCTTAAAGGATGCCCTTAGATGCCATCACATCTTTACTCTGTTACGGGAGTTCCCGTCTGCCCCTACTCTCAAAGAATTTCACGGCAGCCGCTCCGCGGTGAGTTCGGCAAATATTTCCCAATGCCTCGCACCAACCGGCATCTCTCTTATGGCGAAAGTATTTTGCTTACTATTCCGCATCACTGCGTTTCAATAATGGTATAAATATAGCACACCATTTTTTATTTGTCAAGTATTTTTTTAATTTTTTTGATTTTATCAAAGAAAAATGCAATTAACTATTGTCTATTTTCCATTTATATGATAAAATGTTTGTGTTATTATTAACAAAAAATACTAAGGAGGTAATTATTTTGAGTATGTATGAATTAGCAAAACAAAAATATGCAAGCATCGGAGTAGATACCGAGGCAGCAATCGAAAAATTATTTAACACAGCAATATCTGTGCACTGCTGGCAGGGCGATGATATTGATGGCTTCGAGGTTTCTCAAAACGAGCTTTCAGGAGGTATTGCAACTACCGGTAATTATCCGGGCAAAGCAACAACTCCATCAGAGCTTCGCGAGGATATCAAAAAGGTATTTTCACTTGTAGGTGGCAAACATCGTATAAGCCTTCATGCAAATTACGCTGAAACAAACGGCAAAGTTGTTGAGCGTAACAACCTTTTACCTGAGCATTTTGAAAACTGGCTCGAGTTTGCACAGAGCGAAGGCATAGGTCTTGACTTTAACCCAACACTTTTTGCTCATCCAAAGGCTGACGGCTTTACACTCTCAAGCCTCGATGACGGCATCAGAGATTTCTGGGTTGAGCATTGTATCGCTATGAGAGAAATTGCTGATAACATCGGCAAAAAGCTTGATAGCAAAGCCGTAACAAACGTGTGGATTCCCGACGGCTTTAAAGATATTCCAGCAAACAGATACATATACAGACAAAGACTTGCTGATTCACTTGATAAAGTATTTGCAAAAAAGACCGAGTACAATCTTGATTCTGTTGAAAGCAAGGTTTTCGGTATCGGCGCAGAAAGCTATACAGTAGGTTCGCACGAATTTTATACAGGCTATGCTGTAAAAAATCAGACACTTCTTACGCTTGATACGGGACACTTCCACCCCACAGAGTACGTGTCGGACAAAATCACAGGCATAATTGATTATGTGCCCGGCATACTTCTTCATACAAGCCGTCCTGTACGTTGGGACAGTGACCACGTTGTAGTATTAGACGACGAGCTTATGAGAATTATGAGTGAAATTGCAAGACACGACTTGTTTAATAAGGTTTACATCGGTCTTGACTTCTTCGATGCAAGCATCAACCGTATTGCTGCTTGGGTAATCGGTATTAGAAATACACAAAAAGCAATCCTTATGGGACTTTTGGAGCCTACAAAAACATTGTTTGATATCGAAAAGAGCGGCGACTATTCATCACGTCTTGCTCTTATGGAGGAATTAAAAGCTATGCCGTGGAGCGCTGTATGGGACGAGTTCCTCGCTCGCGCAAACGTAGCAGGCTCACTCGAATGGCTAGGCGAGGTTAAAAAGTACGAAAAAGACGTTCTTTCAAAAAGATAAATCTCACTTTTTCATAAATCAAACCGCATATATGCGGCAGAAAGGAACCTAACTGTATGAGTAAAAATGTTTTGGCATTTGACTTTGGTGCTTCAAGCGGACGAGCGCTGATTTTCTCTTACGAAAACGGTAAGCTCACCTATGAAGAAATCCATCGTTTCGATAACGATCCCGTAATGGTTCGTGGCAACTATCACTGGGATGTATTAAGACTTTTCCACGAAATAAAGCAGGGAATTTTAAAATGCAAAAATTTGGGCAAAAGTTTTGATGCTATTGGTATAGATACTTGGGGCGTTGACTATGGTCTTCTTGACAAGGACGGTCGCCTTTTGCAAAATCCGTATCACTACCGCGATACGCGTACCGATGCAGTAGTTCTTACAGAAGAACAAAAGCAAAAGATTTTTGATAAAACGGGCATACAGTTTGCCTTTATCAACACACTATTTCAGTATATGTGCTCTGCAAAAGAGCCGGTATTTTCGGCTGCCGACAGTGCACTCTTTGTTCCCGACTTGTTTAACTATATGCTCACAGGCATAAAGAAAACAGAATACACAATCGCATCGACAAGTCAGATGCTTAATGCAAAAGCGCGTGATTTTGATGATGAGCTTTTAAAGAGCTTTGAGCTTGATAACAAATTTGCAGACATTGTAATGCCGGGCACAATTATCGGTAATCTAAGCGACGAAATCTGCGAAGAGCTTGGTGTTAAAAGCGTGCCTGTAATTGCCGTTGCATCTCATGACACAGCATCCGCAGTTGTTGCTGCGCCGATGAGTAACCCGGGCAAAAATCTATACATAAGCTGTGGAACATGGCTATTGCTCGGCGCGGAAACAAACGAGCCGATTATAACCGAGCAGAGTCAGGCTTATAACTACACAAACGAGGGCGGCGTTTTTGGAACATATCGTTTTCTTCATAATATAATGGGACTGTGGATTCAGCAGGAAAGCCGTCGTGCGCTTGCACGCAAAGGCACTAAGGTTTCATATCAGGAGCTTGAGGATGCTGCGGTTACCGCGCAGCCGTTTAAGTGCATTATCAATCCTAATTATGATGCTTTCTCGCGTCCGGGAGATATGGTTAGCCGTATTGAAAAATTTGCCGAAATGACAAATCAGCCAAAGCCCGAAACGCTTGGCGAGCTTAACCGCACAATTATCGAAAGTCTTGCTCTTGAATGTGCAAAGTCGGTAAAAGAGATTTCGACAATGCTTCCGGAAAAAATTGATGCAATACACGCCGTTGGCGGTGGAACACAAAGTAAAATCTTGTGCCAGTTTATTGCAAACGCAACAAAAATTCCCGTGATTGCAGGTCCGGTAGAAGCTACGAGCATAGGAAACGCGCTTATGCAGTATGTAGCGCTTGATGAAATTGACTCACTCGAAGATGCACGCAAGGTTGTTGAAAATTCGTTTGACCTTGTACGCTATGAGCCTATGGATACTGATGCGTGGGATAAAGCGTATGAAAAGTATATTGAAATATGTAAATAAGCATGTATAAAGTTTTTTAACTTAAAATAGTCGCTGATAAAATATCAGTGGCTATTTTTTTGTAAAATTCACATCAAAAATTGTAGAATTAATCATTTTTGCAATAATATGTCTTGAATTTCTCTACAAAATCAAATATATTATAATTGTTATATTATTTATTTTGGGAGGTACTTATTTATGAACAACAATTTTACAATATCAGGCTTTTCAGATGAAATCTCTGAAAATATTAATGAGCAGTTTGAGCATCTTACAAAGCTTGGTATAAAACATTTCGAAATCCGTGGTGTAAACGGCAAAAATATTTCCGAGCTTACAGAAGAAGAAGCACAGGAGGTTAAAAAGCTCGCTGATAGCTATGGCATAAGCGTATCATCGATAGGCTCGCCAATAGGAAAAATAAAAATTGACGAACCATTTGAGCCACATCTTGAATTACTTGCTCACGTTATAAAGCTTGCAAAAATCTTTGATACCAAGTACATAAGAGTTTTTAGCTTCTGGGTTCCACAGAACGAAGACGCAACAAAGTATCGCGATGAGGTAATAGTGCGTATGAAGAAAATGTGTGCACTTGCCGAAAAGGAAGACATTATCCTTTTACACGAAAACGAAAAGAAAATCTACGGCGATATTGCTTCTCGCTGCAAGGATGTGCTCGACAGCGTAAATTCACCTAATTTAAAGGCAGTATTTGACCCTGCAAACTTTGTTGAGTGTAACCAGCAAACATATCCCGAGGCGTATGAGCTATTAAAGGACTACGTTGTATACATTCACATAAAAGATGCTACGGATTTGGGCAAGGTTGTTCCCGCGGGAATGGGCCTTGGCAAAATACCCGAGCTTCTATCACGCTTTAAAAATGACGGATACAATGGCTTTTTATCGCTCGAGCCGCATCTTAACCTTTTTACAGGCCTTGCTTCGCTTCAAGATGATACAACTGCTATCGAAAACAAGCTAAACGGTCCCGATGCGTTCACACTTGCATATAATTCTTTGAATAAAGTACTTGAAACTATCTGATTTATATTGTAAAATAGAAGGAGGATTAATTATGGATAAAATTAAACTTGGCATTATCGGTATGGGCAATATGGGTGAAGGCCATTGGAAGAATATGAGAGATGGCCACACACCGAAAGTTGAGCTTACTGCTGTGTGCGATGTTTCAGAGGCAAGACGCACCTGGTGCAAGGAAAACCTGCCCGAAACGGTTAAAATTTTTGACAACGCTACAGATATGATGAAAAGCGGTCTTATTGACAGTGTGCTTGTAGCTGTTCCCCACTATGACCATCCAAAACTTGTAATGGAAGCGTTTGAAAACGGCCTTAACGTTTACAACGAAAAACCTGCGGGCGTTTATACAAAACAGGTTATTGAAATGAACGAGGCGGCAGAAAAGTCCAACAAGGTATTTGCCATAGGCTTTCAGCAGCGCACGCGTACATATTTCGAAAAGCTTCGCGAGATTATAAATAGCGGTCAACTCGGTCATATCAAAAAATTTGTCTGGATTGTTACCGACTGGTACAGACCGCAGGGCTACCATGACAGCTCGAACTGGCGCTCGACATGGAAGGATGAGGGCGGCGGAGTAATTATTAATCAGAACCCTCACAATCTTGACATTATCCAGTGGCTTTTTGGTATGCCGTCATCACTTTTGTCGATGTGCGATTTTGGTAAGTACTACGATATCGAGGTAGACGACGACGTATCTATTTTCTTTAAATATGACAACGGAACTGTTGGTATATATACAACATCAACCGGTGAAGCTCCCGGAACAAACCGCCTTGAGATTTCGTGCGATATGGGTAAAATTGTTTGTGAAAACGAGCAAATCACTTTTTGGAGAAATGTAGAGTCCGAGCGTGAATTTAACAAAAACTTTAAAGGCGTATTCGGAAAGCCCGAGGGTTGGAAATGTGAAATTCCTGTACCGCCAATGCCTGCACCGCAGCACGCTCGCCTTCTTAACAACTTTGCAGATGCAATATTAAACGGCGCCAAGCTTGTCGCGCCCGGACCTGAAGGTATAAATGAAATGATAATCTCAAATGCAATTTATTATTCAGCATGGCAAGGAAGCAAATGGATTGACCTTAAAAACTTTGACCACGAGGGCTTTTATAAAGCGTTGTGCGAAAAGATTGCAAATTCCACAGTTGTTAAAAATGTAGATCGTAAAGTAGGAAATACAGAAGGTACATATTAAAATTTTAACTATTTTATAAAGGAGCTTATAAAAATGGAAAGAAAAATTGGTGCACAGCTTTACACAATCAGAGACCATGTAAAAACAGATGCCGAGCTTGAGGCAAGTATTGACAAGCTTGTAAAAATCGGTTACACATTTGGTCAAAAATCTGCAATGGATCACATTGCACCTGAAAAGCTTAAGGAAATAACTCAAAAAACAGGCTTTGAATTTACAGGTGATCACATCAGTTTTGACTCTTATGATAACATCGAAAAAGTAATTTTGGAACATAAAATCTATAATTGTATGATGCCCGGCGTTGGCTCGCTTCCAACTGAAATGAGAACAAGCAAGGAAGGCATTTTAAGCTTTATGAAAAAGGCAAACGAGGTTTCAGACAAGCTTGCTACTGAGGGTATGACCTTTACATATCACAATCATGCTTTTGAATTCACAAAGATTGACGGCAAAAATATTATGGATTATATTTTAGAAACTGCAAATGAGAATTTCAAGCTTATGGTCGATGTATATTGGCTCAGCTACGCAGGAATTAATCCCGTAAAGTTTTTGCGCAAATACAAAGATATGGTTGGCGGCGTACACTACAAGGACTTAAAGATTGTTGACAATGCACCTCAGATGTGTGAGGTTGGCGAAGGAAATCTTGATTGGGAAGAAATATGTGCTGTATGCGACGAGATAAAGCCTCGTTATATATATGTAGAGCAGGACAGATACTGGACAGACGATGACCCGATTAAAGCTCTCGAAATCAGTTATAACAATCTTAAAAAATTAGGCTACAAATAAGTATTATGACGCTACGCGTACATATATAAAACAACAAAAATAATATTTTTAGACAGAAAGGATTGTGAAGTATTATGAAAATGTCATTTCGCTGGTATGGCGATTCTGACCCGGTAACACTTGAGTACATACGCCAGATTCCCGGTATGTATTCTATCGTAAGCGCAATTTACGATATTCCCGTTGGCGAAGTGTGGGATGAAGGCAGCATTGCCGCACTCGTAAAAAAAGTTGAGGACGCAGGTCTTAAGCTCGATGTAATCGAGAGCGTACCCGTGCACGAGGATATCAAGCTCGGCAAACCGTCGCGCGACAGATATCTTGCTAATTATTGCCAGACAATAAGAAATCTTGCAAAATATGGTATAAAGGTTATCTGCTATAACTTTATGCCTGTTTTTGACTGGCTCCGTTCGGACCTTGACTACAAGCTTGACGACAATTCAAGCGCACTTATTTTCAGACAGGCAGAGGTTGACGCTATGAACCCGCGCACATCTGATTTGTCGCTTCCCGGTTGGGATTCGAGCTATACAAAGGATGGTCTTAACAAGCTCTTAGATGAGTATAAAGACATCGACGCAGACAAGCTCTGGGAAAACTTTGCATACTTCCTTAACGCTATCATCCCTGTATGCGACGAGGTTGATATGAAAATGGCTATACACCCCGATGATCCGCCGTGGCCGATTTTTGGTCTTCCGCGCATCATCACAGGTGCTGACAGCTATGATAAAATGATAGAAATCTGCCCAAGCATCAACAACGGATTTACAGTTTGCACAGGCAGCCTTGGTGCATCGCCTGCAAATGATTTGCCGGCAATTATCCGCAAATATGGCGACAGAGCACACTTTATTCACCTTCGTAACATCAAAATTACAGATGACCATTGCTTCGAGGAGTCAGCTCACCTTTCATCGTGTGGCTCGCTTGATATGTATGAAATTATGAAGGCAATGAGTGAAATAGGCTTTGATATGTACGTTCGTCCTGACCACGGTCGTATGATATGGGGCGAAAAGGGCCGTCCGGGTTATGGTCTTTTTGACAGAGCTCTCGGTGCGACTTACATAAACGGTCTTTGGGAAGCTATTGACAAAAACGCAAAGGCTGGTGGCAAGGCATGAGAAAAGTTGATTTAGGCGGCAAGGTTTGCGTTATCACAGGCGCAGGCGGTATCTTGTGCAGCGAATTTGCAAAAGCACTTGGCGCATGCGGCGCAAAGATTGCACTGCTTGACTTAAATGAGCAGGCAGCAGCAAAGGTTGCAGAAAAAATAAACCAAAACGGCGGAAACGCTATCGCAGTTGGCTGCAACGTTTTGGTTCGTGATTCTTTGGTAGAAGCAAAGAAGATTGTAAATGAAAAGCTTGGTAAGGTTGATGTTCTTATAAATGGTGCCGGCGGAAATAATCCCAAAGGCTCGACACAAAAGGACACATACGAGCCGGGCGATATAGACGACGAGGCTGTAAAATCATTCTTTGATTTAGACCCCGATGGTATCCGTTTTGTATTTGACCTAAACTTTCTTGGAACACTTCTTCCGACACAGGTTTTTGCAGAGGATATGGCAAGAAACGAGGATGGTATTATCCTCAACGTTTCGTCAATGAATGCGTTTTGCCCGCTTACAAGAATACCTGCATACTCGGGTGCAAAGGCTGCTATATCAAACTTTACACAGTGGCTTGCAGTACACTTTGCCAAGACGGGAATTCGTGTAAACGCAATCGCGCCCGGATTTTTCCTCACAGCGCAGAACAAAGCTCTTCTTACAAACGAGGACGGCAGCTATACCGAGCGTTCGCACAAGATTTTGAACGCAACACCAATGAAGCGTTTTGGTGTACCCGAGGATCTTCTCGGCACACTTTTGTTCCTTGTTGACAACGAACAATCCGCGTTTGTTACAGGTGTTGTAATTCCCGTTGACGGTGGATTCTCGGCATATTCTGGTGTATAAGGCTATTTAAACATAGAAAACACAGATGACTAAGGTCATCTGTGTTTTTTTATAAAATCATATTCACAAACGAATAAAAATGTGTTATTATAGAAGCACAGATTATTAAACAGGAGTAAAACAATGAGAGATTTTAAAGGTGCAATTTTCGATATGGACGGAACACTGCTCGATTCGTTGTGGGTATGGGACGAGGTTGATAAAAATTTTCTCGGACGCCGCGGGATTGAGGTGCCCGATGATTATATGGATATAATTAACCCGATGGGTGTTATGCAAACTGCCGAGTATACTATAAAGCGCTTTTCTTTGTCTGACACACCACAGGATTTGATTGCTGAATGGAATATGCTTGCGCTTAGAGAATATAAAAGCAACGTAAAAATGAAGCCTGGCGCGCAAAAATATTTAAACCTCCTTAAAAACAATAGCGTAAAGCTTGGTATAGCGACGGCATCGGACCCTGAAATTTATATACCTGCACTAAAAAATCTTGGTATATATGATTTATTTGACGCTATTACACACGCAGATGAAGTTTCGCGCGGAAAGGATTTTCCGGATATTTATCTTCTCGCAGCCAAAAAACTCGGCGCAACTCCTGAAAAATGCGTTGTTTTTGAAGATATTTATTCGGGCATAAACAGCGCAAAAAGCGCCGGATTTTATACTGTTGGCGTGTATGAGGAATATTCAAAAAAAGATAAGGATAAAATAATTAAAACAGCTGATAAATATATATACAGTTTTGATGAGCTTATGTAAGTACAAAAAAAGAAGAACTTTTTAGTTCTTCTTTTTTATTTATACTATTTAAAAATTTAGTCCCCGCGTTCGCCTGCTGACAGAATTGACAAATCCTATTGCCATAAGACTTGTTAGAAGCGATGAGCCTCCATAGCTGAAAAACGGGAGCGGTATACCCGTAACAGGCATAAGCTGCAGACACATTCCTATATTTTCAATCATATGAAAAGCAAACATCGACGCAATTCCCACACATATAAAGCAACCAAAATCGTCATTTACCTTGCGCGCAATCAGAAGGCAGCGCATAATAATAAACGCTAAAAGTGCCACAACAACAATCGCGCCGATAAACCCCCACTCCTCGCCTATCGTTGCAAATATAAAGTCGGTATGCTTTGCAGGTAGGTATTCAAGCTGATTTTGACTTCCCTGCAAGAAGCCCTGCCCCGCAAGCTGCCCCGAACCGATTGAAATTTCAGACTGAATTACGTTATAGCCTGCTCCCGTCGGGTCGCGATAAGGGTCAAAAAACACTAAAAAACGGTTAATCTGATACGTTGATAAAAAGCTTTCTTTAAAGTACCAGAAAATCGGCGCCGCAATCACAAATGCTATCGCTCCAACAGCGAGATATTTATAGCTAAAGCCCGCCGCAAAAAGCATCGACAAAAATATGAATACAAACACCATCGCCGTACCTGCATCAGGCTGAAGAAGAATGAGAGCGACAATCACTCCCATATGAAGCGTAAGCAAAATAAGTGTTGGAATATAATTTACGTCATTCTTTACCGCTTGAAGATGCTTTGCAAACGTCAAAATAAACCCAAGCTTTACAAATTCTGCGGGCTGAAGACTTACCGGTCCCATATCAATCCAACCCTTTGTACCCGTTGTATCACGTCCCATGCCGATAAAAAGCACAAGCACCAAAAGAATTACATTTCCTATATATATAAGCTTTGTCGCCTCACCCCATAGCTCATAATCGACGCGGCTTATACAAAGCATAGCGATAACGCCGACCACAAGTGCACAGCTTTGCACTATAACAAGTCTGTATGTGCCCATACTGTATGTAGCTGAAAAAATTGCAACAATACCCAAAATTGATGCTGCTATACAAAGGCATACTAACACAGGGTCAATGATATCAAGTATTTTTTTACCAAATTGTTTGTGTTGTACCATTTTCTTTACTAAACCAACCTTCCATAAACACAACTCTTTATATCATTATATCAAATTATTTGAATTTGTAAACAAAATATATAGATTTTACCTTAAAAGCTGCATATTACAAATATAAAAATCAGTATTATCAATCGTCAATTTTAACGAATTTTGTTAATTTATTAATTTTTATGTTGAAAAAGCGGTTTATAATAGTTATAATATAAATATATAAACTATGGGGTGTGATAGTATGGAAAATATGCCCGGCGCAAAGCTTCCACGCACATGGGAATCGCTTTTTGGTGCACAAGCTTTTTTACCTGTAATAGTTAAAACAATAGAAAAAATCCACGATACAAGCTGGTCAATGGATGTAAATTATCACGACCACTTTGAAATGGTATATTTTAAGCGTGGCGAAGCTGTTTTTCAGGTTGCAGGCACAGACGTACCAATGAGCGTAAACGATATAATCATAATAAAGCCTCATCAGGCACATAAATTTATTGTCCGTTCAAAAGGCGGATGCGAATTTTTTGTGCTTAGCTTTAAATTTACAAGCACAACAGACGGACACGCATCTGATTTATCGCTCACAGATTTTATCGAATTTGTAAATGATGAATCTACGGCTTTTATAAACCTTAAACTAAATCGCAAAAACGAAATTGTCGGTGTGCTAAACCGCATACTGCGTGAGCACGACCGTCAGCAGATATGGAGCGATTATTTGTGCTACCTTATGATAATGGAGCTGTTTATTTTAATAAGCCGCAATCTTAAACAAGAGTGGGAGCAAAGCATCAGAAGTCGCAGCGTAAAGCTTAAAGAGCTTTTAAACATTTCAAAAGAATATATAAATGCAAATTACAGCAGAGAGCTATCACTTTCTGACGTAGCCGGATACATATTTTTGAGCGAAAGCTACTTTGCTCACACCTTCAAGGACGAATTCGGCATAAGCCCGAAAAAATATCTTTTGAATGTTCGCATTGATGCTGCAAAGGACCTTTTGGCAAATACTGACCAGAAAATCAATGATATCGCAAAAGAAATCGGTTTTTCAAGCCAACAACGTTTTAATGATATATTTAAAAAATATGAAAAGATGACGCCGCTTCATTACAGAAAGCAAGAAAAAACAAAAAGAATAAATTTTGCCGGATAAGATAACATATAGAAAATATTAAAGCGTATGCCAGTAGTTGCATACGCTTTAATTTCTTTTAGTCGTTGAAAACCGCCTCAACAGTTACAGGCTTTTTCTTGTCAACCTTCTCAACCTTTTTATGACCAAACTTATCATTTATTTTTTCGATAAGTCCCGGAATAAAGTCAAGTATTCTGTCAACGGGAGTAAGGTTTGCACCGATTGGCAAAAGCTTAATCTGACCCTGACCTACAACCATAAAAGCTACCGGAGAAATTGAAACACCGCCACCTGAGCCGCCGCCAAACATTGCATCAGCTTCATTTGGCTTTTTACCAAATTCGCTGCCGCCTGCCGCAAAGCCGAAAGCTACACGTGAAATTGGAATTATCACGCTGCCGTCAGGTGATTCTACCGGTGCGCCGACAATAGTGTCAACGTCTACCATTTCTTTAATGTTTTGCATTGCTGTGGACATAAGACCATCAATAGGATGATTTCCCATAAAA
>SVKA01000030.1 GCA_015068725.1 Oscillospiraceae bacterium | reverse complement strand
GAGCTTTGTGCAGAGGAACGAAAGGCAATCATGCAAAGGCTTGGTGTAGGAAAATGGCAAATTTATGGGGCACATGGATTTAAAAAGGAGTATTCAGTTAATGTATAATTCTGCTGCCAAACTTCACATGAGCCTGATGCTAAAAAGTTTGGTATCTAAATTATACATTCTTAATATAAAATACAGAAATGGAGAGAATTATTATGTTAACATCAGCAAAAAGAGAATTTATTGAGTTTATGATGAGCGCAGATGTGCTCAGGTTCGGAGATTTTGTTACAAAGAGCGGTCGCAACACACCGTACTTTGTAAACACAGGCAATTATAAAACAGGAGCGCAGTTTGCCCGTCTTTCAAAGTTTTATGCTGATTTGATACACAGTTGTGTATGTGATGACTTCGACGCACTTTTTGGACCTGCATACAAGGGAATAGTGCTCGCAGCAGGAGCAGCAGGCGCGCTTTATGCAGAGCATGGTATTGACAAGCCGTATTTCTACAACCGCAAGGAAGTCAAAGACCATGGCGAAGGCGGAAGCATTGTTGGATATAAGCCGCAAGATAATGATAAAATCATAATAGTTGAGGACGTTATCACAGCAGGAACAGCACTTCGTGAAACTCTCCCAATATTGAAGGCTGCAGCAAAAGTTTCGGTAAATGATATGTTTATTTCTGTAAATAGATGCGAATATGGTCAAAATCCCGAAAAAGCAGTTACAGATGAGGTAAGAGATGAGTTTGGCATAAACGTTCATGCAATCATAGATGTAGTAGATATTCATGAATATTTGAAAGAAAAAGACGAATATGCAAGCGTAGCTTTGGCAATGGAAGGCTATATGCAAAAATATTGCGTAATCAATAAATAATTTATACATAAAGAAATAAGGCGGACTATGTCCGCTTTTTTCAATATCTGTATTGAATTATTATTTTTTTAATGGTATAATTTAGTGAATAACAAAGTAAAGCTATATACAAACTATAAGATAAAAAAGGAATGAGCGGGCATGAAAAATGGTTTTATAAAAACAGCAGCAGTGGCTGGTGATATAAAAGTTGCCGATACTGTGTATAATGCTGAAAATATTATAGCGAAAATCAAGGAGGCGGCAAGCACGGGCGCAAAGCTTGTTGTTTTTCCCGAGCTTTGCATAACAGGGTATACTTGTGGTGATTTGTTTTTTCAGAAAACTCTTCTTGATTCGGCTTTGACGGCGCTCAAAAGCATTTTAAAACGCACCAGAGGACTTGATATACTCTGCGTTGTTGGTTTGCCTGTGATGCATAATATGAAGCTATATAATTGTGCCGCTGTAATGCATAGCGGTAAACTTCTTGCGCTAATTCCCAAAACAAATATTTCAAGTGATGAAAGCAGATATTTTTGTGCACCGCCAAAGGATAATGAGAAGATTGAGATTTTTGACACAAAATGTCCGTTTGGCACAAAGGTGATTTTTTCGTGCTCTGATTTGCCTTGGTTTAGTGTCGGTGTCGAAATAGGAAATGATTTATATGCACAAACACAGCCTTCACAAGCTCACACAATGGCAGGTGCTACGATTATAGCCAATCTTTGCGCAAACGCTCATATAATTGGCAGACAAGAATACACTAATCTGATGGTAAAAGCTCAATCGGCACGTCTTGTGTGTGGCTATGTATGCGCTGATGCAGGAAACGGCGAGTCCACAACAGATATGGTTTTCGCAGGACATAATATTATATGCGAAAACGGCAATATATTAAACGAGAGCAAGCTTTTTGAAACCGAAATTATTCATAGCGAAATAGATGTGGATAAGCTTATAAGCGAACGCATCAAAGCAGCAGATATGTATTTCGACTACACCGAAGGATATGAACACATCGAATTTGATATGAAGCTTTCAAAAACAAAGCTTACAAGAACGATTGAAAAAAGGCCGTTTGTTCCCGAAGACAACAAAGAGCTTAAAAAAAGATGTGCACAAATCCTTGCAATACAAAGTATGGGACTGAAAAAACGCCTTGAACATTCAGGTTCAAAAAAGGCTGTTGTCGGAATATCAGGCGGACTTGATTCGTGTCTTGCTCTTTTGGTTATGCACAAAACTATGCAGCTTCTCAAAAGAGATTTTTCTGACATAGTTGCAGTTACAATGCCTTGTTTTGGCACAACAAAGCGTACACGCTCAAATGCAGAGCTTTTATGCGAAGCTCTTGGAGTAACGCTTGAAACAGTTGATATTACAAAATCGGTAAAACAGCATTTTGAAGATATAGGACAAAGCGAGGACAACTATGACGTTGTATACGAAAACTCGCAGGCGAGAGAGCGCACACAGGTTTTGATGGATATTGCAAACAGATGCGGGGGACTTGTAGTGGGCACGGGCGATTTATCCGAGCTTGCACTTGGATGGGCGACATATAACGGTGACCATATGTCTATGTACGCAGTCAACGCTTCTGTACCGAAAACTCTTGTGCGACACATAGTAAAATACTGCGCAGATATGACAGAAAATGAAAAACTACGCAAGGTTTTATATGATATTCTTGATACGCCCGTAAGTCCTGAGCTTCTTCCGGCTGACAAAGACGGGGTTATTGCGCAAAAAACAGAGGATTTGGTAGGACCGTACGATTTACACGACTTCTTCTTGTACTATATGGTGCGTTTTGGTTTTGCGCCGTCAAAAATTTATGATATGTGCGCATATGCATATGATGGGGAATACTCAAAAAAACAGATATTATATTGGATGAAGGTGTTTTACAGACGCTTTTTCTCGCAGCAGTTTAAGCGTTCATGTCTTCCTGACGGACCAAAAACGGGAAGCGTAACATTTTCACCACGTGGCGACTTTAAAATGCCGAGCGATGCATCGTCAAAGCTTTGGCTTGATGAAATTGATAAGCTGGATTAAAACAATTTTTGGAGGAAAAAGACATAATGAGCGAACCAATTTGCGACAATTTGTTTTCGGGGCTTAACGACATGCAAAAGGAGGCGGTTATGCATACAGAAGGGCCGCTTCTTATTCTTGCGGGAGCAGGCAGCGGAAAAACAACCGTGCTTGTAAACAGAATTGCATATTTGCTTACACAAAAAAGCGTGCGCCCCTATAACATTTTGGCAATCACATTCACAAATAAAGCAGCAAACGAAATGAAAACGCGCGTAGAACGACTTTTTGACGAAAGCGCAGGCGACATATGGGTTTCGACCTTTCACTCAATGTGCGTAAAAATTCTGCGTCGCTACATAACACGACTTGGTTATGAGAGCAGCTTTGTTATATATGACTCGGCAGATTCACAAACGGTTATAAAAGACTGTCTAAAGCAGCTTAATTTATCAGACGATAACTTTAAGCCGAGAAGTGTACTCGCACAAATCAGTAATGCGAAGGACGATTTGATTGGACCTGAGGAGTATGGCGAGCAAAATGCAGGCGATTTTCGATTAAGCAACATTGCGAAGCTTTACAGCGCATATCAGAATATATTAAAGGCGAATAATGCGCTTGATTTTGATGATATTATAGTAAACACCGTAAGGCTTTTTGAAGAAAACCCCGATGTACTTGAATATTATCAAAAAAAATTTCACTATATTATGGTTGATGAGTATCAGGACACAAATAATGCTCAATACAGACTTGTATCGCTTTTATCAGCGGCAAGAAGAAATTTGTGTGTTGTTGGTGATGATGACCAAAGTATATATAAATTCAGAGGTGCCAATATCCGCAATATTCTCGATTTTGAAAAAGAGTTTCCCGATGCAAGAGTGATAAAGCTCGAGCAGAATTATCGCTCGACTCAAAACATATTAAACGCTGCAAACGATGTTATTTCTCACAACCGAAAAAGAAAAGGCAAAAATTTGTGGACAAGCGGCGAGGAAGGCGATAAAATCTATTTTTACGATGCAGAAAACGAGCACGACGAGGCTCGATTTATTGCACGCGAAATTGACAGAAAGGTATCGGAGTGTGAAAGAAACTTTTCTGATTTCGTAATCCTTTATCGCACAAATGCACAGTCGCGTGTGCTCGAAGAAATGCTTTTAAAGCAGGGCATACCATACAGAGTACTTGCAGGTCTTCGTTTTTATGACAGAAAGGAAATAAAGGACATTATAGCGTATCTTCGTGTTATTCAAAACCCTGCCGATTCTGTCAGCCTTAAAAGAATTATCAACGAGCCAAAGCGTGGTATAGGGCAAACTACACTTAATCACGCTCAGGATATTGCAGACAGTATAAATTCGAGTATGTATGACGTAATCAAAGACGCAAATCTTTATTCGGAGCTGCAAAGAGCGAGTGTAAAGCTTGATGACTTTACACTTATGATTGACACACTAAGACGTGCAAAAGAGGATATGCGTCTTACTGATTTTGTTGAGCTGGTGCTTGAAAAAAGCTCATATAAGCAAGCGTTAGTACTTGAAAATTCAATTGAGGCACAGGGAAGGCTTGAGAACCTTGATGAATTTATGTCTGTTGTAAAAGAGTATGAAAACACAGCAGAAGAGCCGTCGCTTTCTGATTTTCTTGAAAGCGTGTCGCTTATTTCGGACATAGATAACTATGACGAGGACCAACCAAGTGTTGTACTTATGACGATACATTCTGCAAAAGGACTCGAATTTCCTGTTGTGTTTATTGCGGGAATGGAGGAGGGACTTTTCCCGGGGACTCGTTCTATTATCGACGAAGACGAAATAGAAGAGGAGCGTCGTTTGTGTTATGTTGCAATCACACGCGCTAAGCAAATGCTCTATCTTACAAAAGCACAAACCCGTATGTTATTTGGACAAACGTCATATCCGTCAGTATCGAGATTTGTAAAAGAAATTCCGCCTGAGCTTATAATGGAATTTGGTTCAAAAAGGAAAAAGCCTGCTCAAACGTATAATCTTGATTCGTATTCATCAAAATCAAACGCACGAAGCGTTATTGAAAAATTTGAAAATGCAACAAAGGCAAGCTTGTTTAATGCGTTTGATATACGAAAATCATCTGCACCGACAGCGCTTGACTACGGCGTAGGAGATGTTGTAGTTCATAAAAAGTTTGGAAAGGGTAAGGTGTTGTCAATAACGCCGCTTGGAAACGACAACAAGGTTTCAATTGAGTTTGAAAACGGCGAAATAAAGAATCTGATGGCAATGTTTGCAAATCTGAAAAAAGCATAATGCTGACACAAAAACTATAAAGAAGGCGATATATTTTATGAATAAAGAAAATTTAACAATGCTTACCGATTTTTACGAATTTACAATGGCAAATGGCTATTTTGAGCATGGTTTTGTAGATAAAATAGCGTATTTTGATATGTTCTTTCGCAAAGTACCTGATGGTGGCGGCTTTGCTGTTATGGCAGGTGTTGAGCAGCTTATTGAATATTTAAAGGATTTGACCTTTAACGATGAAGATATCGAATTTTTGCGCGCAAAAAATATATTCTGTGATGAGTTTTTAAATTATCTTCGAAATTTTAAATTCGCGTGCGATGTATGGGCAATCCCGGAAGGCACTCCTATTTTTCCTGGCGAGCCAATCGTGACTGTGCGAGGCCCTGTTATACAAGCGCAGTTTATAGAAACAATGATACTTCTTACCGTAAACCACCAAAGCCTTATTGCGACAAAGGCAAACAGAATTGTGCGTGCTGCCGACGGAAGACCTGTAATGGAATTTGGTTCAAGGCGTGCACAGGGCTACAATGCTGCAATTATGGGTGCACGCGCGTCTTATATTGCAGGCTGCTCGGGAACTGCGTGCGCTATTGCTGAACGCAAATATGGTGTGCCGGCGCTTGGAACTATGGCGCATAGCTGGATACAGCTTTTTGACAATGAATACGACGCTTTTGCCGCGTATGCAAAGACGTATCCAAATGATTGCACGCTGCTTGTAGACACATATAACGTATTAAAAAGCGGTATTCCAAACGCAATCAAGGTTTTTAATGATGTGTTATTGCCAATGGGCAAAAGGCCAAAAGGAATACGCATTGACAGCGGAGATATAACCTATCTGTCAAAAAAAGCGAGAAAAACGCTTGATGATGCAGGCTTTGAAGACTGCAAAATAGTTGCATCAAACTCGCTCGACGAGTTTATTATACGAGATACGCTTATGCAGGGTGCAAAAATAGACTCTTTCGGTGTAGGCGAAAGACTTATTACATCAAGATCGGAACCGGTATTTGGTGGAGTATACAAGCTTTGCGGAGTTGAAGAAGACGGAAAAATCGTTCCTAAAATAAAACTCAGTGAAAACGTTACAAAAATTACTACACCTTGTTTTAAACAGGTTTACAGACTGTTTTCAAAGGAAAATGACAAGGCGATTGCGGACGTAATTACGCTTCACGACGAGCAGATTGATAATTCTCAGTCGTACGAGATTTTTGACCCTGAGCATATATGGAAAAGAAAGGTTGTTGAAGATTTTTATGCAAAGCCATTGCTTGTAAAGATTTTTGACAAAGGGGAGTGCGTATACGAAAGCCCTGAGCTTGAAGATATAAAAGCCTTCTGTAAGCAGCAGATTGATACACTTTGGGACGAGGTTAAACGTTTTGAAAATCCACACAACTATTATGTTGACTTATCGCAAAAGCTTTGGGATATAAAGAATGATTTGTTAAAACAACATTCAAAATAATGTATAATAATGCATAAAATATACTTGCAGATATTATATTTGAACGGAGAGAGTTATGGCACTTTTTTGTATATCCGATTTACATCTTTCGCTCGGCGTTGATAAGCCGATGGATGTTTTTGGCGGAGTATGGGAAAACTATATAGAAAAGCTTGAAAAAAACTGGCGTGAAATTGTATCAGATGATGACTATGTTGTTATGCCGGGCGATTTTTGCTGGGCGATGCATCTTGATGAATCAAAGGAGGATTTTGAATTTTTAAATAGCCTGCCTGGTATAAAGATACTTTTAAAAGGCAATCATGATTATTGGTGGGATACAGTAAGCAAGCTAAGGCGTTTTGT
This sequence comes from Oscillospiraceae bacterium, assembly GCA_015068725.1. Lineage (GTDB taxonomy): Bacteria > Bacillota > Clostridia > UBA1381 > UMGS1253 > Aphodoplasma. The sequence goes on along the minus strand of SVKA01000030.1, from coordinate 6,960 downwards.
AAGCGACAATGCATACAGCAATATACATTTTTTGCAAAACAACTTTTTTTCTTATGATGATTGTGCTATATGCGGAACTCGGTTTTGGCTGTGCCCGGGTGCATCATCATTTACAGGTGAGGACGAAAAAATTTATTTGCGCGAGCTTGGCAGGGCAGAGCTTTCTCTTGCAGAGGCTATAAAAAACAACCCGAAACAAATTATATTTTTTACACATTATCCGCCGTTTTCAAACCCGCAAAAGCCCGATGAAGCGTTTTGTGAGCTTATGCAAAAATATGGTGTTTCACACGTATTGTATGGTCATCTTCATGGTGATGCGAAAAATTATGCCTTCACGGGTGAGTATAAAGGTATAAAATTTGACCTCGTTTCATGTGATTATTTGGAATTTACGCCAAAAATGCTTATTAAATAAAGATTTTTTCAAAAAAAGGTTGCAAATTTTTATAAATATGCTATAATATTTTAATGACTATTTAGATTGCAAAAGCAAAATCGTCTAAATTAAATTTGGAGGCAAGATAAAAAATGAGTGTTAAGGTTGAAAAGTTAGAAACAAACGTAGTTGAGCTTGAATTCGAAGTAAGCAAAGAAGATTTCGAATCTGCTATGCAGCGTTCGTACATAAAGAACGTAAAAAGCATCAACATCCCCGGTTTCCGTAAAGGAAAAGCACCGAGAAAAATCATTGAAAACATGTACGGAAAAGAGATTTTCTATGATGATGCTATCAATTTTGTATTTCCCGATGCCTATGAGGCAGCTTTGAAAGAAGCTAAGATTGAGCCTGTATCACGTCCGGATGTTGATATTAAACAATTCCCGACAGATGAACTTAATCTTGTTTTGACAGCAAAGGTTACAGTAAAGCCTGATGTTAAAATAAGCAAATTTGATAAAATAGATGCCAAAAAGCCTGAGTATCCTGTAACTGATGAGGATATTGCAAATGAGCTTAAGAGCCGTCAGAATCAGAATGCACGTGTAATCACAGTTGAGGACCGTGCTGCGCAGAAAGATGATGTTGTTGTTATCGACTTTGAAGGTTTTGTAGATGGCGTTGCATTTGAAGGTGGTAAGGGCGAAAACTTCAACCTTACGCTTGGTTCGGGTCAGTTTATCCCGGGCTTTGAGGATCAGCTTATCGGTGCAAACATTGGTGATGAAGTTGATGTAAACGTTACTTTCCCTGAAGAGTATCACGCACCTGATTTGGCAGGCAAGCCGGCATTGTTCAAGGTTAAGCTTCACAGTATAACAGCTAAAGAGCTTCCTGAGCTTGATGATGAATTTGCAAAAGATGTAAGCGAATTTGATACACTTGATGAGCTTAAAAATGATATCAAGGCAAAGCTTGAAGAAAACAACGAAAGACGTGCTAAGCAGGAATTTGAAAATGACGTAATAGATTTTATTATCTCAAAAATGAAGGCTGAAATTCCGGAAATTATGTACGAAAATCGTATAGATGAGCTTGTTCGTGATTTTGAAATGCGTCTTTCATATCAGGGTATGAGCGTTGAGCAGTACCTTGGATATGCAGGTATGGATATGGCTACTTTCAGAGGTCAGTTTAAAGAGCAGGCAGAAAAGCAGGTTAAAGGTATGCTTGCTATTGAAGCTATGGCTAAGAAAGAAAAGATCAAGGCTCTTAAGGACGACGTTACAAAAGAGTACAAAAAACTTGCTGAGCAGTACAAAATGGACGTTGATAAGATTAAGAGTTTCATAAACGAAGAAGATCTTAAAAAGGATATTATAACAAACAAAACTATTGAGGCATTACTTGCTATGGCAAGCGGTGAAGCTACTGAGGAGTAATCCAAGATTTTAACAGTATAATATATAATGACAGGAGTGAAACGTTATGAATATGAGTTTAGTACCTACAGTTATTGAGCAAACCAATCGCGGTGAACGTGCGTATGATATTTTTTCGCGCTTGCTTAAAGAAAGAATTGTGTTTTTAGGTGAAGAGGTAAATGATGTAACTGCCTCGCTCGTTGTTGCACAATTGCTTTTCCTTGAAAGTGAAGACCCTGATAAAGATATCCAGTTTTATATAAACAGTCCCGGTGGCTCAATTACAGCCGGTATGGCAATTTATGATACTATGCAATACATTAAGTGCGATGTATCAACAATCTGTATCGGTATGGCAGCAAGCATGGGAGCTTTCCTTCTTGCAGCAGGACAAAAGGGTAAACGTTTCGCTCTTCCTAATAGTGAAATTATGATTCATCAGCCACTTGGCGGCATGCAGGGTCAGGCTACTGATATTAAAATTCATGCTGACAGAATCATAAAAATACGTGACACCTTAAATAACATTTTAAGCGAAAGAACAGGTCAACCGCTTGAAAAGATTCAGCTTGATACTGAGCGCGACAACTTTATGAGCGCTCAGGAAGCGAAGGCTTATGGTCTTATTGATGAGGTAATTTCGCGCAAGGCATAATTTTCTTATTTTGATTTTCCTATAAAGAGGTGAAACAATGTCCGGTAACAAAACGACATCAAACAATAATACAAAACAATTAAGATGCTCTTTTTGTGGTAAGCCACAGGAAAGTGTGAAAAAGCTTGTTGCAGGTCCAGGAGTCTATATTTGTAACGAGTGTATTTCGCTGTGTCAAAGCGTGATTGATGGCGAATATGACATTGATTCTATGGAAGTTGATTTGGAAAATGTTCCAAAGCCGAAAAAAATCAAAGAAATCCTTGACCAGTATGTAATAGGGCAGGAGCAGGCAAAAAAAGCTATGTCTGTGGCTGTTTACAATCATTATAAGCGTATAGAACACGAAAATCACATTGATGATGTAGAGCTTCAAAAAAGTAATATACTACTTTTAGGACCTACCGGTTCGGGTAAGACATTTCTTGCGCAAACGCTTGCTAAGATTTTGAATGTTCCATTTGCAATAGCTGATGCAACCTCGCTTACCGAAGCAGGTTATGTGGGCGAGGACGTTGAAAATATTCTTTTAAAGCTTATACAGGCCGCTGATTATGATATCGATATGGCTGAGCGCGGCATTATTTATATAGATGAAATTGATAAGATTTCAAAGAAATCAGAAAATGTATCAATCACACGCGATGTCAGTGGTGAAGGAGTTCAGCAATCACTTTTAAAAATTCTTGAAGGAACGGTTGCCTCTGTTCCGCCTCAGGGTGGCAGAAAGCATCCTCATCAGGAGTTAATACAAATAGATACAACGAACATATTGTTTATATGCGGCGGTGCTTTTGACGGAATTGATAAAATTATCAATGACCGCACAGGCAAAAATTCGATTGGTTTTGGCGCAAAGGTTGAAAGCAAAAAAGAGCTTGACCTTGGAAAGACACTTAAAAATATTACACCGCAGGATTTGCTCAAGTTTGGTTTGATACCTGAGTTTATAGGTCGTTTGCCAATTATAGCAACGCTTGATAGCCTTGACCGCGAGGCACTTGTAAGAATTCTTACAGAGCCTAAAAATGCACTTGTAAAGCAATATCAAAAGTTATTTGATATGGATGATGTGTATCTTGAATTTGAGCGCAAAGCGATCGAGGCAATAGCGGACAGAGCAGGCGAGCTTAACACAGGTGCGCGCGGACTTCGTTCAATCGTAGAGGAAATTATGATGGATATTATGTTTGAAATTCCATCTGATGATACTATCGAACGTTGTATTATACACGAGGATACTGTATTAAACGGTGCTGCTCCCGAAATCATTCGCAGCGAGCAGCCAAAAAGCAGAAAAAGCACTTCATCTGCTAAAAGCAAAAAAATGGCCGACAGAGATATTGGCTAACAATAAAACATTTAACAGCGCTCGGGTTTGGGCGCTGTTTTTATGTGAATACATATTTTATAAAACACTTGTAAACACAAGAAAAATAGCGTATAATATTATATGTAAAAAAACAAAGGAGAAAGCATATGTCTGACAATATAAATTATAGCGATATTGATAAAATTGAATACAACCAACTTCCAACAATGGCAATGCGCGGAATTGTTGTTTTTCCATATATGATTACTCATTTTGATGTTGGCAGAGAAAAATCCGTAAAAGCACTTGAAGCGGCTATGGCGAATGATCAAACGATTTTTTTGGTTGCTCAAAAGGATGTCGAAATAGACTTTCCTGTTGAAGAGGATTTGTATAAGGTTGGAACAATAGCAAAGATAAAGCAGGTTGTAAAGCTTCCGGGCGATTCTGTAAGAATACTTGTTGAAGGTATTTGCAGAGCGAGAATTGACACTGTTGTATCCGAGGAACCATACTTTATCTCTTGTATAGAAGAAATAAAAGACGAGATTGAAGACCAGATTATAGCAGATGCTCTTTTGCGTCAGCTTCGCGCTACTTTTGAGCAGTATTTTTCGTTTAATAATAAGATAAATTCTGAATCGATGATGTCGATTATGGCAATTGATGATATATCAAAAATTACCGATGTAATAACATCGAATATATCGTTAAGGTATACGGATAAGCAGATTATTTTGGAAACCGATGGAGTATTCGACAGAGTTACACGTCTTATCGCCATACTTAAAAATGAAATTGAAATTATAAGGCTTGAACAAAATATTTCCGAAAAAGTTAAATCACAGATCGATAAAAACCAGCGTGAATATTATCTTAGAGAGCAGTTAAAGGTTATTTCTGATGAGCTTGGCGACAAAGAGGGAATAAATGGTGAAATAGCTGAATACAACAAAAAAATTGAAAAGGCACAGCTTACAGGAGATATTAAAGAAAAGCTGACAAAAGAACTGCAGCGCCTTTTAAAGCAGCCTTCCGGTTCACCTGACGCTGCGGTTATACGCAATTATCTTGATTCGGTTTTGGAAATGCCCTGGAACGTATCAACGAAAGAGAGATTTGACATAAAAAAGGCAGAAAGAATTTTGAACGAGGAGCATTACGGACTTGACAAAGTGAAAGAAAGAGTGCTCGAATATCTTTCTGTAAGAAAGCTTGCCAAAAACGTACCGTCGCCGATTTTGTGCTTTGTAGGCCCTCCCGGAGTGGGTAAGACCTCTATTGCAAAATCAATAGCAGAAGCACTTAACAGAAATTATGTAAGAATCTCACTTGGCGGAGTACGTGACGAATCGGATATACGCGGCCATAGAAAGACATACATTGGCTCAATGCCCGGACGCATTATGAATGCTATGAAGCTTGCAAAAAGTAACAATCCGCTTATGCTTCTTGATGAGATTGACAAAATGGGTAATGATTTTCGCGGCGACCCATCGGCAGCGATGCTTGAAGTTCTTGATGCTGAGCAGAATTTCGCATTTCGTGACCACTATTTAGAGGTACCGTTCGATTTATCAAAGGTTATGTTTGTAACCACCGCCAATACTCTTGATACAATTCCTTCGGCACTTTTAGACCGTATGGAAGTAATTGAGATAGGTGGGTACACAACAGAAGAAAAGCTTAATATTGCTAAAAAACACATCATACCAAAACAAATGAAAAAGCATGGTTTGAAAGCTTCACAGCTTCTTATCGAGGATGATGCAATCATAGATATTATCGAGTATTACACCCGTGAAGCAGGCGTGCGAAATATGGAGCGCACTATCGCTAAAATATGTAGAAAAAGCGCTAAAGTGATTGTGTCAAGCAAACAAAAAAGCATTATAATTACAGTTGACAATCTTGAAAAATATCTTGGTAAAAAGAAATTTTTATATGATAAAGTTGAGAAAGAAAACGAGATAGGCATTGTTCGCGGACTTGCATGGACAAGTGTAGGCGGAGATACCCTTAGCATTGAGGTAAACACTATGCCCGGAACCGGCAAAATCGAGCTTACGGGACAGCTTGGCGATATTATGAAGGAGTCAGCAAGAACAGCACTCAGCTATGTGCGTTCAAGGGCAAATCTACTTGGTATTGAGCCTGCGTTTTATCAGTGCATTGATTTGCATATACACGTTCCTGAAGGTGCAGTTCCAAAGGACGGTCCGTCTGCCGGTATTACGATGGCGTGTGCTATTGTTTCTGCGCTAAGTGGCAGAAGTGCGCTTTCTGATGTGGCTATGACGGGCGAGATTACGCTTCGCGGTCGTGTACTTCCAATAGGTGGTCTTAAAGAAAAGGCGCTTGCAGCATATAGGGCAGGTGTTAAAAAGGTGATTATCCCCGAAGAAAATCGTCGCGACCTTGATGAAATATCTGATACGATAAAAAATGCAATTAATTTTATCGCTGTAAAAAATATTGACGAAGTACTTGAAATAGCACTTTCGAAAAATAAAAAACGAGGTTTCAAGCTTGATATGGCTACCGTTGGGCATATGATGCAAGCTCAGATTTCGAGCGAAATCAGTTCGATAAAACAATAATTTTGCTATAAATAAAAAAGGGGGAAGGTTATGAATCTTCATAATGCTGATATTTCAATTTCGGCGGTTTCGCCATCACAATATCCAAAAACAAGCGTGCCTGAATTTGCGTTTGCAGGGCGCTCCAATGTGGGTAAATCCTCACTGATAAACAAGCTTTTGAATCGCAAATCGCTTGCAAGAGTGAGCGCATCACCGGGAAAAACTGCAACAATTAATTTTTATGATATTGATAAAACAATATTTCTTGTTGACCTGCCGGGTTATGGATATGCAAGTCGCTCAAAGGCAGAAATAAAAAAATGGGGCGAAATGATTGAAACGTATCTTAATGGCAGAGAGCAGCTATATCAGGTGTTTCTGCTTGTTGACAGTCGCCACAAACCAACGGCTGATGATAAAATGATGCTTGACTGGATACGTGCAGCACAAGAAACTGTGGTTGTAATCGCAACAAAAACAGATAAGCTTTCTAAAAAGCAGCTCGAAGAAAATCTTGATATGATTTATGATGAATTAAATCTTACAGAAGATGATTTGCTTGTTCCATTTTCAACAAAAAATGACGAGGGTAAGTTTACCATTTG
>SVKA01000005.1 GCA_015068725.1 Oscillospiraceae bacterium | reverse complement strand
CAAATCTATTAATGTCTTGACTGTTCATTATCACAGTAATATCTTCTGCATCCGGCTTGTTCGCCCAACACTCGATAATATTGATAATTAGCCCTGCAAGTTCATCTGATGAATATATGGTGTTAACATTTTCACTAATAATTGTTTTAAGCTCTCTTGTCACACTTTCTCTAAAAGATATTAACAGATTGCGACCTGCTTGACGAATTGCATCCTCGCTTGATTTTGTCATTCGCTCAGTTTCTGCTCTTGCATCAGCCATAATTTTATCTGCCTGTGCCTGTGCTTCGGCAATAATCTTTTCGGCGTCTGCCTTTGCTGCATCGACTATGTCCTTGGCTTCTGTCTCAGCAACCGCAACACCATCCTTTTTGATCTGTTCAATTAACTCTTGGAGTTGTACTTCCATAATGTAATCTCCTTTTCACATTTAATCATGATTTTGTAGAAAAAACAAAAGGGAACCGACGTCCTCTGCAGTCAGCTGGTTCCCATAATTATCATTATATTTATTCTGAATAATTATATCATGATTTTAATTTATTGTCAAGATATTTTGAAATTACCTATAACTTTATTTTCTGTGGAATAATTTTTTCGTTGAGTTTTCGCATAGAAATTGACTTTTTATCTTTCACAAAAATAAAAAGGATAAAGACAAAATGCTTTATCCTTTAATAAAAACCATAATATTATGTCCACAATGTTGTTATAAACATCGGCGAAGATTGATTGCTTTTTTCAAATCCGCAAGCATTATAGAAATGTTGCTCACTATCATATGCAATAACTATGATACGCATATATTCTTTATATTTTTGTTTTATCATATCAACCAATGTTCTACCAATAGTTTTTCCGTGATATTCAGGGTCAACAAGCAGATAATGAACATATGCATTCATTATTCCGTCGTCCATAGCACATATCATTCCTACAAGTTTATCCCCATCCCAAGCAGAATAAACAGTATTAAAGTTTTTCATAGCAACAACAAGTTTTTCGGGAAAATGCCCTGAAGACCATTCAACAGAGAGAAATAACCTCTCTAATTCAGTACAATTAAAATCGTGAATACTTTTATATTCTATATTCATATATCTACTCCATTTATATTGATTTAATATTTTCTTTACATAGTATATCACTTATTTTTTATTTCCGTCAATGGGTTTACTGTATTTTCAGCAATGTGCCCTGTTGTGGCAAGTGCCTTCTGGTGGATATCCCCGAAGAAGGAAAAACCAACACTTTTATATATTTACCTATTAATTTTTCTAAAAAACTATGCTTTTTAGGGGGGGTAAAATCAGCAAAAAAAGTGTGGTCGGAAAATCTTGCGCAATTTTCCGACACTTATAAATGACACTTTTGAGATCTAGCCAAGTCCTACTGCCCCTGCCAAAGAAAAAAGCACCAATCTTGTTATAAGATTGGTGCTTTTTCACTTTGGTCGCATTTTTTCAAAATTAAGCCGCAAGGACTTTATTTCCCTGCGGCTTAGAAAATATTACTTACTCATTTTTTCCTGATCGTTTTTACGGATTTCTACTCTTCTGATTTTACCACTGATAGTCTTTGGAAGTTCATCCACAAATTCAACGATTCTCGGATATTTATACGGAGCAGTATGCGTTTTAACATATTCCTGAATTTCTTTTTTCAGCTCGTCTGTGCCCTGTGTTCCTTTAACAAGCACAATTGTCGCCTTTACAATCTGTCCGCGAACCTCATCGGGAACAGGAGTGATTGCACATTCCAGAACATACGGAAGTTCCATGATAACACTTTCGATTTCAAAAGGTCCGATACGATATCCCGATGATTTGATAACATCATCGATACGTCCAACATACCAAAGGTATCCGTCTTCATCCATCGTTGCCTGGTCGCCTGTATGATAATATCCGTCATACCAAACCTCGTTAGTCTTTTCTTCGTCAAGATAATAGCCTATAAACAAACCGCAAGGAGCACCATCTTTTGTGCGGATACAGATTTCGCCCGTATCACCCGTTTTACATTCGTTTCCGTCCGGGTCAAGAACAACTACATCATACAGCGGACTCGGTCTTCCCATCGAACCGATTTTCGGCTTTGAGCCAACAAAGTTTGCGATAGAAAGTGTTGTTTCCGTCTGACCAAAGCCTTCCATGATTGTAAGTCCTGTTGCTTTCTTGAACTGATTGAATACCTCAGGGTTGAGTGCCTCACCCGCAGTTGTTGCATACTCAATAGAAGAAAGGTCATACTTTGACAAATCTTCCTTGATGAAGAAACGATACATTGTAGGCGGCGCACAGAAGGTTGTGATGTTGTATTTTGCAAACATCGGCAAGATATCCTCTGAATGGAAGCGGTCAAAATCGTATGTAAATACACCCGCTTCACAGAGCCATTGTCCGTAGAGCTTGCCCCAAAGAGCTTTACCCCAACCTGTATCGGAGATTGTAAAATGAAGTCCGTCAGGATTTACATTGTGCCAATGCTTTGCAGTTGGATAATGGCCAAGTGCATATTTATATGAGTGTGTTGCAATTCTTGGATATCCCGTTGTTCCTGATGTAAAGAGCATAAGCATCGGATCATTTCCGCAAGGAGATTTTTCGTTGCGGTAAAAATGTGTGCTAAAACGCTCCATTTCAACATTGAAATCGTGCCAGCCTTCTTTCTTTCCACCAACTAAAATCTTAATCATACCTGAATAGTTTGCTGCTGCTTTTTCAGCTTCAAGCGATACATCGCCGTCTGCGGTACATACAACCGCCTTTACCTTTGCTGCTTTATATCTGTAATCAAAGTCGTGCTCTACAAGCTGGTTGGTTGCAGGGATTGCGATAGCACCGATTTTATGAAGTGCCAGCATACAGAACCAGAACTGATAATGACGCTTGAGAACAAGCATTACCGTGTCGCCTTTTTTGATACCAAGTGATTCGAAGTAATTTGCAGTTTTTGCAGAATACTTTTTCATATCGCTAAATGTAAAACGTCTGTCGCTCTTATCATTTGCAACCCACATCATAGCAAGCTTATCAGGGTTCTTTTCGGCGATAGCGTCAACACAGTCAAATGCAAAGTTGAATTTATCTGCGTTCTTGAATTTAATTCCGTTAAATACGCCGTTTTCATCATAAGATGATTCGATAAATTTATCTGCAACGGTTTGCGATTTTGCTTTCTTCTTGGCTACCTTTTCAGCAATCATTGGTGCTTCGGGGTATTCTTCAGCAACCTTACCATCCTGTGGATTAAGTACAACTGCGTGAAATTCGCAGCCACCCTCTGAAACTGCAACCATTCCATGAGGAATAATACTGTTATAAAAAATTGAATCTCCTTCGTGAAGTACATCTACGTGATTTCCAACCTGAACTTTGAGTGAACCCTTAACGATAACATCAAACTCCTGACCGTTATGTGAGTTTAATTGAATCGGAGCGTTTTGCTCTTCTTCAAGATATGGAAATTTAACCAAAAATGGTTCTGCGAGTTTGTCTTTAAACTTTGGCGCAAGGTTATTATACTCTACACCGTGCTTTTTGAGAATTTTAAGTCCCTCACCTTTTCTTGTGATGGCAAATGAAGTAAGAGTCGAGCTTGTTCCCTCCAAAATATCAACAACCTCTACACCACACGCCTTTGCACACTTGTAAATAAATGTGAAGCTAAAATCTGTTTCACCCATCTCTAAAACCTTATAATCCTGGGCGGACACACCGCAAAGCTTTGCAAGCTCTTCGGGTGTAAATCCTTTTGCTTCTCTCAGGTCTTTGATTCTGCCTGCAACCTCTTTCAAACTGTAATCCATTTTTTTGTCTCCTTTCATTTTTGACAAATTTAATATTTGGTTACAAATCTGAATAAAACAAAAAACCCGCCCCAAAGATAACTTTGAGACGAGTTATAATAACCCGCGGTACCACTCAAATTACGGAAAAATATTCCGTCACTTACCGAGCTCTAACAAGCCCTTTGCCTTTACGCAGCATTACGGAAGGAGTCTACTAAGCAACAAGCCTTTCGGTCCTTCGACTCAGAGGTGATAAGTCATTGGAAAGCTCTGCCATTGCCTCGCACCACCCGGCAACTCTCTCAAGGCTTCACAATCCGACCGTCCTCGTCATAGTCGTTCTTTGTGATATTCAAATTCTAATATGCATTATACTCCTCAAAATTCAATCTGTCAAGAGTTTTTTTTATTTTTGAATAAATATTTTTTATGCTATCCATTATTAAAAGCTCATCTTTACATCAGCTTTGATATGAAGTTTATAATATTATATATGACAGGCGCATATATGATTGCAGGCAAAAAGTCTGAAACCTTAATCTTTGTAATTCCCATAAGATTTGTACCTATCATAATAATTAAAATTGAGCCTACACAAGTCATCTCATTAATTGCTCCCGTGCTCATAAACGGTGTAAGCAGCCCTGCCAACAAAACAAGCCCGCCTTGAATAACAAGCACTGAAACAGATGCAAGCATCACACCAAATCCAAGGCTCGATGCAAGCATCATAGACGATACAAAATCAAGAGTTGCCTTTGTAATAAGCACTGAACTGTCCCCTGTTAATCCCGCCTGTATTGAACCTGTTACGGTCATAGAGCCTACGCAAAACAGCAGCGTCGCACTCACAAGCCCTTCGGCGATGCAAACGCCTTGTCCGTCTTTTTTAAACCTCATTTCAACAGACTCTGCCATTTTGTTGATTGCCCCATCAATATTTAAAAGCGTACCCGTTATTACTCCAAGAACAACCGAGGCTATAACAATCAGAGCATTTTCACCGCAAAGACTCCCTGATATGCCTATATAAAGAGTACACGCACCCAAGCCTGTCATAGCGGCTGTGCTTACTCTTTCGGGAATACCTTTTTTAAGAAGCATCCCAATGCACGAACCGAGTAATACTGTTATAAAATTTACAATAACACCTAACAATATCATACACTCCTATTAGAGAACATCCGCCAAATCATAGATAAGTTTTTGCGTCTTTTCCCATCCAAGACAAGGATCGGTGATTGATTTGCCGTATATGCATTCTTCGGGCTTCTGCGCGCCATCTTCGATATAACTTTCTATCATAAGCCCCTTTACAAGCTTTTTGACATCACTATTATGACGGCAGCTGTGAAGCACTTCCTTTGCAATTCTTGGCTGCTCTGCCCAGTTTTTGCCCGAGTTTGCGTGGTTTGTATCAATAACAACCGCAGGGTTTAAAAGCCCTGATTTTTCATAAATTTGTGAAAGGTGAATAAGATCCTCATAATGATAGTTAGGCATCGACTGACCGTGCTTATTCACATAACCACGAAGTATTGCGTGCGTAAGCGGATTTCCGTGGCTTTCAACTTCCCATCCTCTGTAAATAAATGTGTGCGCGTGCTGTCCTGCGGTAATTGAATTCATCATTACCGAAATATCTCCCGCAGTAGGGTTTTTCATACCTACAGGAATATCAAGTCCGCTTGCAGTTAAACGGTGCTTCTGATTTTCAACAGAGCGTGCACCAATCGCGACATAAGACAGCAAATCAGAAAGATATCTGTAATTTTCGGGATAAAGCATTTCATCTGCACAGGTAAAGCCCGTTTCTTTAATTGCACGAAGGTGCAGATTTCTTATTGCAATAACACCTTTTAGCATATCCGATTCCTTATTGGGATCGGGCTGATGAAGCATTCCTTTATATCCATCGCCGGTAGTTCTCGGCTTGTTTGTATAAATTCTTGGAATAATAAGAATTTTATCGGCTACTTTTTCCTGAACAGCACGAAGTCTTGAAATATAATCTATAACACTGTCATCATGGTCTGCCGAGCAAGGACCTATTATAAGTATAAGTCTGTCATCCTTGCCTTCAAATATTGCCTTTATCTCTTCATCTCTTTTTGTTTTTATCGCCTCAACCTCTTTTGTAATCGGATATTGCTCTTTTATCTCCATCGGTATCGGCAATTTGCGTTTAAATTCCATATTCATTTTGAGGATCCTCCAATACAATTATTTTTTGTCAAATAATGCTCTGCGCTCGGTTGAATGGCGCATCATTTTTCTCATTGCGTCTATATCTTCACTCTCAAGCATTGCTCTGAGCTCTTTAAATTTGTCCATAAACATATCCATTTGATTTAAAAGAGCATCTTTATTAGCCACAAAAAGCTCGCTCCACATCAAATCATTAATGCGCGCAATTCGCGTCAAATCCCTGAAAGAGTCGCCCGTAAATTTTTCCATATTTTCCTTATCGTTACAAGTCATAAGGGTAATAGCTATACAATGTGTAAGCTGCGACAAAAAGCCAATCATCTCATCATGCTCCTGTGGCGAAAGCGTTGTAACGTTTGAAAAGCCAAGAAGCCTTCCAAGCTCAAGACATGTTGTAATAGCCTCGGGAGTATTTTTTTCGGTTGGCGTTACAATGTAGTTTGCGCCTGAAAAAAGCTTATCACTGCTGTTTTCCACACCCGAAACCTCGCGTCCTGCCATAGGATGCGCCGGTATAAACTCCACATCAGTGCGCAGCATATCCTGAATTTTATACACAATGCTTCTCTTGACACCGGTTACGTCCGTTATAAGTGCGCCGCTTTTTAAGAGCTTTTGATTATCCTTTATCCACTCTACAAATACATGAGGATAAAGAGCAAATATTACAAGGTCTGCCCCACCTATAATTTTTTCATCAAGATCAGTTGAGCCTTCATCAATTATCCCTTCGTTGAGAGCGTACTCTATCGAACTTTGTTCTTTGGTGATGGCACTTATATGAAATCCAAAACGCTTTAAAACTCTCGCATAGCTGCCACCCAAAAGTCCAAGTCCAACAATCAATATTTTCTTGCTTACATCTACTATCATTTTATTTCCACCTTTGTCTGGTCAAACAGTGCAGATAACATCTTGCTTTACGTTCTTACAACTGTTTTTTATAGTCATATCAAAGACTGTCAAATCTCACTATGAGGCGCAAAAGCTCCTACGACTTTGAGCTTATCGCACACCATGTTTAATTCTTCAATCATTTTTTTGCCTTCATCCGTTTCAGTCTGACCGTCAATCTCGATATAAAAATAATACTGCCACGAATGTTTTTTTAGTGGCCTGCTTCGAAGCGCCGTCATATTATAGCCGTATTTACCGATAATACCAATAGCATTGGCAAGAGAACCAGCTTCATTTTTAACGGTAAACATCAAAACCGAGTTTGAAAGTGCAGCAGAGCTTGCTCTCACTTTTGAAAGAACCACAAATCGAGTCGTATTTTCTCCGCTCTTATTTATATTTGCTTCCAAAACTTTAAGCCCATAAATCTGTGCAGTTTCCACGCTTGCAATAGCACCAAGTGATTTGTCCTTCATCTCGGCAACCATTTTGGCAGCAACTGCCGTGTTGCTTGCTTCCTCTGTTTCAAACCCTTTGAGCGTGATATATTCGTGGCATTGACCAAGCGCCTGGGGATGACTTGTTACTTTTTTAATATCTTCCACGCTCGCATCGGCAAGCCCCAATAAATTCTGATGAATTTCAAGCTCATAAATTCCATTTATAAAAAGTCCGCCCGAAAAAATGAGATCCATTGTCTGTCCAACTTCACCGGCATAGCTGTTTTCAATAGGTAAAACTGCCACATCAGCCTCTCCGTTTACAACAGAATGATACGCCGATTTAAAATCACGATATGACACTGCGTTGCTACCTGGAAATATTCTTTCTGCTGCAATGTGAGCAAACGCACCAGGAACACCGCTATATGCAACCTTTAAGCCCGACTGCATACGATATTGATAAGCTCTTGAAATGGACATAAGGTTCTTAATGTAATCAATATAATAACCCTTTAACACATCATCTTCAATCATAGCAGAGTTCTTTTCAATAACAGCATCTTCACGTTTTTGATCTAAAATTGGAAGACCAAATTCTTTTTTATGCTCATAAACCATTTTTGCAGCTCTCATTCTTTTTACAAACAGCTCTGCCATTTTAGAATCTACCTCATTTATAATTTTTCTTGCTTCATCTAACTTATTTATCATTTATAATACCCCTTCCAAAAGATTATACTTGCAATTTCATAAAATAAAAATCCTCTGCATCTTAAATAAGACACAGAGGACGAAATTACAATTCCGTGGTACCACCTCAGTTTATCGCTATCTCACGGTAGCGACCTTATCAGGTACTATCATACCTTTGTTCTGTAACGGGAACTCCCGTTGCATCCTACTAAAGAGCTTCTCTTATTCAGTGCACTGCTAACAGAACGAATTCGTGAAGGACGCCCCATTTGCCTCGCACCAACCGGCAACTCTCTTTATGTTCTTTCCAGCCTACTACTTTCTGCTCTCCGCATTTGTGTATTATACTATTAAATTATTTGGTATTGTACCACTTTAAAACAATAAAGTCAATATCTTTTGAAAAATTTATATGCTTTTATGCATCATTTTCATCATAGCAAGTAAAAATTTCTTCGATTCTCTGTGTATCCTTGTTTTTTGTAAATGCGCTTACCAAAGGTACAATTGCAAACGACACCGCCATCGCAGAAACACCCATTTCAGGTGATTTTGCAGCTGCAGCCGCAAAGCCCGAATTAAGTGAGATGACAAGCGTTGAAATACCTACGACCAAAAGTCCGGACAAAACACCGACATAAGCGCCCGCCTTTGTAATCTTCTTCGAAAAGAGTCCCCAGATATAAGGTCCGATAAAGCAGCCGGAAACAACACCCCATGAAAAAGACATAACACTTACAATAATCGGAATATTCTGAGTTGCAAATATAAATGAACAAGCAACAAATATAAGGCAAAGAAGTCTTGTCAAAAGCATTTGTGTTTCGGGCTTTGTTTGTTTCTTTCTGACAGCAGGTATAAGGTCAACCGCAACTGCCGATGCAGAGGTTAATACAACTGCCTGCAGTGTCGACATTGATGCCGAAAGAAGTAAAATCATAATAATTGCCAGAAGGATGATACCCGCTGTGCCGCCACTTAACACCTGCATAAGCACTGTCGGAATTACAGAATCAACTCCGCCTGCCGGAAGAGAACCACCCAAAATCAGCCTTGATGTTGAACCGATAAGGTAAGCACCGCATCCGATTATAACGCAAAAAATTGTTGAAATAATTGTACCTCTTTTAATTGCTGCTGTATCTTTGATAGCATAGAACTTGCCGATCATCTGAGGAAGTCCCCATGTACCGAAGCTTGTAAGCATTATGTTAAAGCAAAGGAACTTAAAGGATGAACCACCAAAGATATTTGTGAGCTGCTTACCGTCTTCGGGAATTGCAGATAGATTTTTGATAAGTCCCGAAAAGCCGCCAACTGCATCGTGTCCAAGTATACAAGCAACAAGCCATACAACGCCCGCTATCATAACAACACCCTGAACAAGGTCTGTATATGATGTTGCAACATATCCGCCCGCAACAAGATAAATCCCTGTAAGGCAAGCCATAATAAGCATCCATACCCACGTTTCAACGCCCGGGAATACTGCACTAAATAACGATCCAAGCCCTTTGTAAACTGCCGCAGAATAAGGAACAAGGAATACAAATATAATAATTGCTGCCAAAACCTTCATGCCTTTTGAGCCGTATCTCTTTTCAAAATAATCGGGCATTGTTCTTGCGTTAAGCTTTCTAGTCATCTTTCTTGTGCGGTTTGCAAACAAAAGCCAGGAAAGAAGGCAGCCCAAAACCGCATTGCCAACACCAATCCAAATACTGCCAACACCAATGTTCCAACCAAAATTACCTGCATATCCAACAAAAACAACGGCTGAAAAATATGTAGTACCATAAGCAAAAGCGGTTGCCCATGCGCCGATGTTTCTGCCACCGATAAGGAAGCCATCTAGTGTTTTTGATTTACCATAGCTGATACACCCAATCAATACCATTATTGCAGCATATATGCCGAGGGCAATAATTGTGTAAGCCTGTGCGTTTGTCATTTGTTTTTCCTCCAAATCTTGTATTGCTTTTCTCTGTAACATAGTATATAATAGTTTTTAGCATTAGTCAAACGAATAGTTTTGATGTTTGCTATCGAAATTTTAGATAACGGAGAAAATTACAATGGAGCTGAGAAATTTAATTACATTTATTCACGTTGCCGAGCTTGGAAGCTTTACAAAAGCAGCAGAGCAGCTTGGTTATTCACAATCAACTATTTCCTTTCAGATAAAACAACTCGAGGACGAGCTTGGTTGTTTGTTGTTCGAAAGGATAAATCATACAATCACGCTTACCGAGCGAGGCCACGATCTTGTTTCCTATGCTCACAGGATTCGCTCGCTTACAGACGAATTTAAAGATAGTCTTGAAGAGGGAAAAAGCTGCAGCGGACATATCCATATTGTAACGCCTGACTCGGTATGTGATGATATGATAAACAAACGATATATAGATTTTCATAAAAAATATCCCGACATATCTATTAAATTCACCAACGCCGATACATCCGTTATGTTTGATATGCTTGACCACAACGAAGCCGATATCATTATAACGCTTGATGCTCATTCCTATCAAAAGGACTACGTAATAGCAAAGGAAGAATTGCTTTCTATGCACTTTGTTACAGGGCCTGGTTCCAAATTTGCAAAAATTAAAAATTTATCTATCAGGGATATTATTAATGAGCCTTTTGTTTTAACCGAATACGGACAAGGGTACAGAAAAGTTTTTGACAAAGAACTTGCAAAAATGTCGCTTGAAATAACGCCCGTGCTTGAAATAGGAAGAACCGATATTATTACTTCCATAATAGCCGAGGGTGATATGATTTCATATCTTCCCGATTTCGTTACAAAGGATATGGTAGAAAAAGGAAAGCTTTGTTATCTTGATATCTGCGATATGAACATAGATATCTGGAAACAGCTTATTTATCACAAAAATAAGTGGATGTCGAAAGCTTTGAAAACATTTATAGACTACATAAAAAATTACGAATTTTCGTGTTAAAAGCACTGATACTTAAAAAGAGCACCCTCAAAAAGTGCTCTTTTTATTGTGTAATCTCCCAAAATCATCAAATATTAACTGAAATTTCGCGAATTTTTTCAACGAGCGACACACTGTTTTTCGAGCTTTCGGATGTAACCCTATCAGGCTTTATGCCTTTATTAATGCAATTAACAAAGTAAACAAGCTCGTCATAATATCCGTCGGCGCCCGATATGTTAATGCCCTCTATTTTACTGTCGCTTTCTTTTTTGATTTCGATTTCCTGACCGTTTTTTATTATTTTTCCGTTTACATATTCTACATATCCATTTTCAAAAATCGCCAGATATTGTGCTTTAAACGGAATATCGCAGTTAAACCATCCGCCTGTTATAGATGCGTCAAAGCCATCATATACAAGCTCTGAGATAATAAAATCATTGTCGTTTGTCATGCTTCTGTGAGCAGATGAAAGCTTTTTCGGCTCACCAAAAACACACTGTATAAAATCAATGTCATGGATTGACAAATCTATCGGCGAAGCGCCGCTTTTTTTTGTATCTCTCATCCAATCCTCAAAGCTCCATCTGGGAATGGCGGAAATTCTTTTCATATCAAAGTGAACAGGATTTCCAAGCTCTTTTGTATCAATAATATTTTTAAGATATTCATACGCTTTCATAAATCTTACAACGTGCGCCGTCATAAAAAGCTTGCCCGACTTTGAAGCGGCGTCAATTATGCGCTCACAATCCTTTGTATTAATGCTCATCGGCTTTTCGCAAATGACGTGCTTTCCCGCCTCCAGCGCCTTTATTGCAAGCTCTGCGTGAAGATAGCTCGGCGCGCAGATATCTATCATATCAATCTGCTCGTTTAAAAGAAGGCTCTCCATATTGTCATATACGCTTACATTGTCGCCATTGGTTTTTTCCTTTGCCATATCGGCTCTTACGTCTGCAACCGCAACAACGCTTGCCGCATCAATTTTTTTATATTCATTATAATGCACCGTTCCCATTCCGCCAATGCCAACAAGCCCTACTCTTATCATACTAATCACTCCTATTTTGATTTTTCTTGACTTTTCCTTATTGTTAGTATATTATAATTATAGTTTGCAGACAATAACACATTTGATTTTGATTAGCACATTTTTGACTTTTGGGGGTTGGCATGAAAAAAGTATCTCTTTATGAAAAAGTTCCACCACTTGAGAAAAATTTTACGGTAAAATTTATGAAATTCGATAGATGCGAAAACCTGACTCCCCATTGGCACGAACACATTGAGCTTTTGTATTTTTACCGCGGAGGCTGCCGCATTACCTGTAACAAAACAACTTTTGATGCAAAAGCAGGCGATATCGTTGTTGTAAACAGCGCCGAAATTCATTCATTTGTCGTAGAAAACTCCGTGGGATATATTTGCCTGCTTATTTATCCCGAATTTTTCAGCGATATAAATTTTTCAAATATTCATATTAAAAATCATATTAAATGTGATAGCCATATAACCGAGTGTGTAGAAGGAATTATAAAAGAGCACAAGCAAAAAACACATGGGTATGATATGATGATAAAAAGCTATGCCTACTCACTTATGACGCACCTTGTGCGCAGTTATGTCGACGCTTATATTTCAGAAAGAGAAATCAGTATTCATACCACAAACCTTGAAAGGTTAAATATCGTTTTTAACTATATAGCAGACAATTACTCCGAAAAAATTTCGACTCAGACTCTTTCGGAGCTATGTTATCTTAATGAAAGCTATTTTTGCCGTTTTTTTAAAGCTCACGCCGGAAAAACACCGACAGAGTATATAAATGAATACCGGATAGAAAAGGCGGCGCTTCTGCTTAAAAATACGAATGACAATATCTCGCAAATTGCCGCAAATGCAGGCTTTGATGATGTAAATTATTTTACAAGAATATTTAAAAAAATAAAAAAACAAACACCGTCTGAGTATAGAAAATCCATCATTACAAATGAAAATGAATCACAAAGGAGCTTATCGTGAAAAAAACATTTAAAGATTGTTTTATAGAGTATGAAAAAAACATAATAAAAATAGGCAACTCAAAAACACAAAGAATAATTGAAATAAAAAATAATATGCCCGTTTGCACAAGCATTTACACAAACGAAGATATGTGGTCGGGCGCTAATGTCTGTATGTTTAATATCGGAGAGTTTGACTATAAAAACTGCGAAATTTCGTTTGACTGCTATGTATCAGATTTTGGCGGCAAATCAAAAGAGGCTCTTGTTGGAGAGTTGATTTTTAAAACTACCGCCACAAATGTGAAGCTTGTTTTGTTTGTTTTCCCATATATCAGCGCACTCTCCTCCAAGGTTTATATACAAGGCAAGGTTATCCCGCTAAAAGAAAACCGCAGTATGTCAAATACCGCCATCGAGCTTAGTAAAAAACAAGCAGATAATAAGCCTGTCTTGCCTGAATATGGTGTAATAGAAGCTGTTAATATTAAAGACAGACATTTAAAAGCAAAGGCGGTTCGTCTTTATGATGAAACCGACATATATAATGATTTGGTATCATCGCACGAAAAGCTTTTATACAGAAAATTTGACGAATATTTTGACGCAAGTATTCTTATGCTTGAAAATTACATCGACAAAAAAGCTATTATGCTCGTTTCGGAAGGTTATGTGTCGGGCAAAAAATTTGTGGGTGATAAAGATTTTTCTGTAAACGAAAATGCCGCGTGCGTATTTGGAAATGGAATTGATGAGGACGCAGCAGAATATACCTACATAGGCGGTGCGACACTTGCAGTCGGCAAAAAGGGCTCTCTTTGTGATGAATATAAAAAGTTTTACAGCCATATGTATACAAACGAAGGCACATATATTATGTCAAACACATGGGGCGACAGAAAAAGAGATACCGCCGTTTGTGAAGAGTTTATGCTCGGTGAAATTGACGCCGCAAGCACTCTCGGAGTTGACATTGTGCAGATAGATGACGGCTGGCAGCAAGGTCTTACAGCCAATTCGGGCCTTGTAAAAAATGGCGCATGGGGAAATTTTTATGACAGCGATATAGACTTTTGGGCAGTAAATAAAGACAAATTTCCAAACGGTTTTAATGTCATTTCCGACTATGCACAAAAAAAGAATGTCCGTCTTGGATTGTGGTTTTCTATGGATAAGCAAAACAGTTATGCGCGTTGGAAGCAAGACGCCGACAAAATACTTGAGCTTCACGAAAAATATGGCGCATCATATTTTAAAATAGACGGACTTAGAATAACTGACCACGCGTGTGAAGAAAATATCTTTAATTTTGCAAAATATATTCACGAAAAAAGTGATGGCAAGATAAGCTTTAACTTTGATATCACCGCAAACAGAAGATATGGCTATTTTATGGCAAAGCAGTATTCGACTTTGTTTGTTGAAAACAGATATACCGACTGGCAAAACTATTACCCGCACACAACTCTTCGAAATCTGTGGAGTCTCAGCGAATATATCCCTGCCCACAAGCTCCAGTTCGAAGTTTTAAATCAAAACAGAAATGAGCAAAGCTATCCCGATGATATATTAAAGCCATCTTCGTATCCAATTGATTATATGTTTGCATCTGTAATGGTTGCAAATCCGCTTATATGGATGGAAATGACCAATCTTGATAAAAATCAAATATCTGCGCTTAAAAATATTATCTGCGTATATAAAAAAGAACGTGATAATTTTAAAGACGCCATGATAAAACCGATTGGAGAGCGTCCCGACGGAATATCATATACGGGCTTTAATATTACAAAAGACGGCGAAGGCTATCTTGTGCTGCTAAAAGAGAAAAACGAGCAAAATACATACACATATTCTCTTGATAAAAATATCACTGATATTAATATTTTGGCATCAAGCTGCCCCGATGCAAAGCTTGAAATTAAAGACGGCAACATAGCGGTAAGCAATATGAAGCAGGCAGGATATATTTTCTTAAAATATAAGCTTGTATAAAAATCAAAGGACTGTGAAACATCACAGTCCTTTTTTATTAGTGTATAATCTTATGTTTTTCAAATATTCTTGCAAGAATTACACCGAGAACAAGCCCCGCAGCTCCCTGAACGGCATTTGGTGCTATATTAACCGCAGATGGTATAAAACCGTACATAAAGCCTTCAAATACGAAATATCCGCCCACCATTATAAGCTCTGCCAAGGCTCCGCTTACCACTCTTGCAGTTAATGTGCTTGTTTTTTCCCCTAAAAACTTAAAGCCATAAAAACATATCAATGCCATAACACCCTTGATAACAAACGTTGCAGGTGCATAAACGGCATATCCCGAAAAAATATCAGCCAGCGCAGAGCCTATGCCTGCTGCAAAAAACGCATATAACGGAGATAATGTAAAACCCGACAAAAGCACCACACAATCGCCAAGATTTATATATCCTTTAAGCAGCGAGGGTATTTTTATTATCATTGTTGCAATACAGCAAAGAGATGCAAGCATTGCGGCGCTCACTACTTTTTTTGTTGTCATATCATCTGCCCCTTTTTTATTTTTTTTGACATAAAGAATTATACTCCTCTTTTTGTTAACTTGTCAACACCCAACACCCATATTAAATATTTTTTTATTTCCCAAAATAGCTTGAAAATATAACCAACAAGTATTATAATAAGAAAGTAAATTGTTATTTATAATATCTTATTTGCAAACAATAAGGAGGAATATTTATGAAGTACAGCTTTTCCACAATGGCAATGCCCGGTATGGCACTCGATGAGGTTGTCAAGGTAGCAAGAGAATATGGTTTTGACGGCGTAGATTTGCGCGTGCGCAACGAGGGCGGCGATATAAGTGAAAACATCACATCAGAGGAGCTTGCAAAAATAAAAAAGCTTTTTAAGGATGGTCTTGAGATTTCAAGTCTTCTTTGCTATAACCGTATGCTCAAGGCTGAAAGAAAAGATGCTGACGCAGAAGAAATCGCGGCCTCGATTTTAAACTGCATAAGAATTGCTGAAACACTTAATGTTAAAATTATCCGTATCTTCTCGGGAAAGCTTCAAAACGAAGACGATGTTTTGTTTATGGCAAAAATACTTAACATGGTTTTTGAAAAGCATACATCAGATGTTTTGGTGCTTATACAAAATCACCGCAACTGTGGCGTAACCTGCGCTCATGGCGAATTGATGAAGCAACACGTAAAAGATGAAAGATTTGGTATTATTCTTTCGCCTGACCACGAGGCTTTGGGCGGAAATGATATATACAAGGAGTGTGCAAAGGTTCTTGATATAACAAAGCAGGTTTATATTGCCGATGTTAACGAGGAAAACAAGCTTTGCCTCATAGGTGAAGGCGTTGTAGACTTTAACAAGGTGATGGGGATGCTCACAGATACAGGCTATGACGGCTATATCACACTAAAATGGGAAAAATGCTGGCATCCCGAGCTTGCCGATTATGATGTTGCGTTCAAATCCTTTAAAGATTATTTTAAAATATAAAACGGAGCTTTTGATATGAATAACAAACAAACCTTTGAAATTTCGAATTATCTGTGGGAAACTGGCGATTATAAGCCAAAGACAACGGTTGAGCTTTCGTATGACGAAAATGGATATAAGGTTCATTTTATAAGCAACGAAACAAACCTTCGCAGAGTGGAAACCGAGCATCATACACCCGTATGTCTTGACAGCTGCGTGGAGATGTTTGTGCAGTTTTTACCGGGCACAGATGATAGATACATAAACTTTGAAATCAACCCCAACGCTGCAGTGCATTGTGCGATTGGTCCTGACAGATATGAGCGAAAATTTTACGACACAAGCGCAATTGAAATGCTTAACTGTCATACCGCTGTACATGACGACGGATGGGAAGTATTTTTTGAAATACCGCTTTCGTTTATACACCTGCGTTATCCAGAATATGTGCACAAAAGCGGCACAACTATCAGAGCAAACTTTTACAAGTGCGGCAACAAAACTGTTCACCCGCATTGGTGCAGCTGGAATAAGGTCGATACACCAAATCGTGATTTTCACAGACCTGAATACTTTAAAGAAATTGTTTTATAAAGCTTTAATGCATACAAAAACGGCACAAGGAGTTTTCCCTGTGCCGTAATTTTTTATGTATCTTATATGTTTCTGTTCTTTAAAAATGTCGGGATATCAACATCCTCAAGCTCTGGATTAGCACTTGGTCTGAGACTACCAACGACGTCGTCCTCTTCACTTATGCCTCTGAAAATTCCTGCCGAAGGCATGCCCGAATCAAAACCAGTAGCAACTACTGTTACACGCATCTCATCATCAAGATTTTCATCAATAACAACACCGAAGATAATTTCAGCATCTGTATCCACAAGCTCGTTTGCGAACTGCATTACCTGGTTTGCATCAAACATTGTAAGGTCTTTGCCGCCTGTAATATTAACAAGTACATTTCTTGCACCATTAATCGAGGTTTCAAGAAGCGGACTTTCGATTGCCATTTTAACAGCCTCGTTTGCTTTGTTGTCGCCTTTTGCAACACCAACGCCCATATGCGCTATGCCCGAATTCTCCATTGTGCGCTTTACGTCTGCAAAGTCAGCATTTATGTAACCCGAACCAACAATCATATCTGAAATGCCCTGTACGCCCTGACGCAAAATATCATCAGCCATAAGGAATGTTTCAACTATACCTGTGTTTTTGTCGATTATTTTAAGAAGATTATCGTTTGGTATAGTCATTATCGCATCAACGTTATCACGAAGACTTCTTATACCTGACTCAGCCTTCGCCATACGGGGTCTTCCCTCAAACATAAACGGCTTTGTAACAATAGCTACTGTAAGTATTCCAAGTCCCTTTGCTATACCTGCAATTACTGCTGCGGCACCTGTACCTGTACCGCCACCCATACCTGCGGTAATAAATACCATATCAGCACCTTTAAGCACTGCTTCGATTTCGTCCTTGCTTTCCTGAGCGGCCTTTTCACCAATCTCGGGATTAGCTCCCGCACCAAGTCCGCGTGTAAGCTTTTCACCTATCTGCAATTTTGTGTCAGCCTTTGACTCCTTTAACACCTGTGCATCGGTATTAACTGCGATAAAATCTACACACTTAACCCCTGCATCAATCATTCTGTTTACTGCGTTGTTACCGCCGCCACCAACACCTACTACTTTAATTTTGGCAACGTTGTTTGTTTCCATATCGATATCAAACACCCTTATTTCCTCCTTACCGTTTTTCTTTTGAAAAGTAATTTTAATCAAAATGTAATCTTGCTTATCTATATTTTACCCTTTTTTTCTAATTTATTCAAGAGTAATCTTCGAATTATTGCAAAATTTTGAATAATTCTTGAGCCAAACACCACAACTGCAGCTAAAGAAAGGTCAACTCCAAGTGATTTTCCAAGATATACAAGCGCAATTGCAACGATGGAATTAAAAAATAATCCCGTCAAAAATATTTTAAGATTAAAGTTTTTCGAAATTGATGCGCTTATTCCGCCGCACACCGAGTCCATCGCCGCTAAAATTCCTATCGCAACATACAAGGAGTATGCACTCGGTATATGAATATTCGTAAGCGCCGCCACAACGACGCCCACAACAACTCCTATAATTACACCGCTCACTGCCCGTCACCTCCGCTCTCATTGATAACAGGCACAGCATATTTATAATTTACAGTTCCCGTATAACGCTCGATTTTGACCTTATCGGATGTTTTCACTTCTACACCTATGCCAACCGAGCCGAATAAATCCCGTAGCCCGCCACGCATATTGACCGCCGCTTCGAGCGTTTTTGGCTCACCAATTGCACATATTTCGTACGGCGGTGCCATTTTCTGCTCGTTTACAGTTATAACCGGTCCGACACAGCGTATTGGCGTTGTAGATATAATGCGCTGACCATTAATTGAATATGCCTCTGCACCTGCAGCTGCAAGCTCTGTAATAGCAAGACGCAAATCGCTGTCATGGATTATAAGAGCCTCATTTTCTATAACGGTTGCTCCCGATATAGAAGGATAGGTGCTATCTGAGAGCGTAAGTATTATGCCAGCGCCTTCAACCTCGGTAAGTCCTGCCAGAACCTCGCTTCGTTTAAGCTGCTCTGACATAATCTTGGCATAGTCGCTGCTGTCCTCAGCTTGTGCACGATACTGATTAAGGTCATTTTGTGCACTGTAAAGCTGAAGATATAAATCAGCATTTTTTTCTTTTTCTTTTCCAAGCTCGAGCGCAAGCTCTTCGGCTCTTTGGGCCTTGCTCGACTCAACCGCTACATTTTTTCGCACGCTCGAAAGCTGTGTAGTTATTACAAAGGCCAAAATTGCGCAAACAATACCAAGCGCAAGTTGTGCCTTTATGTGTCTTTTGCTCATTACGTTCCCTCGCATTTGCTTATTTTATGGTCTGTAATAGGCTTTACTGTCAATACGCAAATCTATTTCTCCTCTGGCATTGGGGGAAAGCTGATTGTATGCAATCTCCGTGAAGGTCAAA
Organism: Oscillospiraceae bacterium; assembly: GCA_015068725.1. GTDB lineage: Bacteria > Bacillota > Clostridia > UBA1381 > UMGS1253 > Aphodoplasma. Next base: position 62,305 of record SVKA01000005.1, on the reverse strand, counting down.
AGCTTTCTGTCCAAATTCTTTGATTCGCCGCAAAATACTGTCAAACGGTTTTCAAATTTGAATTTGACGTCTACCATATTAGTTACATCAAGAAGATTTACACTCCTGCAAAATTCCGTTTTCTCAAGTTCACCTATATATAATAATATTATATCAAATTTTTCTTGCGAGTCAATGCTTATTTTGCTTCCCGGCGAAAAATATTTTAACTCGCAACCCACAATCTGGATACAATCCTTTGGTGCTTCATACACAATCTCGAGTGCTCTTGCATCTTCGTCTATAAGAGCATAGCCTCCAAAATATTCAAAATACGCTACCGCGTGGCTTTCCACAACCTCAATTACAATTTTGTTTGGCAGTCTGCGCTCTACATTCACACTTTTTATGTACGGCATTTTGGCAATTTGCTCGTTTGCATACGAGGTGCTTATTTTAAAAGTATTTGCGCCCTCGTATATCTCACTTTGCGCCGTTATTGCATCAGCACTTACATACGAATTGCCCGAAACCTCTATCGTGGCAATATTAAACCACGGCGTCATAAACATAATTATAGCGCACACACTAAATAAAAGAAACAACAGAAGAAACGCCCTGAAAAATATCCTTCTTTTTCTCTTTTTCTTCTGTCTTTTTATATGTCTTATACGGATATCTTCATTTTCTCTTTGTTTTATTTTTCTCTTTCTGTTTTCCCTGTTTCTTCTCATTTGTTTTTCCTTTTGGCTTTCTGTATCCAAAGCATTTCTTCTCATTTTGTGCGTTTCATCCCTTTCTTCGCTATGTGTGCGTTATTCTCTATTGTCTTGTTATCTTCGCTCCAAGCGCCTTAAGCGTCTTTTCAAAATTTTCATACCCTCTGTCAATATGATAAACGTTGCTTATAACCGTGCGTCCGTTTGCCGCAAGCGCCGCTACTGCAAGCGCTGCACCGCCGCGCAAATCCATTGCGCACACATTTGCACCGCTAAGCTCATTTACCCCGCGTACAACCGCGGTTCTTCCATCTACCGTTATATCTGCGCCCATACGACACAGCTCATATACATGCTTATATCTGCTTTCAAATATATTTTCAACAAAAATACTTGCTCCACGTGCAAGTGTCAGTGCCGCCATAAGCGGCGACTGTGCGTCGGTTGGAAAACCCGGATACGGAAGCGTGCGCACTATCTTGACTGCTTCTAATTTTTTGGGAGCAACATGCACAATCCGCTCATCCGATACATATATCTTTGCTCCGTACTGCTCGGCAACTGACAAAAACGCTTCCATATGTGATGGTATAACGTTTTTAAGCTCTATCGTTCCGCCCGCAGCTGCGCTGCATGATAAATACGTTGCCGCTGCAATTCTGTCGGGAATTACCGAGTGCTCTACATCGCCAAGCTTTTTTACACCTTCAATTTGTATAACGCTTGTTCCCGCACCTGCAATTTTCGCACCCATTGAGTTTAAATATTTTTGCAAGTCCTCAATTTCAGGCTCTTTTGCCGCATTTGTAATAATAGTAGTCCCTTGCGCCAAAGCCGCAACAAGCATAATATTCTCAGTTGCGCCTACACTTGGAAAGTCAAGATGAATAGCAGTCGGCACAATCCTATCACAACTGCATTTTATGTATCCGTGCTCTTCTTCTATGTCTACTCCGAGCTGACGAAACGCCGAAAGATGCAAGTCAATCGGTCTTGGGCCAAGCTCGCACCCACCCGGAAGAGCCGCTATTGCCTTACCAAAACGGGCAATTATCGCGCCAAGAAAAATTACGGACGAACGCATCTCATGCATAAGCCTTTCAGGTATTTCAAATCCGCACGCACCCGATGAATTGATTACAAGTGTGCCATCCTGCATCTCTACCTCGCAGCCCAAGTGCTTTAAAATATTAACAGACGCACGCACATCCTTCAAATCGGGGCATGAATGTATGACATTTTTGCCGCCGTTTAAAATTGTCGCCGCCAAAATCGGAAGCACAGCATTTTTTGCGCCATGCACACAGACTTCACCTTCAAGCTGATGAGAACCCTCTATAACAAGTTTATCCATCACCTTATATACACCTCCGCCATACCTGCTTAATTTCTTTTGATACATATTATGCAGGTCGCGGAGCAGGCGTTACTTGCTTACAATACCGCTCGCAAGCTCGTATATTTTTTTTGAGGCATCTTTTGTGCCAATTTTTTTTGCATTTTCTTCAAGAATGGCAATTTTTTCTTTATCATAAATCAAGCTCTCAAGCTTCTTTTCAAGCACATCTGCATCAAGCTCATCTTCTGTAATCATTATTGCCGCGCCATTATCAACAAGCGCCTTCGCATTTGTGTACTGATGATTGTGTGCGACATTTGGCGATGGTATAAGTATGCTCGCCTTACCAAGTGCACAAATTTCGCTTATACTTATTGCGCCTGCACGCCCGATTACAACATCGGCGGCTGAAAGTGCCTTATCCATATCGTATATATAGTCGCACACACGTATGTTTTTGTGCTCATGCAAATCTATGCCGCGCTTTTTAATATCAGACATTACCTCATCATAGTTACGCTTGCCTGTGCCAAACATAAACTGAATTTTATCTTCCTTTGAGAGCCTCTGTATATAATCAACAGCCGTATCATTAATACGCTTTGCGCCAAGGCTGCCGCCAAAGCAAAGCACAAACGGACGATTATCAAGTCCAAGAGCGGCGCGCGAAACGTCTTTATCTGCGCAAAGAATCTCTTCTCTTACGGGGTTTCCCGTAAATACGCACTTGTCCTTTGCCTTTAAATACTCCCTTGTTTTTTCAAAGCTTGTCGCAATATATGTAGCATATTTTTGCGAAAGCTTTACCGTTACGCCCGCAAACACATTCTGTTCATGTATAATTGACGGAATTTTAAGTGCAGCTGCCGCTGACATGACAGGGCCGCTTACATAGCCTCCCGTGCATATAACGACGTCGGGCTTAAAGCTTTTTATTATTTTTTTACTCTCGCTTATAGCACGGATTGTCTTTAAAATTACTTTCACGTTTTTTAAAGTGAGCGAACGCTTAAAGCCTTCAATATCTATAAATTTTATATCAAATCCTGCTTTTGGAACAAGAGTTTCTTCCATATTGCCTTTTTTACCAATAAACAGTATTTCACATTTTTCGTCTACACTTTTTGCATACGCTGCAATTGAAAGTGCAGGGTTAATATGACCGGCAGTTCCGCCGCCCGCAAACAAAATTCTCATTTTGTATCTCCCCGCTTACTTTTTTTATTTACATCACCGGGCCGGATTGTATTTATGGTTTGCCGCGATATATTAAGAAGTATTCCCATACATCCTAAAAGTATCAAAAGCGATGTTCCGCCATAACTGAAAAACGGAAGCGCCATACCCGTCGTAGGTACAGACGAGGTTACCACCGCTACATTGACGGCGACCTGTATAGCAATAAGGCTCGTTATTCCCGTTGCCAGAAGTGTGCCGAACATATCAGGCGCCTCCTGAGCAATTCTGTATCCCTTCCAGATTAAAAAACCGAAAAGCACTAACACAAGAGCCGCTCCCAACAGCCCAAGCTCTTCACACACTATCGCAAATATAAAGTCATTTTGCGGCTCAGGCAGATACAAAAACTTTTGTCTGCTCATACCGAGCCCAAGCCCGAAAATTCCTCCCGAGCCTATCGCGTAAAGTGAATTTACAATCTGAAAGCCCGCATCCGATGTGTCGGCAAACGGGTCTAAGAATGTAATGACACGCTCAAGCTGATACGGCTGTTTATAAATCATAAAACAAAGCACCGGAAGAGCAAGGCCGCCTAAAAGCATAAAATGCTTCATCCTTGCACCTGCTACAAGCAACAAAACACATCCAACCGCGCATATTACAAGCGTTGCACTAAGATGAGGCTCCTTTAAGAGCACAACCGAAAAAACACCCAGAATTACAAGATATCTTAAAAGACCATCTTTAAATTTTTTTATATTATCCTTTATTACTGATAAGCTGTAAGAAAAATATATAATTATTGCGACCTTTACAACCTCAGAGGGCTGGAGCGTGCTTATGCCTATGTTAATCCAGCGACGTGCACTGTTTCTTACAATGCCTATGCCCGGAATGTATACCGCAAACAATAAAAGCAAGCTTCCCGCAAGTATCAAGAGAGCATATTTTGAGTATTTGTGATAGTCAATACACGATATCACAAACATGGCCGCAACACCCACTACGGCAAAAATACCTTGTCTGGTTATGTAATAATACGGATTATCCTGATACGCGCTCGCCGCAGGCGCACTTGCCGAAAATACCATAATAAGTCCGAAAACCACCAAAATTATTATTGTAAGTATTAAAGATGTATCAAAGCTTTTCTGATTAATTCTGTCAGACTTTAAAGGTAATATGTCATGTATATCACGTCTTGCTTTGGTTCGTCTTGTTTCAGGAGGTACATTTGTTTTTCTGTGTCCTGCTGCACCCGCTCTTTTTTTGTTGCTTGTCGGCGGCGCCGTTTTTGTTCTTTTCGTCATACGTTTACCTCCTTTTTATAATTCGTTCTCTCTTAATACTCTCTTATGCCAAAAACGGCAATGTCGAAAAATACGCTACTATACAAAACAATATCGTAACTATACTAAATACTGTTACTATTTTTACCTCATTCCATCCACACATCTCAAAATGATGATGAATTGGACTCATTTTGAAAATTCTTTTTCCCGTAAGCTTGAACGACGCCACCTGAAGCATAACCGAAAGCGCCTCAACCACATATATAATTCCCGCAATTACCAAAATAAGCGGCATCTTTAAAACTATTGATGCTGCCGCAAGCGCGCCGCCCAGAAACAATGAGCCTGTATCGCCCATAAATACCTTTGCAGGATGATGATTAAACACCAAAAATCCTACGCAGCCGCCAAAAAGAGCTATCATAAATATGCAAAGCTCTTTGTTTTCCATTAAAAACGCTGCCAGAGCAAAAAACAATGATACAACAGCAGTTACACTTGTCGCCAGGCCATCAAGTCCGTCGGTAAGATTTACCGCATTTGTAAAGCCTACCATTATAAAAACAACAAAAACTATGTAAAACCATCCAAGGTCTAATGTCATATTTGTAAATGGGATATAAATATCCGTTTTTAGCATATCAAGAGCGCTGAGCACCACAACAAACGCAATCGAAAACGCAATCTGGAGCGCAAACTTCTGAATTGCCGTAAGACCGAGGTTTCGTTTTAATACAACCTTGATAAAATCATCGGCAAAGCCGATAATGCCAAAGCCAAGCGCAAAAAGCATAACAGTAATTACCGCCGCATCACGCACAAAAAACATAGTCGCGCCAAGTGAGCCGAGAATAAATATAATGCCTCCCATCGTCGGCGTGCCCGATTTTTTCTGATGCCAGGTTGGACCATCCTCCCGTATTTGCTGACCAAACTTTAATCTGTGCAAAAACGGTATCAGCACAGGTGCTATTATAATACATATTAAAAATGCTATACCAAACGTTAAAAGGTACGGTATAAAAACACTCATTTGCCCACTTGCCATTGTAAAAACAACCCCTTCTTACTTTTGTCTTCCAAAAACAATATTAAAACATCTTTTCTATTGCTTGCGTAATCTGTTCAAACCTCATACCGCGCGATGCCTTTATAAGTACCGCATCGCCCTCACGCAAAAGCTTGCCAAGCACACCTGTAAGCTCCTCATTTTTTTCAAAATGGAGCGTATTTTTCTCATCCAAGCCTTCACTTACTGCACCGCTTTGTATGTTTCTTGCTTCTTTTCCTACACAAAAAAGTATATCAACGCCCATATTTGCCGCCTTTTTACCGATGCCCTTGTGTGCATCGGGTGCAAAAGAACCCATTTCGAGCATATCGCCCAAAATCGCAACATGGCGCTTCGCCTCTATCTTACAAAGCACCGAAAGCGCCGCCTCCATAGATGCAGGCGATGCATTATAGCAATCATTTATAACTGTAACGGCGCCGATTTTTTGTATATCCATTCTCATCTTTGACGGTGAAAATGATGCAATCCCCTTTGCTATCATATCATCACAGATATCATAGCTTTTTGCCACACAAAACGCACAAAGTGCATTATATATGTTGTGCTTTCCGGGAAGGTTGACTCTTATATGTACTTTTTTATCCTCATATATTACATTAAATTCGCAACTGTCCTCATTTAGCACAATGTCTGCCGCTCTGTAAGCCACATTTTCATTATCAATGCCAAAGGTTTTACAGTTGTATTTTCCCTCTGCCCCTATAAGCATATCATCGTCGCCATTTATAAAGAGCGTGTTTTCTTTATCAAAAAAATCCGTGATTTCAAGCTTTGCCTTTAATATCCCCTCGCGCGAGCCAAGGTTTTCTATGTGCGACATACCGATATTTGTTATAATTGCCTTATCGGGCTTTGCAATGGAGGCAAGATGATGAATTTCACCAAAATGGTTCATGCCCATTTCAAGCACCGCTATATCGTGCTCTTTGTCAAGGTTAAACACCGTAAGCGGCAAGCCTATATCATTATTAAAATTGCCCTGAGTTTTTAAAACATTGTATTTTTGCTGCAGCACCGACGCTACCATATCCTTTGTAGTCGTTTTGCCAACCGAGCCTGTCAGTGCGACAACGCTTACGCGATGCTTGTCAAGATAATAGCGTGCAAGGTCAGAAAGCGCTTTTTTTGTATCTTCTACGCGCACAAGCGCTTTGCCCGCCACCGTTATATCTTTGTGCACAAGCGCACACACCGCGCCCGCATCAAAGGCTGCACCTACAAATTCGTGTCCGTCAAATACTTCACCTTCAAGGGCAATAAAAAGCATATTTTCTCCGCTTTTACGGCTGTCCGTTGTAATGTTTTTGATTATTATATCCTCGCTTCCACACAAAAGCGTGCCACCCGTAGCGCAGATTATTTCTTTTATACTGATTTGCTGCATAAATATCTCCTCAATTTTGGATTATGAATTTATTTTTTCTCCAAAACCTCATATACCACTTCGCGCTCGTCGAAATGAATTGTACCGTCCTTTAAAATCTGGTACGTTTCATGTCCCTTTCCCGCAAGCACGATTATATCATCTTTTTTTGCGTGAGTCAGTGCATACTCTATCGCATCACGTCTGTTTTCGATGCGCACATATTCGCATCCGCTCTCAATGACGCCGTCCATAATATCATCAATTATTTTATCAGGCTCCTCGCTTCGTGGATTGTCAGACGTTACAACTAAAAAATCCGAAAGCTCACCTGCCGTTTTGCCCATCTTTGGGCGCTTTGTTTTATCACGGTCGCCGCCACATCCAAACAAAGTGATAAGGCGTCCTTTTTTAAATTCATTCACCGTAGAAAGTATATTTTCAAGTCCGTCGGGCGTGTGAGCGTAGTCTATAATGACCGTAAAATCTGTATCAGTTCCTACAATTTCCGCTCTTCCCTTTACTTCCTTCGCCTTTGAAAGCTCATCAAGACACGAATTTATGTCCGCGCGGAGCGTTATCACCGCTCCAAGCGATGCAAGCGAGTTATATACAGAAAACCTGCCCGGAATAGAAAGACGCGCTTTATATTTATTATTGTTATAACACAAATCATAGCAAACGCCCTTTGCGTCTACGCTTATTAAGCTTGCGCGCATATCCGCATCCGAATTGATAGCATACGTCATAACGTTTGCGCCGCACATTTTTGCCAGGCGTCTGCCGTACTCATCGTCAATGTTTATGACCGCATTTTTGCACACAGAAAACAGCTTGCTTTTTGCCATAAAGTAGTTTTCCATATTTTCGTGAAAATCAAGGTGGTCCTGTGTCAGATTTGTAAATACCGCCGTATCAAATTCGCATCCTGCCACACGACAAAGCTCAAGTGCATGACTCGACACCTCCATCACAACGCAGTCTGCACCCTCGTCTGCCATTTGTGCAAACAACTTATACAGCTCAAACGACTCGGGAGTTGTGCGTTCGGTCGGGATAACCTTATCGCCAATCATATTCTGATTTGTACCGATAAGACCAACCTTTATTCCCTGCGCTTCAAGCATGGATTTTATAAGATACGTTACAGTAGTTTTTCCGTTTGTTCCCGTAACGCCGATAAGCTTTATACTTTCAAGCGGATTATTAAAGTACGCTTTCGACATATACGCAAGCGCAAGACGGGTGTCGGGAGTATATATGACGGGTATATTTACCTCGATTTTATCGCTTGCAACAATTGCCGCAGCGCCGTTTTGAATAGCATTTTTCACATACTTATGCCCATCTGTCGCATAACCCTTTATGCATACAAATACGTCGCCCTTTTTTACGCTGCGAGAGTCATATGCAATACCACTTATTTCTATGTTATCCGGATTATAACCACTTGTTTCAAGACCGCACAAAAGCTTTGAAAGCTTCATTGCCAGCTCTCCTCTCATAACAATATGAATACCAAAAAATCAATCTCCGTCCATATATATAAATTCGACGCGCACTGTCGAGGCAGGATTTACCTTAGTACCTGGCGGCGGGTCCTGCTTGCTTGCAGGTGAATTTTCCGATTCTGCCGCCGCACCGATAATCTCGATATTGAGCCCTGCATCCAAAATAGTTTGTCTGGCGGCCGATGCGCCCATGCCCGAAACATCGGGCACACTTATTTGTGCTATTTCATCCTCTGTTGTATATATGATGACAGTCGAGCCCTTTGCAAGCGTTGCGCCCGGCTTTGGAAGCTGCTGCACCGCCGTTTCACCGTCGCCGACAACCTTTATCGCAAAGCCGCCTGCCGCAAGCTGTTTTTTCGCCTCCGAAAGCTCAAAGCCCCTTATTTCAGGAACATTTGACTGCATTATTGCAAGGTCCTCGCCCGTAAGCGTTTTTTCATATCCCATATAGCGAAGTGTGTCCTCAAGTATATTTCGTACAACGGGAGCTGCAATCTGACTTCCCTGATACAAATCGCCCGTAGGCTCATCAATAGCCACTATGCATATAAGCTCAGGGTCATCAGCAGGCGCAACACCTATAAACGAAGCCACATATTTTCTGTTTCCACGCGGTTGTTTTTCTGATGTTCCGGTCTTTCCGCCTATTCTGTATCCGTCAATCTTTGCGCCCTTACCGGTTCCCTTTGTTACAACGCTTTCTATATATCCGCGCATTATCTGCGAGGTTTGCTCCGATACTATTTTTCTCACAAACTCAGGCTCAATATTTTTTACAACGTTTCCGTCGGTGTCAAGAAATTGCTTTACTATATGAGGGCGCATAAGGTTTCCGCCGTTGACAATCGCCGACACTGCCGCGCACAGCTGAAGCGGCGTAACCTGAAACGACTGACCAAACGAACACGTTGCAAGCTCGACCTCATGCATTGCGCTTTCCTTAAAGAATACGCCAGAGCTTTCGCCCACAATATCAAAGCCGGTTCTTGAATCCATACCAAAGCTTCTGAAATATTTACAAAATGTAGAAACGCCAAGTCTTCGTCCAAGCTCCATAAGTACGGGGTTACAAGAATTTTGAAGTCCTTCCTCAAGCGTTTCAACTCCATGTCCCACTGTTTTCCAGCAGTGGATAGGCTGCCCGCCCACAACCGTAACGCCGGTGCAGTTAAACGTTTCATCAGTTCTTACAACACCTTCTTCAAGTGCCATGGCATAAGTGAGTATCTTAAATACCGAGCCGGGCTCATATGTGTCTGTAACGGCCTTATTTTTCCACAGCTTTTGAAGTGCGGTGTTTCTTGCAGCGCTTCGCTCCTGCTGGGGAAGCTCATTGATAGAATCAACAATTTCCTGAATATTAAGCTCAAACGGCTCGTTAAGGTCAAAATCTGGCTTTGATGCCATCGCAAGCACTTCACCTGTCTTTGGCGACATAACTATTGCAAATGCGCCCTGGTCAGGCTTGTTTTCCTCATACGCCTGTGCAAGATGCTTTTCGGCAAAATGCTGAATGGTTTCGTCAAGCGTCAAAACTATGCTCATACCATCCTGCGAATCATATTTTTGTTCATATTTATATGGCATATCAACGCCTACTGCATTTTTGACCGAAATAACGCGTCCCGCAATTCCTGACAGCTCGTCATCGTATGCCTTTTCTATACCATAAAGCCCCTGATTATCCGTTCCCGTAAATCCAAGCACGTGCGAAGCAAAATTTCCATAAGGATAATAACGCTTTGTGTCCTCTTCAAGCCCTACACCTGCAAACGCTTTTTTTGTTTCAGAATTTGCTTTAAGTGCGCGTATCTGATCTGTCTGCTCGCTTTCTACCTTGCGCTTGATTATCTCATAGGCAGAATTTTTTGTTACCTTCTTATACACATCCTCATAGCTTAGCGAAAGAATTTCGGCAAGCTTTGTCGCAACAAGCTCGCATCCATCGGCTTTTTTTATTTCATTGGGCGAAACCGTTACCATTTCAACCGATGCGCTGACCGCAAGTTCTTTTTTGTTTCTGTCATATATTGTTCCACGCTTGCTCGTTATAATACTGTCGCGTGTCTGCTGCTGAACAGCCGCTTTTTTTAGCTTTGCTCCGTCAACAGTCTGAAGCCACGCAACCCTGCCGACAAGCACTACAAATATAGCGCAGAACGCAAGCATAAACCACATTATTCGTTTTCTTACACTTTTTTTAGGAGCCTGCATCGTCCTACCTCCAAACCGTCATAGCGCAAAATTTTACCAAATATTAATAGAAATGCAAATAAAGCAAAACACCTTTTGCGCCTTAAAAACGCAAAAATACTTTGCTTTTGCTTGTTTTTTATGCATACAAATTTTATGCTTTATAACAAAAAGCGAGACCAAGAGATTTACTTTTTCTAAATCACTTCAGGGCCTCACTTTCCAAAGTTGCTTTTTAAAATGGATTTATTTGCTATTATAATATAATATCAGTTAACTCCAAATATACCAAAAAGATTTTTTATGCTGCCTTGTATATTCTGGGCAAGCTCGACGCTGACATTTCTCTGCGCCGCCTTTTCAACATAATCGCTTTTTTGTATGTTTATGTACACTGTCTGAGTTCTTTCGGGTCTACTCATTGCAAATTTGGTCGCTGCAGCTTCTTCGAGCTTATTTAAATCAATTACCCTCTCAGCCGCAATCTGTGCCTGCTTTGTTTCGCTCTGCGCCTGTTCAAGACGATTTTCAAGACGGTTTATCTGGCTGCTTTTTTCATAAAGGCTTACCTCGCGGCTTACAAGACAAAAAGCTACTGCAAATATAATTGCCATATAAAATATAGCAACCGCAACATTTACATTTTTTGCTTTCACGCGCGATTTTTCGGCACGCATAACTTCAGCTTTTCTTCTCAAATCCGCCTGCTTAGGCTGATACTGCGGCTTATAAGCGGGTTGAAGTGCAAGATTTCCGTTTGTACGCACTGTTTGCGACCTCCCTTAAAAATTTTTGTGTATATCGGTATTTTTTAAAGATTTATATCATATGTATTTATCAAAGCTTTTCTATAACCCGAAGCTTTGCACTCTTTGAGCGCGAATTGTTTAAAAGCTCTTCATCAGATGCTATGGCAGGCTTGCCCGTAAGCACCTTTACCTTTGGCTTATTGCCGCACACGCAAACGGGAAACTCCTTCGGACAAGTGCATCCCGACGCGAGCGATAAAAACTCTTCCTTTATTATTCTGTCCTCAAGCGAATGGAAGGTAATTACCAAAAGCCTTCCGCCCGTTTTCAGCCTTGAAACAAAATCGTTTACTGCGCCTTTTAAGATTTCAAGCTCGCCGTTTACCTCAATTCTTATTGCCTGAAATGTACGCTTTGCGGCGTTGCCGCCTGTCATACGGGCACCCTTTGGAATTGCGGCGTTTATAACCGACACAAGCTCGAGCGTCGTATTTATCGGCTTTATTGCTCGTTTATCTACGATAAACTTTGCCACTCTTTTTGCCCAGCGCTCCTCGCCATATTTGAAAATGATTTCACAAAGGCGCTCCTCGGCGTAATTATTTACAACCTCATATGCGCTAAGCTCTGCCGACCTGTCCATTCTCATATCGAGCGGTGCATCCTTCATATAGCTAAAACCACGGCTTGCTTCATCGAGCTGATGAGAAGATACTCCCAAATCAAGAAGTGCTCCATCTATTTTGTCAATTCCAAGGTTATCTAAAACTTCATTTATATTTTTAAAGTTATTTTTTACAATACAAACCCGCTCGCCAAACTCCCGAAGGCGCTCACTTGCGGCTTTTATGGCATTGTCATCACGGTCAATTCCAATAAGACGACCATCCTGCGAAAGATGTGCGGCGATTGAGCTACTGTGCCCTGCTCCTCCGAGCGTGCCATCAACATAAATGCCATCAGGCTTTATATCAAGATATTTTATACATTCATCATGCATAACGGGTATATGCTTAAACTCCACTATGCATCACCGCCTAAAAGTCCATTCCGATTGAGCCCATACTGTCAAGTACGTTTTCAAGTGTAATTTCCTTTTCACAGTATTCGCTCCATGTCTTCGAATCCCAAATTTCCATACGGCTTCTTACGCCAAGAACCTTGACATCCTTTTCAATGTTTGCATACTCTCTTAAATACAAAGGAATATTTATTCTTCCAAGTTTGTCCACTTCACATTCAACAGCGCCCGAAAGAAAGAATCTTGCAAATGCTCCCGCCTGAGGATTTGTTGTAATTGGAAGGCTCGACAGCTTTTCCTCAAACTTTGCCCATTCATCGCGCGAATACACAAACAGACATTTTTCCGTGCCCTTTGTTACATAGAAAATTTCGCCCAATTCGTCTTTTCTGAATTTGGACGGAACAATCATTCTGCCTTTGGCATCTATATTGTGACTGTATTCGCCTATAAACAAGCTAACTCACCTCACCTTTGGCGATTGTAATACTATTTTAACATAGTTTTTAACCACTTGCAACCACTTTATAACACTTTTTCCCCTTTGTAACTCAAATTTTACACGATTTACGTATATTTTTCAATAGTTTTTTTAAAATTTTTTTAAATTTTTTTTAAAAATTTTTTGCCGTATGTGATAATATACAATTTTTGTATAAAGTTTTCGTGCATTTTGCACCCATACGCCAACAACATAAAAAGACTGCGACAAAACAAATTTGTTTCATCACAGTCTTTTTTTGCGACACAACTAAATATTTTCCATCATATGACATGCCCATTTGGAGTATGTATGGCAATCGCCTCTCCCGAACCAATTTTAATTTTTACCCCATCACATATAAATACGTTGCTCACTCCCGTACTTGGAAGCGGCTGTTTTGACAAAGCATATTCAAGCCCCCATGTAGTGATATCAGATGCCTCTGAGAACGGAACAAGCGATAGCAAATCACCCTTTTTACCCTTTAGTGAAAGTTCGTTACTCAAATAATATGTTGTTGACGCTCCATCAAAAATACTTATAAAAATCCCTCTTTGAGAAATAGTTTTTAAAAGATATATATTTGCGAGCGTATGGTCAAGGCGTCCTCCCGTAGCTGCCAAAAGCAGTATTTCATCCGCTCCGTTTTTGAGTGCATAATCCGCTGCAATTTCTGAATCGGTAAAGTCCTTTTTTGCCGGATAAATCTTTATATCATCACAAATAACATCATCTTTTTTGTATGAGTCAAAATCGCCAAGCACAACATCGGGCTTTATATTCATTTTTTTTGCATGAGCATACCCCGAGTCTGCGCATATAATCATATCGCCTGGCTTTATACACGCCTTCGCGCGTTCATAATTTCCTATATCGCCACCACAAATTATAACCGCTCTCATACGCACTGCGCCTCGATTTTATTTGCAAGATCTACAAAAAGTCTTGTCTGCTCTTCTATATTTTCTGCACCAAAAACCGCGCTTCCTGCAACAACAGTATTTGCACCGTTTTTAATCACACGGTCAATATTATCAAGCTTTATTCCGCCATCAACAGAAATGTCCGTTCCCGCAGGCATAAGCTCTTTTAGCTCACGGAGCTTTTCATCGGCACTGTCAATATACTTTTGTCCGCCAAAACCAGGCTCGACCGACATTACAAGCACCATATCAAGTTCGCCCAGGATATCTTTAATGGCGCTTACGGGTGTAGCGGGCTTGATAGACACACCCGCACGTTTTTTAAAGCTTTTTATCTTTTCTATACAGCCGCGGATATCCTTTGTCGCCTCGACATGAACAGTTATAATATCTGCGCCCGCCTCGGCAAACTCTTTTATATATCTTTCAGGCTCTTCAATCATCAAATGAACGTCAAAAACAAGGTCTGTATGCTTTCGTATACTTTCGATAACAACAGGTCCCATAGTAATGTTTGGTACAAACATTCCGTCCATTACGTCTATATGAACATACTTTGCCCCGCCTTTTTCGATTTGCTGTATTTGCTCTTTCAGGCACGAAAAATCCGCCGATAAAATAGATGGTGCAATTTTTATCATTTTTCTTCTCCTTTGATTATACCTCTGCGTCCTATATTTCCCATTCTTTAAGCTTTTTTTGCTGCTCGTAAAGACTCTTATAGCTCTCGTGGCGCATTTTTGAAATCTCGCCCTTTAAAACGGCATCAATCACCGCGCAACCCGGCTCTCCCGTATGCGAGCATCCGCGAAATTTGCATCTTCCAAGATACGGCTCAAACTCCGCAAAATAGTTTTCAAGCTCTCCTGCACGTATCTTTGGCATCTCAAAGCTCGAAAATCCCGGTGTATCAAGCACCAATGCGCCATTATCAAGCTCTAAAAGCTCCACATGACGCGTCGTATGACGCCCGCGCTGAATTTTTTTACTCACCGCTCCTGTTTCAAGCTCATACGAAACGCCGAGTGCATTTAAAAGGCTCGATTTTCCCACGCCCGAGTTTCCGGCAAACGCCGTTATTTTCCCCGTCAGAAGCTCTCTTAATTCATCAACGCCCTCGCCCGTCTGTGTGCTTGTAACAACAATTTTACAACCCGCATCCCGATATGCTTTTTTTATCTCTTCTGTGTGCTCCAAATCGGATTTATTAAAGCACAAAACTGTATCCAGTCCGCTATGATGCCCCATTATAAGAAAGCTGTCAATCAAAGCGGGATGCGGCTGCGGCGATGCAAGAGCGCAAACCACAACAAGCTGATTTATATTTGCTACGGCAGGGCGTATAAGCATCGAGCTTCGAGGGTGTATATTTTCTATACTGCCCTTACCGTTTTTAATTTCAACATCAACATAGTCGCCCACCATTAAAACTATGCCGTCTTTTCTGAATTTTCCTCGCGCCTTACATTCATAAAGCCCTTCAGGCGTCTTGATATAGTAAAATCCGCCTATTCCTTTAACGATTACTCCTGTCGTAAAAATGCCCCCTCAGGTTAAAAATTAATAGTTTGCGTTCCAACAAGATTTGAGTCGTGATAGATTTCGAGCGTAGCGGTGCTTCTGCCCGTTACCTGTATATCAAAGCTTATCTCGTTTTTATGATGAAGTGCATCGTGTATCTGTTTTCCGTTTGCTACTATTCGTATTTGTGTAGCTTCTTTGTTTTGCGGAACGGGAAGACTTATTGTTTTAACCTTCGGCGCCGGTGTAGGCGTAGCGCTTGTTCCCTTACTCACATTAAGTGCTATCGCACTCTTTTTATCCGCCATCTCATTTGCTCTGGGGCTTTGCTCTATTACGCTTCCTACGCTTTTATCCGATTCAACCTCGGCAACATTACCCACTACAAATCCCGCAGCCTCGATATCATTTTTCGCCTGCGCCAAAGACTTGCCTATTACATTTGGCACACTCGCCTGCTCAGGCTTTATTTTTGTACTTATATAAAGGCGCACGGTGTCGCCCGTTTTCGCTTCGCTGCCAGGACCCGGAATCTGACGTATTACGCTTGATACCGGTACAGTTTCGCTTTCCTCTTCCGTCATTACAACTACAAAGCCCGCATTTTCAAGAGTAGCCTTTGCATTCTCTTTTTCATAGCTTACCACATTGGGCACCAAAACCTGTGCACCAATACCCACGCTGACCTTTACTCTCACCTTAGAGCCTTTTTTTACGCTTCTTTCCGCCGCAGGCTCCTGAGAAATTATAATGTCCTTTTCATACTGCACAGAAGCAATCTGCTCCTCAATATCAATCTCAAGCTTTGCTTTTTTCAAAAGCTTTTGTGCATCTTCAAGCTTTTGCCCCTCGATTGCAGGCACAACCGTTTCATCCCATTGTGATGAGCCAAAGCCACCAAAAAACGACATAAATGCAATACCTACAATGCCAAGCAACACAATAGCAGCAAGCACAGCAAAAGCTATCATGCGTTTTTCGCTTTTTGTATACGCTATCTTTGCTTTGCCGGATTTTTTTCTCTTTTTAGTTTTAGCGGCACTTCTTTTGTGTTTTGACATATTATCACCTTCTGCGTCTGGCGTTTTTACATCATCAAAGTCATCATATACCGAAATTGGCAAATTCGCCAACGCAGCATTAATGTCCTCTACCATTTCGCCTGCGCTCTGATAACGCATATTCTGTTCCTTGCTCATAGCCTTTAAGGTAATTTTTTCTATATCCTCAGGTATCTGGGGATTTATATCTCTCGGCGAAGCAGGTTTTTGTGATACATGCATCATAGCAACCGAAACAGCGCTTTCCGAGTCAAACGGAACGCGACCTGTAAGCATCTCATAGAGTGTAATGCCAACCGAGTATATATCAGTTTTCGCATCTGTATATCCGCCACGCGCCTGCTCGGGCGACAAATAGTGCGCCGAACCGATTACCGAGCTGTCAGCAACCATCGTCGACGAGGTTGCCGCACGCGCAATACCAAAATCAGTTACCTTTGCAACGCCGTTTTTTGTTACTATAATATTATGCGGCTTTATGTCGCGGTGAATGATTCCCTTTTTGTGCGCACATTCAAGCCCCGAGCAAATCTGCGCTGCAAAGGCTGCCGCCTCTCTCCATTCCAGAGGTCCGTTTTTTGCGATATATTCCTTTAAGGTAATACCCTCTGCAAGCTCCATAACAATATAATGTCTTCCAAATCCTGTGCCAACATCGTATACCGATACGATATTCGGATGTGAAAGGCTTGCTGCTGCCTGCGCCTCGACCTCGAAACGATGCACAAAATCCTCATCTCCCGAAAACTCGGATTTTAGCGCTTTTATTGCCACAAGTCTGTTGAGAAGAAGGCATTTCGCCTTATATACCTCTGCCATTCCTCCCGTGCCGATTTTTTCTATTATTTCATATCGGCCATCAAGAAGCGTACCGATTTGTATATTTTCATTTATCATAAAGCCATCCCTTTCTTTTTTATAATTCAAAAGAAATTTATTTGCATATCAAAACCGCACTGATATTATCCTCGCCGCCCGCATCATTTGCCATATGTATAAGCTCTTTTACTCTGTCCTTTGGCGAAAGGCTCTCATCATTTACAGTTTTTATTATATCATCTGCGCCAACCTTGTTATAAAGGCCATCCGAGCACAAAAGAATCGTTTCCCCGTTGTAATCAATTTCGTATATGTCAGGACAAATCGCATCACCTGTTCCGACCGCCTGCATTATGACATTCTTTTTCGGATGATTTTTCGCCTCCTCGGCACTTATCTCGCCTTTGTCAACAAGGTGCTGAACATATGACTGGTCCTTCGTTACCTGTCTTAGCTCATTATCAAAAACAAAATAAGCTCTGCTATCGCCTATATTTAAAATCACTGCCTTATCAGAGCGCACCGCCGCCAATACGAGAGTCGTTCCCATTCCTTCAAGCGAATCATGCTTTGCTGCATACTCCAAAACCTCAATATTTGCAGTGCGTACGCTTGTAATAAGCATATCAACAAGTGCACCCTTGCTCATTGACGCCTCGTAATCCTTTTCAATCGTTTTTTTAACTGCCTCCACGGCAATTTTGCTTGCCACAGAGCCGCCGTTTGCGCCGCCCATACCATCGGCCACAATAGCAAAAAGCGCATTCTTTAAAGAAAATGAATAACAAAAATCCTGATTTTCTCCTCTTATGCGTCCAATATCACTTTCAAAAGCTGATATCATAATCATCCCTCCAATCCGGCAAAATGCTTTATTAAAAACTACACAAGTCTTTTTTGACGAAGCTGTCCGCACGAAGCCGAAATATCCGAGCCAAGCTCGCGCCGTACAGTTGCCACGATACCTGCATCTTCCAAAGCTTTTATAAACCTTTTAATTGTATCTGCGTTGCTCTTTTTATAATCACGCTCAGCCACATTGTTTACAGGTATCAGATTTACATGACACATTATGCCACCGAGCCGCCTTGCAAGCTCGCGTGCATTTTCTGTGCTATCGTTTACGCCATCAATCATCGCATATTCAAACGAAATGCGCCTCGTTGTAACCGCCTGATAACGCTTGCACGCCGCCAAAAGCTCGCTAATCGGCCAGCGATTGTTTACAGGCATTGTCGTGCTTCTTATTTCATCATTTGGTGCGTGGAGAGAAATTGAGAGTGTAATCGGAATATTCATTTTTGAAAGCTCATCAATTCCGGGCACGACGCCGCACGTCGAAAGCGAAATATGGCGATAGCCAATATTTAAACCACGCTCATCATTTACATTTATCAAAAACCGTTTCACATTTTCAAAATTATCAAGCGGCTCACCAATGCCCATCATTACAATATTTGATATACGCTCACCAATATCGTTTTGCGCCAAAATAAGCTGAAGGATTATCTCGCCCGATAGCAAATCACGCTTTTTCCCGCCAATCGTAGAAGCGCAAAATCTACAACCCATTCTGCAGCCTACCTGCGAAGATATACACGCCGTAATGCCGTGGTGATAGCGCATTATAACCGTTTCCACACATTCTCCGTCATCAAAGCCTATAAGATATTTAACAGTGCCGTCAAGCTTTGATACATATTTTTCCTCTATATGCGCGCGGCTTATATACGAAATAGCCGAAAGCTTTTCCTTTAAAGGCTTTGACAAATTTGTCATATCATCAAAGCACATCGCACCCTTCTGGTGTAGCCACGAAAAAATCTGCCCTGCCCGAAAACGCGCTTCACCGATATCTATAATAAATTTTTCAAGCTCTGTATATGTAAGACTTCTTAAATCCTGCATTATAGTACTTCCTTTTTAACTTTTCCTTCTTAATTTATATATAAAAAATCCATCAACCGAGTCTGTGTGAGGATAAAACTGTATATATCCCTCTTTTGCGCTTGGCTTTACATATTTTTCTGGCAGCATCTCATCAAACGCACAAGGCTCAAACTCGTCATTTTCTTTTAAAAACCGCTCTACAACATCCATATTTTCCTGTTTTGTAATTGTGCATGTACTGTAAACAAGACTGCCGCCTTTTTTTACATATCTGCTTGCAGATGACAGAATTTTGTACTGTAAAGACGCAAGCTCGTCAAGCTTGTCTGTATCAAAGCTCCATTTTATATCGGGCTTTTTTCGTATAACGCCAAGGCCACTGCAAACCACATCTGCAAGCACGCAGTCTGCTATGCTCTCATATTCGCACATAAACTGCGAGCTGTCTGCCACTTTTGTTTTTATAATATCAATCCCGAGCCTTTTTGCGCTGCTTTCTATAAGCGCTGCGCGGTGAGAATGTATATCAAACGAATGTATAACTCCTTTATTTTCCATAATTTCAGCTATGTGCGTACTCTTTCCGCCGGGCGCCGCACAGACATCTATTACACACTCACCCTTCTTTGGCGAAAGTATATACGAAGCAAAGTACGAGCCAATACCCTGCGGTGTAAAAAGACCTTTTTTGTAGCTTTCGAGCGATGCTATGTCGCTTATTCCTTCAAGCACAAGCATATTGTCTACGCCGCACTCCTTTGCAGTTACTCCTTCATCCAAAAGAATTTTTGCAAGGCTTTCTTTATCTGTTTTAAGCGTATTTACACGCACTGTAAGCGGTGCATTTTCATTTAGTGCACGCATAAGAGAGCCTGCATTCTCTGCTCCGTGCTCCGCTAATAACATATCAGCAATCTCATCAGGAAATGAGCACTCAACCTTTAGCCGCTCTTTCAAATCATCCGGCATTTTTATACTATCCTTTTGGTCTGATATCTTTCTTAAAACGGCATTTATAAACGCTTTTGAGCGATATGCATATTTTTGCGCAAGCTTGACGCTTTCATTTACTGCAGCGCTGTCGGGCACACGGTTAAGCTTTACAATCTGATATGCTCCCATACGAAGCAGTATTAAAACATTTAGCGAAAGCTTTTTTATTTTCACGCTCGAAAACTGCGATATAATATAATCAAGATACCTTTTATATTTTACGCAGCCATACACTATCGAAGCTACCAATCGTCTGTCTGCACCTTCGAGTGCACACCCCGAAAGTCCTTCTTTTAGCGCCATATTTGAAAAGCTATTTTCATTTTCAATTTTATAAAGTATTTTATACGCGCATGCGCGCGCACTCATTTTCACTTTTTCCATAAATTAATCCTTTGTATAACCGCTTTTTATCAGTCGCGGCGTCTTCCAAAAAGCGCAAGCACACGAAGAAAGCTTCCAAGCGCTACAAGCATTGACGCAACGTATGTCATAGCCGCCGCACCAAGTACCTTTTTTGCTGCGCCGTTTTCTTCGTTTGTCAAAATTCCATATTCATCAAGCACCCTGAGCGCCCGTCTTGAAGCATTAAACTCAACAGGCAGCGTTACAAGTGAGAAAAGCACCACCGCACTGTATAAAATAATCGCTCCACTTACAAGACCGCCAAGCTCCATAAAAAAGCCTAAGAGTATAAGCGGCATTGCAAGACGTGATGCAAGATTTGCAACAGGTACAAGAGAATTTCGAACCTTGATGGGAAAATATCCCTTCGCATGCTGAAAGGCGTGTCCCGCCTCGTGCGCAGCAACGCCAATCGCCGCCACAGAGGTTGAATTATATACACTGTCGGAAAGCCTTATCGTATTTGTGCGCGGGTCATAATGGTCTGTAAGCTCGCCTGCGATGCGCTCTATCGCCACGTTCGAAAGCCCACCATTGTCGAGTATCATTCTTGTAACCTGCGCTGCGCTAAGGCCGCGCTCATTTGAATGTTTTGAATATTTTTTAAAGGTAGAATTAACCCTTGCACTTGCCCATATCGAAATTATGACGGGTATTAACACATATATAAGGTATGTGCTATCATATATCGGATAATACATATTAATCTTCCTTTCGCGTACTTGTCAAAATTACATCTGCATCAACCAAGTGCCCTGCAAGATAATCACGCACACTCATCATTTTTTTGCCCTCAAACTGCACCATCTTTATAAGAAGGCTTCCCTCACCACACGCTACCAAAATGCCGTCTTTTGATGCTCCAAGGATTTTTCCGCACGCATCGTTTTTTTGCGTTTCTATAACCTGCGCCTGACCGATTTTCATCATTTTATCGTTATAATAAGTATAAGCAAACGGATACGGATTCATACCACGCACAAGATTGGCAATTTCTCTCGCGCTTTTTTGCCAGTCAATGAGCGCGCTCGCCTTGTCAATCATTGGCGCATACGAGCTTTGTGCATCATCTTGTTTTTCAGCTTTTACGCTGCCGTCCTTTACCATTTCAAGCGTTTCTATTAGAACCTGCGCGCCAAGGTTCATAAGTTTATCGTGAAGCGTTGCCGCAGTTTCCTCTTCGTCGATATCTATCACCTTTTTAAGTATCATGTCGCCCGTATCGAGCCCTTTTTCCATATACATTGTTGTAACACCGGTTTCTTTTTCGCCATCTATAATACATCTTTGTATAGGCGCTGCACCTCTGTATTTCGGAAGAAGAGACGCATGCACGTTAATGCAGCCGTATTTTGGGTAATTTAATATATATTCGGGCAAAATCTTTCCGTATGCAACAACAATAATTACATCGGGCTTTGTTTCGTTTAACACTTCCACAAGCTCGCCGTTTTTTATTTTTTCGGGCTGATAAACCGCTATATTCATACTGTCGGCATACTCGTGTACGGGCGTCGGCTGCAATTTGTGCCCTCTGCCCTTTGGCTTGTCGGGCTGGCTTACAACGCCGCAAACGTCAAAGCTATTTTCGCAAAGCGCCTTTAAACACCCTACGGCAAAATCGGGCGTGCCCATAAATAATACTCTCATAAAGCGTACCTTCCATCAATAAAAAATTTTGTCATCATATACTTTGTCTTTAAATAAAAACTATTCGTAATCTTCGTTGTCAATATATTCTGTAACCTTGTCAACAAACAATCCTCCGTCAAGATGCTCTGTTTCGTGACAAAACGCCTGCGCCAAAAGACCTTCAGCGCTGTATTCGTGCCACTCACCGTGTCTGTCCTGTGCTTTTAGAGTAACCTTTTCGGGGCGCACAACATATCCGTGCACACCGGGCACACTAAGGCATCCTTCCAAGACTTCACGGCTACCTTGTTTTGATATAATCTCAGGGTTTACAAGCTCAAGCTTTTCACCCTCCTCACGCGTATCAACTACAACGACGCGCTTTAATATTCCGACCTGCACCGCTGCAAGACCTACGCCATTTGCCTGATACATTGTATCGTACATATCATCAATAAGCACGCTAAGCTTTTCATCAAAAACGCTCACCTCGCGGCTCTTTTTTCTTAAAATTTCGTCGCCCTCTTCGCGTATATTTCTTATAGCCATTTTTCTCCTCCATCATTTTTTTATGATAAGCTGCTTGGATTTTTATCAATCGAAGCCGTTATATACCTACTGTATTTACTGCACATAAAATCACTCATAACAGATTTTAAAATATCATTAAGCCCGTCTGCGTTTTCGCATTTTATCAAAACACCATAGCGGTACTTATCCTTTATTTTTGATATTGCCGCCACACTCGGTCCCAAAAGAAGTGTCTTTTGCCTGCATTCATTTTTCAGCTTTATATTAAGCTTTGATGCAAACGCCCTTGCGCACTCATGCGCCAGCTTTTCGTTTTTGCCTGTTATTATTATTGATACAAGCTCGCAAAACGGCGGATAATTCATCGCCTCGCGAAGCTTTATTTCATCTTCATAAAAGCCCTTGTAATCGTGATTTTTTGCATGAATTATCGCACTGTGCTCGGGGGTATATGTCTGCACTATCGCACGCCCTTCAAGGCCACCGCGTCCTGCCCGTCCACACACCTGCGTTATAAGGTTAAAGGTTCTTTCGCCGCTTTTATAGTCATCTATATAAAGCGATGCATCCGCCGCCACAACTCCGACGAGCGTTACATTTTCAAAATCAAGTCCCTTTGACACCATTTGCGTGCCGATTAAAACATCCGCTTTTTCATTTTCAAACTTGCTTAAAAGTTTTTCGTGGGCACTCTTTGTCATCGTCGTATCAAAATCCATTCTCACGGTAGTGATGCCTTCGAATTTGTTTTTTAATTCCTCTTCAAGCTTTTGCGTGCCCGCGCCAAAATATTTTATATATCTGCTTGTGCACTCGGGGCAAATTGTATAATTTTCACGCGTATATCCGCAGTAATGACATTCAAGCGTGTTTTTATGCCTGTGATACGTAAGCGATATATTACAATGCGGGCATTTTGCCACATAGCCACAGCTTCGACATGATACGAATGTCGAAAATCCGCGCCTGTTTAAAAACAGAATGCTCTGCTCACCATGTTCTATATTATATAAAAGCTCGTGCGAAAGCATATCGCTAAACATTGATCTGTTTGCATTTTCAAGCTCTTTTCTCATATCCACCACATATACTGTGGGCATTTTCTTTTTGTTTATTCTCTCATTAAGTTCCAAAAGCTGATACTCGCCCGTTTTTGCCTTGTAATAGCTTTCCACGCTCGGCGTTGCCGACGCCAAAACTACAGTCGCTCTGTATTGCTCTGCACGCTTTATCGCTACATCACGCGCGTGATAGCGCGGCGACATTTCCGATTTATATGTGCTTTCATGCTCTTCGTCTATTATAACTGCACCTATATTATCGAGCGGGGCAAATATAGCACTTCTTGCACCGACCACCACATCAACCTCGCCACGTTTTATGCGCATATATTCGTCATAGCGCTCACCAAGCGAAAGTGCGCTGTGAAGTATCGCAACGCGGTCTTTAAATCGCGAAATAAATCGTTTTGTCATAAGTGGTGTAAGTGATATTTCGGGCACAAGCACTATCGCCGTTTTGCCAAGCTCTATCGCACGTGCGATAAGGTGCATATATATCTCGGTTTTGCCCGAACCAGTTACTCCGTGAAGTAAAAACGGCTTGCTTTCGTTTTTTTCAAGTGCACCGCACAACACATCTTTTACTTTTTGCTGCTCATCTGTCAGCTCTTTAAAGGCTTCGGGCTTTATATTTTTATCAGCACTCGGATTGCGCTTTAACTGCGCCTCATAAATTTTAATAATGCCTTTTTTACAAAGTGCATTTGCACTCGCATGAGTCGTAGCACAAACGCGAAGCAAATCAGATAATATCATATCGCCGCTCGAGCCCAGCACATCAATAATTTTTGCCTGCTTTGGCGCTTTTTTGATAAGCTCTGTATAAGCTTTTTCAGTATCACTTTCATCCGCTGCAAGCGAAGCACAGCGCACAAAGCGTTCTTTCACGCTCACGCTATCCTTTTGAATTATCTTTATAATCCCACTTTTTTCAAGCGCGCTTATGTGCGGGCGGATATTCGTTTTCCACATTGATACGAGTGAGGATAATTCCATCTTTCCCTCTGCTTTTAAAAGCTCATTTACAATGTCCTTTTTTATAGGCGATTTTTCTAATAGTGAATCACGCTCAGCCTGTAGCATATCGCTAAGATATACCCATTTTTCAAAGCTTGTATTTGTGCCGGTAGGGACTAATAGCGACACCGCCTCTATATGAGTGCACAGGGTTTTATCACAAAGCCACTCTATAAGCTCGGCTCCCTTTTTATCAAATACCGGCAAAGCATCTTTGACATCAACTATTTGTTTAAGATTTTCTTGGTCGCCATTTTCTTTTATCTCAAAAACATACCCCTCACAGAGCATATTTTTTTTGCCGAACGGAACTATAACACGGCTGCCAATTTGTATTTTGCCGCATAAGGACATGGGCACGTCATAATCAAAAAGTCTGTCGACCTGCCTTGCAGTTTTTGAAACTATCACACCGACAACCATAGACGCCCCCATATCATAAACTACATAATATTTTTCTCATCGTATCTCTTTTTCGCCGCATCAAGAATAATATGAGAAAGATCATCCTTGCTCATATTTTCGGGCGAGAAAGTTTCTCCATCAGAAGAAATAATCGTAACTGTGTTTGTATCTGCGCCAAAGCCTGCGCCCTTTGTAAACAAATTGTTTGCAACAATAAAATCACAGTTTTTGCGCACAAGCTTACTCTTTGCATTTTCAAGAAGGTTTTGCGTTTCCATACAAAAACCAACCAAAACCTGACCTTGCGGCTTTTTTTGTCCAAGCTCTGATAAAATATCAGGATTTTTGCAAAGCTGTATACTCATATCAGACTCGGTTTTTTTGATTTTGTTTTCACTCACGCTCGCCGGCGCATAATCAGCCACCGCAGCCGCCTTTATAATTATATCGCAGTTGGCACTTCTTTTTAAAATTTCATCGTGCATCTCGCGTGCGCTTTCAACCTTGACCATATTTACGCCGTCAATATCGCAAAGTGCCGTCTTTCCGCTTACCAAAGTAACGTCTGCGCCGCGTCTTTTGGCCGCACGCGCAATCGCATATCCCATTTTGCCCGACGAATGATTTGTTATAAAGCGTACGGGGTCAAGTGCCTCACGCGTTGCGCCCGCGCTTACTAAAACTTTAAGTGCGCGCAAATCCTTTTCAAATGCAAGCTCATCTATGACCGCCTCGACAATTTTATCAGGCTCGGCAAGTCTTCCCTTGCCCGTAGTCGCGCACGCTAAAAAGCCTTCATCCGCATCGACAAAGCGGCAGCCGCGCTGTGCAAGCTTTTTCATATTTTCTACGGTCGCATCGCTCTCGTACATATTTTTATTCATAGCAGGTGCTATAATCACCTTTGCCTTTGTTGCCATATATACACATGTAAGCATATTGTCCGCGATGCCATTTGCCATTTTTGCTATTGTATTTGCAGTAGCAGGTACAACGAGCATCAAATCCGCCGCGGTTGCAAGCTCGACATGCTCTACATTCCAGCGCTTTGGCTCGTCAAACATATCACAGACTACCAAATTCTGTGAAAGCGTCTGAAATGTAATTTTGCCCACAAACTGCTGCGCAGCCTCGGTCATAATAACACGCACATCAGCACCGAGCTTTTTGAGCGCACTTACAACATACGCCGCCTTATACGCCGCAATACCGCCGCACACTCCAACTACAACACATTTTCCGCTAAGCATAATAATCGCCGCCTTTTTCAATCTTTACCGAGCATACAACATTACTGCTCAGCTTCAGCTTCCTCTGTTTCTTCGGTCTTTTCCACTTCCTGAGCCTCCAAAGAAGCTTCGTTTGCCGAATTTACATAATCGAAATAGTAATTTTTCGGTCTTGAGCTTACTTTGCCGTCGTTGATTTCGTCGATAGCCTTTAAAATAGCCTCGTCGAATTTACCTGCATATTCGCCTTCACTTTCTGCACCGAGCTGACGCGCACGACGCGCTGTAAGTATAGCCAGTGAATATCTTGTCTTTGTTTTCTTTACAAGTTCTGCAATCGGGGGATAAATCATAATTTGCACACCTCTTCTATAAATTTTATATTTCTTTCCATACGACAATGCTCCGCATCAATAATTGCTTCAAGCCTTGCTACTGCCTTGTCGACTTCGTCATTTAATAATATATAGTTATATTTTTCTATATACTCAAACTCTTTTAATGCTGTTTTAAGCCTTTCTTCAACAACATCATCTGTTTCCGTACCGCGTCCTGTAAGGCGACGGCGAAGCTCATCCATCGAAGGCGGCAGCACAAACACATACACGCCCTCGGGATACTTTTCACGCACCTTCATAGCGCCCTGAACCTCAATTTCAAGTATCACGTTTTTACCTGCCTCAAGCATTTGATCAACTGCTTTTTTCGGTGTTCCATAGTAGTTGCCGCAAAAAACAGCATGCTCAAGCATTTGCCCGTTTTTTATATTTTGCTCAAATTCAGCCTTGCTTAAAAAGTGATAATGAACGCCGTTTTGCTCGCCTTCACGCGACTGGCGTGTAGTCGCTGACACCGACAAAAACACGTCATCTCTTTTTTGTGTAATCGCTTTACATATTGTGCCCTTGCCTGTGCCCGAAGGACCCGACACTACAATTAAAAGCCCTTTCTTATCAGTCATCAGGATCCTCCTCACTGCCGCTTGCCCCTGCAAAGCGGTTTGCAATCGTTTCGGGCTGAAGCGCGGACAAAACGATATGCTCGCTGTCCGTTACGACAACTGCGCGCGTGCGTCTTCCGAACGTAGCGTCTATAAGCACACCTTTATCACGCGCCTCCTGAACCATTCTCTTTATCGGCGCAGATTCGGGACTTACGATAGAAATGACTCTATTTGCCGCAACAATATTGCCAAAGCCTATATTTATCAGCTTCAAAGCTCTCACATCCTTTGGTTTTTTAGTGTAGTCTAATGTTTCTTATTCGATATTTTGCACCTGCTCGCGCATCTTTTCAAGCTCTGATTTTAAATCGACAACAATTTTTGCCGTAGCAACATCATTTGCCTTTGAGCCTATTGTGTTGATTTCACGATTGATTTCCTGAATCAAAAAGTCAAGCTTGCGACCTGCAGGCTCGCCCGATGATAAAATCGTATCAAGCTCTGTAAAATGGCTTCTGAGTCTTACGGTTTCTTCATCAACTGCAACCTTGTCTGCATATATCGCCGCCTCGGTTATAATTCTTGTTTCATCGATATTTGACGATAAAAGCACTTCCTCAAGCTTTGCATAAAGTCTTTCTCTGTATTCCTTTACTCGCTCGGGCGAACGCTTTTCAACCTCTTCAACCAAGGATAGCATATACTCGCTTCTGCTCTTTATATCGGCAAGCATTCTTTCACCCTCACGCTCACGCATGCTGACAAACTGCGCCATCGCCTCCGATAACGGCTCTTTTACAAGCTGCCATATATGCTCGGCGTCCTCTTCCTTTCTCTCCGATATAAATATTTCATTAAAGCGTGCAACAGATGAAACACTTATATCATCTCTTACGTCAAAGGTATCTCGTATTGCACAAAGAGCATCGATATAGCTCTTTGCAAGCGCCTCATTTAATGTGATTTGCTTGTCCGAATCGCCATAGCTTTCAACCGAGATATAAACATCTACTTTTCCGCGGCTTATGTATTCGGAAACAAACTTTCTTGCCATATCCTCCAAAAAGCCGTAATAGCGCGGCACCTTTATATTATAGTCCGCATATCTGTGATTTACCGAGCGCACCTCCGCGACAATTCTTTTGTCCTCATAAATGCCCTCGACATGACCGTAGCCTGTCATACTTTTTATCAATTAAACTCACTCCAATAAATAATTTTATCACTTTTAAAGTGCTGTTTTCCTGCCGTCGCTTTGCCGTTTTGACAAACGCCCTTTCAGACAAACAACTATACTAATTTATCATACCATAATTATATAAAAATTGCAACTGATTTTACGCTTTTTTACAAATATCATTTTTGTAACCAAATTGAAATATTTAATTTCAAAAAAGGGGTTGACATATCTATTTTTAGAGAGTACACTACCCGTAAATCAGTACTTTCCTAATTTGGTTTTATCAAAAAAGGAGGCAAAGATTATGACACAGATTAAATGGGTTTTCGAAAATATGAAGGGCAGCAAATGGAAGTTTTTCATCGGCTTGATATTTCATACCGGTGCAATTATTCCTTTGTTGCTTTTTTCGTCTCTGCTTATCGCCGAATTTGTTGACCAGGTGTTTACAAACGGTGATATGTCAAACGCATACCTGCTCATTGGGCTGTATTTGCTTGTAATGTTTTTGCGCGGCGCGGCGCATCATTTAAGCAACTCACTTTTTGACAGTGCTTCCGCAGATGTTCTGGCGAATTTCAGGACTTTTCTTTACAAGAAGCTCCAGACGCTTCCTCCGTCTTTTTTCGGGCAGAATCGTACGGGTGATATTATGATGCGTCTTACGGGCGACCTTGAAATAATGCGCCACTTTGTTTCATGGGTCATGCCGTTTGCTCTTCACTGTGTTGTGCTTTTTATTTCGGGGCTTGTCGTTTTTTACTCGACAAATGCCATTCTTGCTTCAATCCTTCTTGTTGTATCACCTGTTATGGCATATCTTGTTTTGAAGGTAAGAAAGGTGTCCGCTCCTCTGCATACGCATCTTCGCGAAACAAACAGCCACTTAAACGCAAGGGTGCAGGAAACAATCGCAGCAAACAGAGTCATAAAAGCATTTGTCCGCGAAGACCATGAGCTTTTACGCTTTGATAAATTAAATGACGAATATCGCAAGGCAGCTATTGATTCGTCTTGCGTGTGGGCGTCAAAATTCGGTCCAATCTTTGGCGCTTTCGGCAACGGCGTTCTTATCACGGTTTTCGTTGTAGGCGGACTTATGCTTGTGTATCAACAGATAACAATCGGTGAATTTTTACTGTTTTACAATTTAAACTGGCTCGTTAATACATCTATGCGTCAGGCGGGAATCGTTATAAATGACTCGCAGAGATTTTTCTCATCTACACAAAAGGTTATGCAGCTTTATTATGCACGCTGCGATATTCAAAGCAAGGAAAATGCCTATGTGCCTGATGAAAATGCAGATGCTCCCGCAGGTAAAGTAGAATTTGAGAATGTAAGCTTTAAGTATGCAAAAACCGATGTTTTGAAGGATATAACACTCTCAGCCGAGCCGGGTCAGACAATCGGAATAATGGGGCCGACAGGCTCGGGCAAATCGACGCTTGCAATGCTTATGGCTCGCTTTGCAGATGTTAATAGCGGCAGCATAAAAATCGACGGTGTCGATGTGCACGACTACGACCTTAACGCCCTTCGTAAAAAAATCGGTATGTCAATGCAGGATGTGTTCTTGTTTTCAAATACAATTGATGCGAACATAGCCTACGGCAACCCCGACATGAGCGAAGAAAGCGTTGTCGATTATGCAAAATCAGCTGACGCAGACAGTTTTATAAAGCGTATGCCCGACGGATATGACACTATTATCGGCGAGCGCGGCGTAGGACTTTCAGGCGGACAAAAGCAGCGTATCGCACTTGCACGCGCACTTGCATACGAAACGCCGGTTCTGATTTTGGACGATACGACCTCAGCGGTTGATATGGAAACGGAAAAATACATACAATCGCAGCTTGCCATCCGCAAGGGAACACACACTACATTTATAATTGCGCAGCGTATTTCCTCGGTTAAAAACGCAGATAAGATTTATATAATCGAAAACGGCAGCATTTCGGAAAGCGGCACACACGATGAGCTTCTGAAAAACAAGGGCTACTACTACGATATATATTGCTTGCAGCAGGGAATTAAAAGCGAAAAAGAGGAGGTGCGTTAAAATGGCTGATACATCATCAAAGCAAAAGCGTAACAAATACGATGTTGACGAATCTCTCGACTCACCATTTAGCATCAAGCATTTTTCAAAAAGTGTCAAATACATAAAAAGACATTCAAAACAGCTTGTACTTGCTCTCATTTTCAGTGTAATAGCTATTCTTGCAGGATTGACGTTTCCTTCGATGCTAAGAATTATTACCGATAAATTTGTCCCTGAAAAGAACATCCTCGGCATCATTATAACGGGCATTGTTGGGTATCTTCTTGTGCTGACAATAGCTTTTGCCGAAAGCAAGAGAGCAAAAATCAGTGCAAAAACGGGACAGCAAATCGTATCAGAAATCCGCCACGATTTGTTTATGCACTTGCAAAAGCTTCCGTTTGACTATTATGACTCGCGCCCGCACGGAAAAATTTTAGTGCGCGTTGTAAATTATGTAAACTCTGTGGCTGACTTTTTTGCAAACGGACTTATAAACATAATATTAGAGCTTTTGAGCCTTGTATTTATTCTGTTCTTTATGTTTTTTACGAATGTACGTCTGTCGCTGATTGTTCTGGTGGGACTTGTTCCGTTTGCTACATACATAATTCTTGTCAAAAACGTTCAGAGAAAGACAAGCCGCACCTTTTCAAACAAAAACTCAAACCTTAATGCATATTACCAGGAAAGCATCGATGGTATGAGGGTTACTCAGTCGTTTGACCGAGAAGAAAAGAACTATTCTATCGCCTATAAAATGGCAAAGGAATGTGCAAAATGGTTTGTGCGACGCTCGCTTATTGTGCATACGATGTTTCCCGCAGCGATTATAATTTCCGCATTTTCAACTGCTGCGGTATATCTTATCGGCGTCAGCTTGGGCGAAAGCATCAGCATCGGTGTAATAATCGCTATGGGTTCGTACTGCGGTCGATTCTGGGAGCCTATACAAAACCTCGGAAACCTTTACAACAGCGTAATTGACACAGCGGCATATCTTGAAAGAATATTCGAGGTTATGGACGTTGAGCCTGCAATTTCTGATGTGGAGGGTGCATACGAGCTTGAAGATATAAAGGGCGAGGTAAAATTTGAGCATGTATTTTTCGAGTACGAAAAGAATGTGCCGATTTTAAAGGATGTAACCTTCCGTGCAAAGCCCGGTGAATCAATCGCACTCGTTGGCCCTACGGGCGCAGGTAAAACAACTGTTGTAAATCTTCTGGCAAGATTTTACGATATAAAATCGGGAAGCATCACAATCGACGGACACAGCATACACGATGTAACGCTTACATCTCTTCGCAAGCAGATGGGCATAATGCTGCAAGATACATTTATCTTTACAGGCACAATAATGGAAAATATAAAGTACGGACGCCTTGATGCGAGCGATGAAGAGGCAATAAATGCAGCCAAAATTGTATCTGCTCACGATTTTATAATGTCGCTTCCAAACGGATACGAAACCGTCGTTACAGAGCGTGGCGGCTCACTTTCGGCAGGACAAAGGCAGCTTATAAGCTTTGCGCGCACACTGCTTGCCAACCCGAAGGTGCTTATTTTAGATGAGGCGACATCGGCTATTGATACAAAAACAGAGCTTTTGGTGCAAAAAGGACTGCAAAGCCTCTTAAAAGGCAGAACCTCGTTTATTATTGCCCACAGACTCTCTACAATCAAAAACTGCGACAGAATTTTGTATATTGACCAGAAAAACATCGCAGAAGCAGGCAATCATGAGCAGCTTTTACAGGCACACGGACTTTACTATTCGCTGTATACATCACAGCTTACAGAGTAAGTCTATAAAAATTCGGGGCGGATAATTTCTTCCGCCCTTTTTTGTTTTTCTACAGACAATTTTCCTTGACGAAATTGTGTTTTTATGATAACATAAACCATAGATTAAACAACAAAAAGGAGTCTTATTAATATGAAATTGGAAACTAAATGCCTACACGAAGGATACGAGCCGAAAAATGGCGAGAGCCGCGCGCTCCCGATATATCAGAGCACAACCTTTAAATACAACTCAACCGAGCAGGTTGCAAAGCTTTTTGACCTTACAGAAAGCGGATTTTTCTATTCACGTCTTGCAAACCCGACGGTAGACGCTGTCGAGAAAAAGCTCGCCTCACTCGAAGGCGGCGTCGGTGCAATTCTCACCTCGTCCGGTCAGGCGGCAAATATGCTCGCACTGCTTAATATATTGGGCAGCGGCGACCACTTTATAAGCTCGGCGTCAATATACGGTGGAACATTCAACCTTTTTGCCGTTACTCTTAAAAAGCTCGGCATAGAGGTTACATTTATTGATAACGATGCAAGCGATGACGAAATCCGCGCCGCATTCAAGCCGAATACAAAGGCGGTTTTTGGTGAAACAATATCAAATCCGACAATTGCAATATTTGATATCGAGCGTTTTGCCAAGGTTGCTCACGAAAAGGGTGTGCCTCTCATTGTAGACAACACATTTGCAACTCCCGTATTATGCCGTCCGATAGAGTTTGGTGCTGACATAGTAACGCACTCAACTACAAAATACCTTGACGGACACGCTTTGCAGGTGGGCGGCGCAATAGTTGACTCGGGCAAATTTGACTGGGCAAACGGAAACTATCCCGAAATGACCGAGCCTGATGAGTCATATCACGGCGTTGTATACACAAAGGATTTTGGTGCGGCTGCATATATAACAAAGGCAAGAGTACAGCTTATGCGCGATATGGGCGTATGTCAGAGCGCTATGGGAGCATTTTTAATAAATCAGGGTATGGAAACACTGCCGATAAGAATGGAACGCCACTGCAAAAACGCAGACGTTGTAGCACACTTTTTAAATGAGCAGGATAAAGTTGAGGCCGTAAGCTACCCCACCCTCGAAGGTGATGCGTACGCTGATATGGCGAAAAAATACCTGCCCGACGGTTGCAGCGGAGTTATCGCATTTACCCTAAAAGGCGGACGCGAGGCAGGAATTCGCTTTATTGACAGCTTAAAGCTTATTTCTTTGGTTGTTCACGTTGCAGACATTCGTACATGTGTGCTTCACCCCGCAAGCTCTACGCATCGTCAGATGTCTGACGAGCAGCTTAGCGCAGCAGGTATCGCACCGGGACTTATAAGACTTTCTGTAGGACTTGAAAATGTTGATGATATCATCGAGGACATAAAGCAAGCACTTGAAAATGTATAATAAGCGAATATGTTTTGTATTACAGGACGCAGAATTTTCTGCGTCCTGTTTTATTTCCTATATTTCCATATATTGAGGGTTGATATCGTGTATAAGATACTTTATAATGTGAACTGTGGTTGACATAACACAGCGCAATGTATAAAGCGCATAATTTCGTATATCCCTTGGCACAGATGCGAAAATGCGTATTTTTTATACACGCTCGCCGTAATTATGTAAACCAAAACATTAAAAACTCAAAGGAGGAAACATTTCAATGAACAAACTAAGAAAATTGCTCGGCAGCGTTTTGGCGTTCGCAATGCTTTTTAGCGCAGTAAGCACGGCAACTGTATCGGCCGCACTCGCTCCCGATATGCAGGACAACAATCGTGCAGAGGCTGTCGAAGTACTTGGCGCACTAAACATAATGGTCGGTGATGCCGATACGGGACTTTTCAGACCGGACGATGCAATAAAACGTAGTGAGGTTGCAAAAATCGCCGTAAATGCACTCGGCCTTGCAGATGTTGCACTAAGCTCAAATTATCCTACAAAATTTCCGGACGTACCGGCCGACCACTGGGCAAACGGTTATATTAATGTCGCAACAAACCAAAAGCTCGTAATCGGTGATGACACAGGAAATTTCAGACCTGATGATACAATCACCTATGCAGAGGCTATGACAATCCTTGTTCGTGTAATCGGGCACGAACCGAGCGCACTTGCCAAGGGCGGATACCCGTCAGGTTTTCTTGTAGTAGGTACAGAAAACGGCATAGGCCGTAATGCAGTTGCAGCTGCAAACGATCCGGCAACACGTTCGCTTGCGGCACAGATGATGTTTAATGCACTTACAGTTAAGATGATGGAGCAGACAGGCTTTGGCTCAAACATTGAATACACTATCGTTGACAAAACACTTCTTGAAAACAAACTTAAAACACAAAAGCTTACAGGTCAGGTAGTCGCTACAAGCCAGAGCTCGATAAATTCTGCAACTGCTCTTAAAAAAGGTCAGGTTCAGATTGGCGAAGCTATATATGAGCTTGGAGATATTGACGCAGCAAACCTTCTTGGCTACAACGTAGTATTTTATCTGCAGGAAGATGCTTATGGCGATAAGAAAATCATTCTTATAAGACCTGAGGAATCAAAGAACTCCACACTTACAATCAGTGCAGACAATTTTGAAAAGATTACAGATACAGACGACAAAAAAGTAGTTTCATACTGGAAGGATAAAGAGAATGACAAAAGAGAAAGCGAAGCATATATAAACAAAGATGCAAAGCTTATCTACAACGGAAAATATGAAACACTTGATAACTCTCTTATCAACCTTAAAGATAAAGCCGGCAAGGTAAACCTTCTTGATACAGACCGCGACAGCAAATACGACTTTGTATTCGTTACAGAGTATCAGAATGTCGTAGTTGAAGAGGTTATGCCTTCATCAGGCAAAATCATAGACAAATACGGCGCACCTACAATTACACTTGACCCTGATGATGACGATCTCGATTACAGAATCGAAAAAGCAGGCGAGGTTATCAAGGTATCAGACCTTGCCGAGTGGGATGTTCTTTCAGTTGCACAGAGCAAAGACAAGAGCATTTGCAGAATTATCGTAGTGCGCGACAGCATCGAAGGCAAGGTAACTGAAAAGAAGGGTGATAAGGTTAAAATAGGCGATAAAATTTATCAGATTTCACCAAGCTACAAGCAGACAATATCTCTTGAAGACGAAGGCAGATTCTATCTTGATGCAGAAGGCAAGATTGCGGCAGTTGATGCTACAAGCACCATAAGCTCAAACTATGCTTACCTTTTAAATGCTGCAAAAGCAAGTGATATAAGCGATGAACTACAACTCAGACTCTTTACAAAAGATGGCCAGACAGTTGTTTTGACCGCAGCAGAAAAAATCCGTCTTAATGGCGCAAGCGGAAAAACCGGCGACGAGGTACTTGCGGCACTTTCAAGCGAAGGCAGCGTAGTAAAACAGCTTATCACCTTTGAGAAAAACTCTGACGGCAAGGTTGTATCAATCAACACAGCAAAGGATAACACCGGAACGGGTGCAATAGATAAAAACTCATTTACAAAGAACCTTGTGCTTGAAAACGCTGTATACAAAACAGCTACAGGCAAAGTAGGAAACGTTACTGTAAACGAAAACACAATCATATTTGATATTCCGGCAGGATCAACAAATCCCGAAGACTTTGCAATAAGAAATCACACAATGTTTGAAAACGATACTCCTTACAACGCTATCGTATTCGACATGACAGAAGATTACACTGCAAAGGCGATGATAGTTACAAATACAGATTACAAGGCAAACGCCGAGTCATCCGTAGCAATTGTAACAGAAATTACAACAATGAAAAACTCACAGGGCGTAATCGTTGACAAGCTCTACGCAGTTCAGGACGGTCAGAAGATTGAGCTTGAAGCAACAGAAAAAGACCTTCTTGTAAAGGGAGAGAGCAAAGCTGCTCTTGAAAAGGGCGATATCATTCAGTATAAGACAAATGCAAGCGGTCAGATAAGCACAATAAGAGTACTGCTTGACATCTCAGCGAAAAACACTCAGTTTACCTCTACACCGGCTACTGATTTGGAAATCATCTACGGACGTGTAAATGCCAAGTTTGCATCATCAATGAATATAAAGGTAAATGACGGCGCTGAGCGCAATATCGTGTTTGGAAACGCAAAAATATACGTTGTTGATAATACAAAAATGAACAATATCGTAACCGAAGGTACAACAGGCGATATCCAGAAATACGACGACGCAGATCCGTATCAGGTATTCGTAAAAATCTACAAAGATGTTGTTCAGGAAATTATAGTTGTAAAGCTTTAATAGCTAATCCTCTCTTAATAGTCTAATACAAAAAGCAGATGCGTACAAAAACGCATCTGTTTTTTTGTGCAAAATTTTTGTTGATTTTAATATTCAAATAGGTTAGAATAAAAGTAGGTTGTTTTTATGGGGGATACGGATATGAAAAAATGTTTTTCAGCTATGTTAGTTATATGTATACTTGTGTCTGTTTTTGGTATTAACGCTCTTGCGCAGGGGTATGATTTTGAGCTTTCAATGCTTAACGCAACATCTACAAGCGTAAGTGTAAACGTTAAAAATGCGTCCGCATCACCTGCAAACGCAATGCTCTATATTGCTGCATATGATGAAGATGACGCTCTTTTGGGCGTAGTATGCGAAAGCATATCGCCCGAAGCGGGTCAAACCATAACGGTTACAGGGCCACTGAGTGTAAATAAAGCATATACATTAAAAGCGTTTGTCTGGGGCGGGGTATGTACCCCAAAAAGTAATGTTATATATAAAACCACCGCATCAGAAGGTGATATCGAGTACGGAGGAGAAATTTAAAAGCAGGTTTTATCCAAAAATAAATTTTCCGCACAGACTTTGTTTTGTGCGGATTTTTTGTGAAATGTTGCCAAAAATACCGTGGTGAATTTGTAAGATAAAACGTATTTAAATTGTAACATAAAACCTGTTGCATTTGTATAATCACAATGGTATAATATACAACATATAGTGTTGATAAATAGTTTCAGTGTCAATATACAGTAACACACTAAGAGAATACAGAAAAACACAAAAAGGAGGAGATTTTTAATGGTACACGTTATAAAAAAGGATAATACGCGCGAAAAATTCAATGTGCAAAAGGTTGTTGTTGCAGTAAACAAATCGGCCTATCGTGCACTTGTAAAATTCAGCGACGAGGATATAAAATTTATATGTGATTTCGTAGAAAACCGCGTTAAAGAAATGAACAAAGACGAGGTTTATATTGCCGAGATGCATAATATTGTTGAAAGCGCACTCGAAGCGATAAATCCCGTTGTGGCAAAAAGCTATAAGGACTATCGTAACTATAAACAGGACTTTGTTCATATGCTTGATGAGGTATACAAAAAAAGTCAGTCCATCATGTATATAGGCGATAAGGAAAACTCAAACTCGGACAGTGCGCTTGTATCAACAAAGCGTTCACTTATATTTAATCAGCTCAATAAAGAACTTTATCAAAAGTTCTTTCTCACGGTTGACGAGCTCCAGGCATGTCGCGACGGATACATATACGTACACGATATGTCGGCAAGACGTGATACGATGAACTGCTGTCTTTTTGACGTACAAAGCGTGCTCAAGGGCGGCTTTGAGATGGGCAATTTATGGTATAACGAGCCGAAAACACTTGCAGTTGCCTTTGACGTAATTGGCGATATCGTACTTTCTGCCGCAAGTCAGCAATACGGCGGCTTTACCGTGCCGCAGGTTGACAAAATACTTGAGCCATACGCCGAGAAAACATACAAAATGCAATTTGAGCGCTACAAGAGCATGGGACTTGATGATGAAAGCGCCGAAAAAGAGGCGTTAAACGACGTTACTGTAGACTTTGAGCAAGGATTTCAGGGCTGGGAATACAAGTTTAATACAGTCGCATCAAGCAGAGGCGATTATCCTTTTATAACCGTAACAATGGGACTTGGCAGAGAGCGTTTTTCAAAGCTTGCATCAAAAACAATTCTGAAGGTGCGCGCAGGCGGTCAGGGTAAAAAGAGCTGCAAAAAGCCCGTACTCTTCCCCAAGATTGTATTTTTATATGATAAAAACCTTCATGGCGAAGGCTGTGAGCTTGAAGACGTATTCGAAGCAGGTGTAGTATGCAGTACAAAGACGATGTATCCTGACTGGCTTTCTCTTACAGGTGAAGGCTATGTGGCATCTATTTATAAAAAATATGGCGAGGTTATAAGCCCGATGGGTTGTCGTGCGTTTTTGTCGCCCTATTATGAGCGCGGCGGCATAGAACCTGCAGACGAAAATGACAAGCCTGTATTTGTAGGTCGTTTTAACATTGGTGCTATAAGTCTTCATCTTCCAATGATTTATGCAAAGGCAAAGCAGGAGAGCAAGGATTTTTACGAGGTTCTTGACTATTATCTCGAGCTTATCCGCAGTCTGCATCTTAGAACATACGAATACCTTAGTGAAATGCGCGCATCCACAAATCCGCTCGCGTACTGCGAGGGCGGCTTTTATGGCGGAAAATTGGGTATCAACGATAAAATCAGACCGCTTCTTGCTTCGGCAACAGCATCTTTTGGTATAACAGCACTAAATGAGCTTCAGCAGCTTCACAACAAAAAGTCGCTTGTAGAGGATGGCGAGTTTGCACTTGAGGTTATGGAGTATATTAACAAAAAAATCGCCCAGTTTAAAAAAGAGGACGGCAAGCTTTATGCAATTTACGGAACACCTGCCGAGAATTTATGCGGTTTGCAGGTTACACAATTCCGTAAAAAGTACGGAATAATTGAAAATGTTTCAGACAGAGAATATGTATCAAACAGCTTTCACTGCCACGTTTCCGAGGATATTACGCCCATACAGAAGCAAAATCTCGAAAAGCGTTTCTGGGATTTGTTAAACGGCGGCAAAATTCAATATGTAAAATATCCGATTGATTATAATGTTGACGCGGTACGCACACTTATACATCGTGCAATGGACATGGGCTTTTATGAGGGTGTAAATTTGTCGCTTGCATACTGCGATGACTGTGGCTACAAAGAGCTTGAAATGGATGTTTGTCCAAAATGCGGCAGCCGAAACCTTACAAAAATTGATCGTATGAACGGCTATTTGTCATACTCGCGCGTAAAGGGTGATACACGTCTTAATGCGGCAAAAATGGCAGAAATTGCAGAAAGGAAGAGCATGTGATGCGCTATCATGACATAACAACGGATGATATGAAAAACGGCAGCGGCCTTCGTGTTGTTTTGTGGGTATCAGGCTGTGAGCACAAATGTCCCGGCTGTCATAACCCTGTTACATGGGACATAAATGACGGACTTTTGTTTGACGATGCGGCAAAATCAGAGCTTTTCTCAGAGCTTGAAAAATCATATATATCGGGCGTAACCTTCAGCGGAGGCGACCCATTACATACACAAAACCGTAAAGAAGTCGGAGAGCTTATCTGCGAAATAAAGGAAAAGTTTCCGAAAAAAACAATCTGGCTTTATACAGGATATAACTACGATAATATATGGACGCTTGACTTTATGGATAAAATCGATGTGCTCGTTGACGGACGCTATGACGAGGAGCTTCGCGATACAAAGCTTCACTGGCGCGGCAGCGCAAATCAGCGTGTCATAGACATCAAAAAAACTATTTCGGAAGGAAAAATCGTTCTTTACTGTGGTTGATACATATTAAAAAGGAGTACATATGATGAAAAAAATAGCAAATTTTTATAAAGTCAGCAAAGAGCAGTACATAAAAGACTGCGAGTTTGAGGGCTCTTTGGATATATACGAACAAATCAAAATGCCAAAACGTGCAACAACAGGCTCAGCAGGCTATGATATTTTTTCGCCGATTGATTTTTCACTCGCACCTGGCGAAACGATTAAAATTCCGACGGGCATACGCGTAAAAATTGACGAAGGATGGGTACTAAAGCTCTATCCCAGAAGCGGTCTTGGTTTCAAATTCAGACTTCAGCTCAATAACACCGTAGGCATTATTGACAGCGATTACTATAATTCTGACAACGAAGGACATATCTTTATAAAAATCACAAACGATTCAAACGAGGGCAAAACCGTTTCGCTAAAAAGCGGCGAGGCATTTTGTCAGGGTATATTCGTTGAATACGGCATAACGTATGATGATGACGTGTCCGAAATCCGTAACGGCGGTTTTGGAAGTACAACAAAATAACAATACAAAAAGGTCGCAGCAAAAACTGCGACCTTTTTTACTTTCTTTTTACCTAAAATTCCATCTTAGCGGTGGTTTTTTCGTATTATTGTTCTGCGTATTTGTGCGTTGTGTTTGCATCTGCGCGTTATTTTGCTCTGTATTTACCTTGTTTGGTACAACGTTATTCTCCATATCGGTAGCATTGTTCATTCTGTCGCTCTCACTGCGCCTGATATCCTGCTCCTCTACTGTTGGAATTTGGGGTATATTTTGCATTTGTCCAGGCATTATCGGGCGCATAGGGTTTTGCATTTGCATCTGTGGCTGCATGGTCGTTGGAAGTGTAGTTTCATTTGCGCTCTCTGCCCGTATGTTGTACGGGTCAAGCCGCGGCGCAAAGCCGCTCTCCTGTTTTGGCAAAGAGTTTGGATACATATCTATAATATCGCGTCTTATCTCGTCTGCATCAACCGCATTTACAGAAAACGGAGGCTGCACATTTCTTTGATTTTCCTTGTTTTCACTATCAAGCCTGAATGTATCTTTTGATACAAGGTTTTCATATAACCTTGAAAGCTCCCTCCAGCAATTTACATCAATTTCGCCGTCACAGTCACTTTCCAAAAGCCGTTGAAGCTGCCTTGTAGTTTCTACAACATCGCCAGTATGGGTGTCTGATATTTCAAATTCGTCTATGTTGTCAAGCTTTTTTGCTATTGCCAGTATAACAGCTTGTATGGGATAGTGAAAATTAGCTCTGTCACCTATGCGTATAACGTGACCTGCCGACGGAAACAGCGATGTGCACGGCGGCGGCAGGATATAAACAACTACCCTTGAGTACTCTTCTATAATTTTGTCCCATGTATCGTTGTCTACCTCGCCCGTCGGCGAAAGTCCGTTATCTCTTTGAAATTCAATTACCGCTGCCTGTGTTTGCGCTCCATATATTCCGTCCGGAATAAGCGTCAGTTCTCTGCCGTTTGCCTGTGCTATAATTCTCAAAAATTGCTGCAAATTATATATTGGTTTTCCGTTTTCTACCTGAAAATCCTGCATTATATATACCTCCTTCTATGCACTCACATTATCCGCATCACTTTCTCCCTGACGAAGAGTTCTTCCCGGAAACTGCGTCGGACGTGTAAGCGTCGCCGAAACCACATTTTTATATGTATTCGCAATCGAATTCCATGTTCGCTCATCAACGCTTCCCGTTACGGGCAAGTCAAACGCCTGCTGATACTGTGTTACCGCGCGCCGTGTTTGCGCATCAAACACTCCCGTAACCGAAACTGCGCCAAGCCCTGGATTTGTAACAGATATTGCGTTTAGATACTGCTGCAAAACACGCACATCATCACCCTCGGAGCCTTCTTGCAAAACGCTTCCGGGATAAGCCTCGGTCCTTATATCAAGCACAGCATCTCCTAAAAAAACCTCATCTACAATACCCTTAAAATCCTCGTACATTGCGCCCCACGTTTTTGCCCCCACGATACCGTCAGTAACGAGGCCGTTTTCTTTTTGAAAAGCAATTACTGCATTTTTTGTTTCTTCCCCAAAAGTGCCTGTTATCGCCACTCCGGGGATAAACGGATTGACGCTTGAAATTACATTTATAAAAAACTGTAATATTGTAACCTTTTCGCCGACGTTTCCCTCGGAAATGGCATCGGGATACTCAAGACTTCTGCCAAAAATTGTCTGTCCCTCGGAATTAAGCTCTGAAAGACGCGTAATTCCCGTATACAAGCTTATCATTTTATACCAGGTCGCTTTTCCCACAATTCCGTCGGGAGTAAGGTTGAAAATCCGCTGAAATGCCTTTACAGAACGTTCGGTATTTTCGCCGAATATGCCATCAACGGGATACATCTTTGGTATTGACGGATAATTTGTTGATATTCTGTTTATTGCCGTTTGAATTGTCGCAACGTCTTCTCCTCTGTCGCCGCGGCTTATTGCATACCCCGGATACGAACGCACAATATTGCGAATTGGCGCATCTATAACAAGCTCGATATTGTAGCCGTAGTAATTGTATAAAATATCAAGCGAGGAATAGCCCTGTCTTGCAAGGTATTCGCTTCCCCACTGTGAAAGCCCCTCACACGTTACGGTTGTACCGTTACAATACTTTGCCGCCAAAGGCTCCGCAAAGCCCTGACGTCTTATATAATCATTAAAAATTTCACTCACAATGCGGTCTATATTGGCAAAAATATTTCTTCCGTATATAAATTTCTGGTCAATCGCCGTTGAGCTTGTAATATCAAAATTATATCCTTTGCTCGGGTAAAACTCTGTGTATACTCTGTTTAGTGCATACGATATCTGTGCATAGATATTTGCATAAATTGCCGACTCATTCCATGTAGGATATATTTCGCTTGATGCCACGTTTTTTATATAATCTTCAAAGCTAACAACCACATTTTGCGCGTTTGATTCGGGCGCTCCGAGATGAACCGTTATCGTTTGCGGAATATAAGGTATAATTGGTGTTGCCATTTATCTTTCCTCCTTTCCTTTACACAGCTAACACATCAAAGATTTTGCGGCGTTACATATATTCTTTCAAGATTATCACTTGCCAGATTTGTATTATCCGCCACAGGAACAAGCTCGACCTTTTGCTCTGTTACAACGCCTCCAAAAACCTGGGCATCAACTACTGTTACCGGATAATAGCCCGGATGCTCTACATGTATATCAAAAACCTCAAACGGCGCATTGTTTCCCGGCTCCTGCGAAAGCGCTTCGTCGGGAGTATCCACCTCAACAAGCCCCGTCCTTCCATCCTCGTTTGTAGTGCGAAAGCCGACAAGCTCATTTGCGCTGCCGTTTCTTTTTGTAATCATAACCGATGCCCCGCTTACGGGAATTACTTGTCTTGCCGTAAATATCTGCGCCGAAATGTATCCCTTTGACGCCATATATTCTCCCCCTTTATATTTTTGAGTTTTTTAACCCATGCTCATATACATATTTATATTTTTTCACTCCGTTTCGTATGACAATTCTCATAATTTGCGGACATGTCGCGGCCTTTGCAAATCTTTTTTTAAATATGTATTGCCTAAGGCTTGTTTTTTATGATAAAATACATTATATATGTAATGATTTAAGGGGGGTAATTTTTTCATGAAAATATTAATTGTTGACGATGAAAAATTGCTTGTCAAAGGAATAAAATTCAATTTTGAACAGGACGGATACACATGTGAAGCGGCATACGACGGAGAAGAAGCCGTTAAAATGGCAAAGGATAAATCAATAGATTTGATAATCCTTGACCTTATGCTTCCAAAAATTGACGGTCTTTCTGCATGCCAGAAAATCCGCGAATTTTCAACCGTTCCGATTGTAATGCTTACGGCAAAAAACGAGGATATGGATAAAATTATGGGCCTTGAATACGGCGCTGACGACTATCTTACAAAGCCGTTTAACATCCTTGAGCTTAAAGCGAGAGTAAAGGCGATTTTACGACGCGTTTCTCATGCAGACAAAAAAGATTCTGCTAAAAATGTTACGGTCGGTATGATATCGCTTGACTATAACTTCCGCCGCGCCATTGTAGACGGAAAAACAATCGAGCTTACTGCAAAAGAATTTGACCTCATTGACCTTTTTATCTCAAATCCGGGCAAAGTATACAGTAGAGAAAATCTTTTGGATATTGTGTGGGGCTATGACTATCCGGGCGATATACGCACAGTAGACGTACACGTTCGTCGTCTGCGCGAAAAGATTGAGCCAAATCCGGCACAGCCGTCATTTATACACACTAAATGGGGAGTTGGTTACTATTACAAGGAAGTTTAATTTCAAGGTTTCCCGCTCATCACTAAGATGGAAAATGGCACTTGCATACCTTTCTGTCAGCCTTCTTGCATTGATTTTGATGAGTGTATATATCATTTCTTCTCTTCAGGATTACTTATACAGCAAAGAAAAGGTTTCGATGTTTACAAAAGCAAACATCGTTTCAAATATCATTTTAGAAGCAGGAACGCAAAATCCTCTGGCACTGTCCGAAGCATCAAAAGAGCTTTTTTCGGACAAGCCTATGCGTCTTATAATTTTAGATACACAGGCGATTGTTACGTATGATAACGACCAGGACAACAGCCTTCGCGGAAAAATGTTTATGAATGAAACAGTTAAAAAAGCGCTTCTTGGCGAGGACTCTAACAGCGTGTACGAAAATTCACGTTCCGAGAGCAGCATGGACGTGGCAACACCCATAAGACAAGGTCCAAAAATTAC
Organism: Oscillospiraceae bacterium; assembly: GCA_015068725.1. Classification (GTDB taxonomy): domain Bacteria; phylum Bacillota; class Clostridia; order UBA1381; family UMGS1253; genus Aphodoplasma. The sequence goes on along the minus strand of SVKA01000005.1, from coordinate 17,501 downwards.
AGGCGTAATATACCTTAGTCAGCTTATGAGTGAGTCGGACCATTTTCTTGGTGATATCACCTCATCACTTTTGACTCTTTCAATAGTTGTGAGTGCGCTTATCGCTCTTTTGAGTGCACTTTTGGCAAATATATTCACAACACCCCTTATAAAGCTTACCGCAGCTGCAAGCGAAATCTCCGAAGGAAACTTTAATCAGACAGTTCCTGTACATGGACATGACGAAATTGCATCTCTTGGTGAAGCGTTTAATCAAATGATAAAGCAGCTTCAGTTTATTGAGGACAAGCGCCGCATGTTCGTATCAGATGCATCGCACGAGCTTAAAACACCGCTTGCGACGTTAAAGCTTTTGTCAGAATCAATTCTTCAGACGCCCAATCCCGATCCTGAAATGGTTCGTGAATTTTTAGAGGATATGTCAAACGAGGTTGACAGACTTACAAGAATTGTTGAAAGGCTCTTAGACCTTACAAAAAATGACTCGCAAAAATCGGTTGCACAGCTTGAAACTGTTGATTTGACTACGCTTTTAACCCGAATTGTCAAAAAGCTTTTACCGCTTGCACGCTCAAAAGATATCAAGCTGAGCTTTTCATATGATTCGGAAAAACCGCATACTGAAATGCTTCTTGACCGCGATAAAATTTATGAAGCGATATACAACATCGTGGACAACAGCATAAAATATACCGATAACGGCGGAAATGTAAAAATGACACTTTCGTCGGATATTACAAAAACTATTATCGAAATCGAAGATGACGGAATAGGTATTCCAAAACAGGATGCGCCATCAATTTTCGACCGTTTTTACCGCGTTGACAAAGCGCGCGCACGCGAGACAGGCGGAACAGGGCTTGGTCTTGCGATTGCTCAGGATGCCGTTTCTATGCACGGCGGACACATAGAGGTTATAAGTGAGGAAGGCGTTGGAAGCAAGTTTATCATCATACTTCCATATTCCGGAAAATAGTTTTTTATAACTTTTTTGTGATTTTTGTTGATTTTTTAATAGTTTTGTAATGATTTTATTGTATAATTCTATATATAGGATAAATTTTTAATCCACATACACAAGTTCGGTGGTGATGTTTTGAAGAAAAGTAAAGCAATAATAGTCATTGTAGCCTGCATGGTAGCTTTTGTTCTTTTGTGCGCACTTGGCTACATGGTATATTCGACGAATGATTTCGGCGAGGTTTCAAACAAGACAACCAAGACGTACACTGTATATTTTTTGGACAGTACAAAAACAAAGCTCGTGTCTGAAACAGCAGCTGTTGAGTCAATGGGCGAGATTGATACTCTTTGCACCCTTACGAATGTTCTTATAAAAGGACCAAAGGACAGCGTTGAAAAAAAACGTGCAATTCCCGAAAGCACTCAGCTTTTATCGCTCGAACGCGATAAGGGTATCGCAGCTGTCAATTTTTCCTCAGCCTTTTATGGAGAAAGCGATATAGATAACAGTCTTGCTGCAGCAACAGTTGTAAAAACCCTTTGCGAAACGGGTTTTGTAACAAAGGTTAAGATACTTGTCGAAGGAAATGAGCTTATAAATTCAGATAAAATTGCGTATGGTGCACTCGGAAGCGAAGATATCATCGACAGCTCACAGGCAAAAAACAACTCTCTTGTGATATCGTTATACTTTGCAGATAAAGACGCTGCCGCACTTCAGCTTGAGAAACGCAGCGTAACGCAAAACGATAAAGAGCCTGTGGAAAAAATCGTTATAAATGAGCTTATGCGCGGCTCATTGGCATCAGGACTAAAGCTTATTCCTGCCGAAGCAAAGCTTATCTCAACAGAGGTTAAGGATGGCGTATGCTTTGTCAATTTTTCAAAAGAATTTGCCGACAAACGCATTGCCGGCTCGAGTAGTGAATTATTGACGATATATTCTATTGTCAACACTCTTACAGAGCTTGAAAACATAAACAAAGTACAATTTTTAATTGAAGGGCAAAAGGTTGAAACGTACGGAGAAATAGCCTTTGACGAGCCTTTTGTAAAAAACGAAGGACTTATTAAGCAATAAAAAATTAAAACCCTGCACCGGAAATCCGATGCAGGGACTTTTTTATATTAACTTATCACATATATTTTCCACAATGTACTTTGTGGCGTGTTCATCGTTTGAACATATTATCCGATCGGCCACCGCTTTAAGCTGCGGCACCGCGTTTTTAACCGCACAACCTATATCAGCTACCTGTATCATTGTAATATCGTTTTCATAATCACCTACGCAGATTGTTATAAGCTTTCCACCAAGAATATTTTTTAAATGATTTATGGTGTGCCCTTTTGTTGCATAATGGTCAAGTATTTCTACACCCGTATCCCAGCTTCGTGAAAAATTAAAAAATTCTCCAAATTTTTGTGTCAGCTTGTCGCGAAGCTCTATGGCAGCTTTGGGGCTTTGCATACTGAGCACCACCTTATAAATTGTATTAGATAACGTCTCTTTTATCCACGCTGCATTTTCTTTAAAGCCTTCGCACGCATTAAGCGTGGGCCCTACAAATATTGTCGTGCGGATTATTTGGTCAGAGTTTTTTTCAAGGAATTCATAAATCTCATACTTTTTTTCACCGAGCGGATGAGCATACAAAATCTTATCTTCGTTATAATCATATATGCACGCACCATTGCAGCAAATAACAGGGCTTTTGAAAAATTCCTTTGGAAAAAACTTTAATAAATGCGAAGGAAGTCTTCCAGTAGATATACAAAATTTCCCACCTTCGTCGCAAAAACGATTAATCGCTTCAAGGTTTTCTCCCGAAAGCTTGCCGTCGCTACCCAAAAGTGTGCCATCAAGGTCAGAGCATATTAAAATGTTATCGTATTTGCCCATATAAACTCTCCTTAGTTACTCTATAAAAAGGGAAACGAGTTCGTTTCCCTTTTAACATTTTCTTTTAGTATCTTCTCGAGCGAAGATATTTTCTTCTTTTTCTTCTTTTAAGCTTTCTTGAAATGATGTTATACAAAATAAATGCAATAATTATAATGAGCGGAATTTTTACCCACAGAAGATTGAAAAAGCCGAAAATTCTGTTCATTATAAATATAAAGAAGTCGCGTTTTACCTCTACATTTGACACAAGCTGGGCGCGTCCAAGTTCATAGCCTTCGTATGTGTAAACAATCTCACCTAAAACATCTCCCACCGCAATCGGCGCAAGTATATTTTCTTTGAGTGTTATTGTTTTCTGCACATTGTTTATATCTGCATCTGCAGGCAAAAGGCCCGAAACTTCCTCACTGACCTCAAGAGTTGCAAAATCTTTGCCGCGTCCCTCTTTAACCTTTGCCTCGGCAATAAGTTCACCAGGTTTTGCAAGCGAGCGCGTTTCATAATTTGTAAAACCGTATTCAAAGAGCGCCTTTGAATCAATAAACGAATATATTGCGTCTGCCTGTGGCTTTGCATTAAGCGTAACTGCTATAAAGTTTGTTCCTGTTTTTGATGCAGACGATACAAGACAATTGCCCGCCTGACTTGTATAGCCGGTCTTTATTCCCGTAGCCTTTGAATAATAGTAAGAGCCGTTTTGTATTCTGCTTATCAAGTGATTAGTTGATGTAAGAATTCTTTTTTGAGAATATTTGTTTGTAGGCTCAATAAAATACTGCGGAGTCGAAACCATAATTCTAAACGTCTCGTTTTGCATTGCATAACGCGCTAAAATCGCCATATCGCGCGCTGTTGTATAATGTTCGGGTGAATGAAGCCCGTGCGGATTTAAAAACTTCGTATTTACCATACCAAGCTCGGCTGCCTTTTCATTCATACGCACAACAAAGCTGTCAACATCGCCGCACATATACTCTGCAAGCACGTTGCACGCCTCATTTGCAGAAGCTACAAGCGCACCATACAAAAGCTCTTCAACCGTAAGCTGTTCGCCCTCGAGTATACCCATATTGCTGCCACCTACAGGTATTGACATAACTGCATCATAGCTTGCAACCGCAACAGAATCGAGCTGCAAATTTTCAAGAGCCAAAATTGCCGTCATTATTTTTGTAGTACTTGCAGGATATAGGCGTTTGTCGGCATTTTTTTCGTACAAAACTCTGCCTGTCCCCTGATCAATAAGTATTACCGCCTCGCTGATAGTTTGCGGCGGCTGCGCTGCAGTTGCAACGCTTGTGCAAAACAGATTTATAACTATAACAAAAATTATAACAATTGGCAAAAAACGTTTTTTCATCAGCCGAATCTCCTTATAAAATAAAAATCCCATATATGTTAATTCTACCATATAAAATATATTTTATCAACTATTTTTCATACTTTAACCAATTATATTGCTTGCGTGTTTATGCGAGCTGTGATATAATATCGCTGTATTAAAGCAAATGGAGGTAGAACGACATGAATGATCCGACAAAAAAAGAATCGTATCATACTGCGTGGATGTTGATTCTTCTACTGTGGCTTGTATATACAACATCATATCTTGGCAAGCTTAATTATTCTGCCAATATTACACAAATTATTGATTCTTACGGCATTACAAAGGCTCAGGCGGGAATTGTTCCCACGTTTTTCTTTTTTGCCTATGGTATTGGTCAGGTTTTTAATGGCTTGCTTTGCAACAAATACAACCTCAAATGGATGATTTTTATAAGTTTATTCGTTTCCGGTTTAATAAATCTTTTTATAGCAATTACTACCGAATTCTGGCTTGTAAAATGGCTGTGGATGATAAATGGATTTGTTTTGTCTATTCTCTGGCCTTCCATTATGAGAATTCTTTCAGATTCGCTGCCCCAAAAGTATCTTGGTACGTCGAGCGTATTCTTAGGCTCTACCGTTCCAATCGGAACCTTGCTTATTTACGGTTTAAGCGCTGTATATGCCTTATTTGATAACTTCAAGCTCGCTTTTTATACGGCTGCTTTTTGTGACATTATCGTATCTGTTGTATGGCTGAGTATTTATACAAAATCGGTAATGTATGCAAAGGCCGAAAAAGAAAGCGAAGAAAAGGATATACAAATTAATACAGCAACCGCAAAATCAGAGACCAGCAACATATATCATAAAAACAATATCATTTTTTTGACTGTATACATAGTATGCTTCTTTGTTGTGGGTGTTAATCTTACAAAAGACGGATTGATGACGTGGGTTCCGTCAATATTAAAAGAAGAATTTGCTCTAAGCGATTCTCTTTCCATTCTTTTAACACTGTTTCTTCCCATTTTGGCTATATTTGGTAATGCTTGGGCTGTCACGCTACACAAAAAAATCCCCGATTATGTAACTCACAGCGCACTGCTTTTTGCTATTATCGGTATTTTTATTGGCTTTATTATCGGAAGCTTAAAGTTTGAGTTGGCATCTTTGATGCTCGTTGGCCTGATTGCGGCAAACTTTTTAGCAACAAGCTTAAACTCTCTTATCACAAGCATATTCCCATTATATATGCGTGATAAATTAAATTCAGGAAGGCTTGCAGGAATTATAAACGGTTTTGCTTATCTTGGAAGCACAATCAGCTCATATGGTCTTGGCATAATAGCTGACAATTTTGGCTGGAACGGCGTTTTTATAACGCTTCTCATTTTCTGTGCACTGGTTATGCTTGTATGGACAGGATATCTTATATTTAAACGCTGCTCAAAAAACGAAGACTGAATAATTTTTTGCCACCTGCTCATGCAGGTGGCTTTTTTATTGCAATAAGATATGCTTTGTGGTATACTATATACGCATAAAGATTTTTTGAGGAGAAAAATTAATGGAAAACAAGGCACTACGCATACTTGAATTTGATAAAATTTTAAATACATTGGCGGATTTTACGGGTAATGAGAGCGTAAAAAAACGAATTTTAAACCTTATCCCCACATCTGATTTAGGAGAGGCACAGTTTTTGCAAAATCAGACAAACGAAGCTACCTCGATGCTGTTAAAATATGGCGAGATACAAAATCTTACAGTAGCAAACATAACAGCCTCTTTAAAGCGCACCTCTATGGGCTCTGTCCTGACACCGAAGGAGCTTTTGGATATTGCGCGAGTTTTATATGTTTCAAGAAATGCCAAACGCTACCTTGAAAACGGCGATGAGGAGTACCAGATTCTTGGCGAGATAAAAAATGCGCTCACAGCTATAAAGCCGCTCGAAGAACAGATATATATGTGCATCATTTCGGAGGAGGAAATTGCCGATAATGCGAGTGGCGAGCTTTCGTCCATACGCAGAAAAATACGAAATATTCAGGGCAAAATCAAGGAAATGCTCGACTCCGTCATCCGCTCCGAAAAATATAAAAAATATCTTCAGGACCCAATAGTTACAATGCGTGGCGACAGATATGTAATACCCGTGCGCGCCGAATACAGAAGCGAGGTAAATGGCATTGTTCACGATACGTCATCATCAGGAGCAACACTTTTTATAGAGCCGATGAGCGTTGTCAATGCCAACAACGAAATCCGCGATTTAAGAGCAAAGGAGCAGGCAGAAATTGAACGCATACTTGCCGCGCTCTCGGCCGAGGTATCAGAATACAAAGACGCTCTTTCGGCAAATTACGAAACTATATGCGAGCTTGATTTTATCTTTTGTAAGGGGAGATTGTCGGCAAAATACGGCGGAAGCGAGCCAAAATTAAACGACAAGGGCATTATACAGCTTAAAAAGGCACGTCATCCGCTTATTGCACACAAAAACGTTGTGGCAAATGATATTTATCTTGGCGGCGATTTTGATACTCTTGTTATTACGGGACCAAACACAGGCGGTAAAACCGTAACACTAAAAACAATAGGTCTGTTTTGTATTATGGCGGCGTGTGGACTGCACATTCCCGCAAATGATAATTCACAGGTAGCAATTTTTGATAGCATCTGGGCAGATATTGGCGATGAGCAAAGCATAGAGCAGAGCCTTTCGACGTTTTCTTCGCACATGACAAACATTGTAAATATAGTAAATAAAGCCGGCAAAAACTCACTTGTACTTTTTGACGAGCTCGGCGCAGGCACAGACCCCATCGAAGGCGCGGCGCTTGCAGTGGCGATTTTGGAGTATCTTCGTCTGGCAGGTGCAACCACCGCGGCAACAACTCATTACAGCGAGCTTAAACTGTTTGCGCTTTCTACGCCCGGCGTATGCAACGCATCGTGCGAATTTGATGTAAAGACGCTAAAACCCACATATAAGCTGCTCATTGGCGTTCCGGGAAAGTCAAACGCCTTTGCAATATCGTCAAAGCTTGGCCTTGATGTAAATATTATTGAGCGTGCAAAATCACTTATGAGCGAGGATAACGTACGTTTTGAGGATTTGATAGGCGATCTTCAGGAAAGCAAAAAAGTGGCTGACGAAGAGGCCAAAAAGGCAATCCTTCTTCGCCGCGAGGCAGACGAGCTGCGCGATAAAATCAGCACACAAAAGCAAATGCTCGAAGACAAGCGCCAGAAAATGCTCGACGAAGCGCGTCGCGAAGCAAAACGTATAATCCTTGATGCAAAAGAGGAAAGCAGCGCCGTTATAAAGGAGCTTAACAAGCTAAAGAAAAACGCCTCCAAATTAAATATAGACAAATCGGTAGAGGATGCTCGCTCTCGTCTTCGCAAAAAAGAGGGCGCACTTGACGAAAGCTTTTCAGACGTATTAAAGAAAAAATCTGCACAAAGTGCACCAAAAACCGTAAAAGTCGGTCAGAGCGTCGAGGTGTTGTCTTTTGGCCAGGTGGGCGAGGTTATAAAAGAGCCTGATAATGACAAAAACGTTCAGGTACAAATCGGTGTGCTTAAAGTAACGGTAAAGCTATCGGATTTACGTCTTGCCGAGAAGGTAAACGAAAAGAAAAATAAAAAACAAGAGCAAAAAGCATACGTCGGCTATGTTTCAAAGAAGATGGATATAAAAACGGAAATCGACCTTCGCGGAATGAATCTTGAAGAAGCGATGATGGAAACCGACAGATTTATTGACGATGCGTATATGGCAGGCCTTACACAGATAAGCATAATTCACGGCAAAGGCACGGGTATTCTTCGTTCGGGAATATCGGATATGCTAAAACGCCACCGCCTTGTAAAATCGCACCGCCTTGGTATGTACGGCGAAGGTGAGGACGGCGTTACAATAGCTGAATTAAAGTAGGTTTATAACAAAAAGGACGCTGAAAATCAGCGTCCTTTAGTATTTTTACTCACACAAAGAAATTGTTTCTCCCGCCTTAACCACATAATCCTTTAAATCTGTTGCAAAATATATGTCGGTCGACGTTGGGTTATGCACCATTGTAGCTTCGACATTAAATCGAAGCTGACGATACGCCATAACATAGTCATATATCTCAATATTAGTAGCATACCAGATGTCGTCATGTCCACCTGCAAGCTTTGCAAAGCTCTCGATAACCTCCCAGTTATTATCATTATCAAACTCATAGCTATGTCCCCAAAGATAGAACATCGTACAAGGACGCATAACTCTGTTTTTTGTATCGGCCGGAATGCGGATGTTCATAAACGCATTAAACAATTCAGTCAGTCTCGGGTTGTTATGATGGCATGTCGGTACAAGCTTTAACCAGTTTTCAGGCAGGCTGAATTTTTCCGATGCCCCCGTCATTCTTGCATACGCTATCCCGCACGCTTTAAGAGAGTTTATAACATTTTCTGCATTGTCTGTGCAGTAAAACCCATACGGATATGCCATACCGCGAATAATTGTGCCCGTAAGTTTTTCAATCTCTTCGCGGTCCTTTAAAACCTGATGTGTAAGGTTAGCTACATATGGCTCTGACATATAAATATGCTCGTATGTATGAACGGCCACCTCGTTGCCGCTTTCTTTATAAAGCTTGATTGCCTCGTGCGCATCCATTCTTCTGTGAACAGAAGTACCCTGCACGCCAAACATGCCTGCATTTATATTAAATGTTCCCTTAAGTCCGTTTTTTGACATAATATCAATAAGGCGTATATCCTGCGACACCGCATCATCATAGCTTAGCGTAAGCGCCTTGCTTTTCCAGTCTGGGTATCTCATTACATATTTCATTAGTATCTCCTCCTTTAATGTTACTTATATAATACTCTAATTTTTAACTTGCGTCAATATATTAATTAGGTATTGATTTTTTCCGGTCTATATATTATAATGTGTATATAGACATTTATCAAAAAAAATAGTAAAAAAAGAGGTAATAACAATGAAAATTGCACTTATTAACGAAAACAGTCAGGCGGCTAAAAATTCGATAATCGTTGACACGCTCAAAAAAGTGGTTGAGCCTATGGGACACACTGTATATAACTATGGTATGTACTCAGCAGAGGACGAGGCTCAGCTTACATACGTTCAGATTGGTATTTTGTCCGCTATACTTTTAAACTCAAAAGCTGCTGACCTTGTAATCACAGGTTGTGGCACAGGTGAGGGCGCTATGCTTGCTTGTAACGCATTCCCCGGCGTACTTTGCGGACACGTTGTTGACCCGACAGATGCTTATCAGTTTACACAGGTAAATAACGGCAACTGTATTGCACTTCCCTTTGCAAAAGGCTGGGGCTGGGGTGCAGAGCTTAATTTACAGTACGTTTTTGAAAAGCTCTTCGTAGAAGAGTGGGGGGGTGGTTATCCGAAGGAAAGAGCCGTTCCCGAGCAGAGAAACGCAAGAATTCTCAACGAAGTTAAAAAGGTTACACACACAGATATGATGACTATTCTTAAAAACATTGACCAGGAGCTTTTAAAAGGCGCTGTAAGCGGTGAGAAGTTTAAAGAATTATTCTTCGAAAACTGTCAGTGTGATGAAATTGCAGATTATATAAAATCAATTTTAGACTAATAAGCGTTTGATAACATAAGAAAACAAAACAGGAGGACAAATGTCCTCCTATACTTATCTGTATATAGTTTTTTAGTTTTAGTCGGCAAATTTCCGACAGATTGGAGAAGTTGTATGTATAAACGTATAAAGTTTTTATTATCTATCATTTTATCTGCGCTTCTTATTTTGACAACAATCCCTTTTGCATCTGCACAAAATGATACTGTTGCATCAGAACCTAATGTAACGGTGAGCATAACTGCAAGCGGTGGAAATGGGCAGATTATTGAAAATATGGGCATGCCAGATGAAGCTGTCAGAAAATATGGTATAATAGGCAATTATGCCCGCGGAACAAAATTTGTTCTTACTGCCAAGGAAACAGATTGTGAATTTCTCTATTGGAAGGATACTATTTCACGCAGAGTAATTTCGCGCGATAAAACATATGTGGCTATCGCCGGAACGAACATTTCTATAAGCGCTGTTTTTCGTTCACCTTCGACTGACAAAAAGCTTGTAATGTTCCAAAACAGTAACGGATATATAATTTCATCAGAATACGCAGATGACACAAGGACCATCAGCGTACCATCAAACCCATCTATGCACGGCTATATTTTTAATTCATGGCTACTTAACGGAAACGCTCAAGCATTTAATAACAACACCATAAATGTAAGCGAGCTTAGCGGGGACAGCGTATATATCGCAAGCTATACCCAAAGCCCTGCATATTATAATATAAACGTAATCGGTGGAAGTGGAAGCGGCAGATATATATATAACGAAAAGCTTGTCGTCAGCCTTGATGAAAGTCTTATTCCTGAAGGAAAGGTATTTGCATATTGGTCAAACGGCAAGGATATATTAAGCTATGATAAAACATACACCTTTTATGTAGGCGCTGATGCATATATATATGCTGTATATGACGCTGTAGCGCCCGCTCAGAAGCAGCCTGCAATTTCTGTTGTTGTAGCAGATATGAACACATCCGCGGGAAAATTTACTTTTTTGTCGGAAAGGTCATTACCTCTTGACTGCGAATTTGTCGAAACAGGCATTTTGATTCACACAAGCGAAAGCTTTGACCTTGATACAAGCGGTATTTCCAAAGCGAAAGCCTTATCACAAGCGCCTTCGGGACAATTCAGCATAACTAAATGTTCTATGTCTGCAGGAAGCATATGGTATGCAAGAGCATATATGATTTATATAAAAGATGGTGCAAGTAATATAATTTACAGCGATGTCGTAAATACGGCGCCAAATTAAAATTTGTACTCATATAAAAAAAGTTGCCCTGATGAGCATTAAGCTCATCAGGGCATTTTATTATTGTTGTTATGTCCTTTGACGATTTGTCTTATTGATAAATTACAATCATCTTCAAATCGCTTGACAATGCATATGCATAAACCTTGGATGCGTTTGCGTCAACTGACAAATCTCCAAATTCACGGATGTTGTTAATGTCTATATTAGCCTCTATATTGCCCGTGTTGATGTTTACTCTGTAAACCTTGACTGTCGAATTGATTGCATAGCCTTCTCTGTTGTCCTGAACAAGTGTCGGCGGTGTAGCAGTTGAATCAACAAATGCAGGTGCTATTATAATTCTATCAGGCACAAGTGAAACAACCGTTCCCAAAATCGCCTTAAATCTGTACTCGCCGTTTTCATCTGTAACTGTTCCATTCATAGCCGCCGGAACAAGATTTGACGCGTCAACCTGAGCTGATACTGCATTTATCTGTCCGCTTGAATTAAATCCGAATCTTGCAACGTCGCCTGCTTCAAATGCATACTGTGCCGAAGTATTTTCTGTTTCGTATGTCTTAACCACACCGTTTTCATATACCTCAACGCTATATGCGCGGCTACCTGTAACCTGGCTGATTATTTCCTCGCAGCTTATTACAAGACTTGCCGGTGTATCACTTGTAATCGCAATATCAGCTTCGTCGCCATAGACAACAACCACTTTTGCGGTTGCAGAGCTATTCATATCAAATGCTTCTATTGTATAATCTCTGCCCGCTGTGAAATATCCGCTGCCTGTTGAACGCTTATACTTATCTGTATCACGTCTGTTTGACGGAACTACGATTACCTGTGTCGAAGAATCAATAAACACCTGGCTTTCAAAGCCGGAGTTATCTGAATATCTGTACTGTCTGTTTGTTTGTCCAATTTTGAGTGTACCGCTATTTACATTAACGCCTATATCAAGCGCACTGCCCGAGCCGGTTGTAGCCGCAGTTGTAATAGATGCAATCTCGCCATTTGAGTTTATTACAACCTTTGCAAGCTGCGAATGAATCGCATTGCTCGTTCCTGACGAGGAGTTTGACGCAAGAAGCGCCGCAGCATTTTGAAGCGCATCAAGAACCTCTGCAACACTTGTGCACGCTCTGTTATTAATTCTTACGCTGTTTGACACCTTATATTTTGTCGGTGTTGATGGTGAGCCGCTGAGAGCTATCATCTCAATCGCTGCACTATCTCCAATCATATCATACTTACCCGCTGCGGTGATATATACATAGTTTCCTGTCTGAGCTGCCGTAATTGATGCCGCTGCTATTTTGCCCATTCTGTCAAGGTAGAACTTGCCCGAGGAGCCAACCTCCATTGAAACCTTGCCCGCATTTACCACCTGCTCAAATTCTTTCGTAAGTTCATAATATTGCCCGTTTATACAATACATTTTCGGGCTTGAACCCTTTGTCGAGGTTACCGAGCCACTAAACACATCTGTCGATACATAAGCTTTTATTATCGAATGGTCGCTGCTTGCCGCTACGGACAAAATGTCCATCGCCTTCAAGCTCTCGATTGAAACCTCTTTATCCGTTTTTGCATTGTATATATCTACGGTGATATTTCTGTCGTACGGATCTATCTGTATATTTCTGCCCGTTGTATAATAATCGTATACAACATAGTTGTTTGCATATGTAGAATCGTTCGTCAACACCGACGATTTTACTACATATGTTTCATAATCGTCTATAAACAACGAATCAAATTCGCCGTCGCCACCCGAATCAAGCATTCTTACCTCGCCGTTTATAAAGCCTGCACCCGACGGATCGAGCCAATATGTCAGGTTTCTTTGCGACGCATCAACCGATGTAAGATACGAATACGCTACGCCATTGTATATAAGCTTTGCCGTTGGCGATATTGTAGCAACCTCTGCTTTGGTATCATTAGCTTTGTCTTTCCAATAACGCAAATTAAGCGATGAAAGTCTGTCTATATTTTCAGACGAGATTATCAATTCTGTATTGTTCTTTGATGCAACAGTCATTGACAACAATACTTTTTCATCATTTAATCTGTCCTCTTTATAATATCCGCTGACATACAATCCCAAAAAATTTCTCGCCTCGGGTGATGTTACAACATTTTTATAATTATATACTCCACTTTCAAGCCCCGATTCGAGCACAAGCTGACCTTCTTTGGATTTGCTCTGTCCTGCATTTAACGATAAAACTCCGTCAACCTCGCTTACCATCATATTGGTAAACTTTGTTACCTTCAACATATCGTTTAGCAAGGTTTTATTCGTCTGCATCATATCGCCCGATACAGTCTTCTCCATAAGCTTTATCTCGAGCGAATTAAACACAAGCTGTGCAACTATTCCGCGCGATGCAGGTGCAGATGTTGAGCCCTGAACCGCCCCTGCTGTAAGGTTTATATCATTTGCATCTACAAGATAACCATTCGGCCATCCGCCCTTGCCGATAGCCGCCTGCTCACGTCCGAGCGCGCACACTATCATCTTAACTGCTTGCTCGTATGTAACAGGGGAGTCGGGCGCAAATGTACCATCGCCCATTCCAAGAATTATTCCCTTGTCATAGGCTATTTTTACATATCCTGTTGCCCAGTGGCCATCCATATCAGTAAATATCAATGCACTCGACGCACCGCCAACCATACTCTCCATTCCGATTGCACGTGTCATTACCGCTGCAAACTCGGCTCTTGTAATTGTTTTGTCAGGTCCAAACGTTCCGTCAGGATATCCCGCCAAAAGCCCCAAAGACACCATCGAACCTATTGCATCTGCATAGCGTGTACTGTCTGTAACATCGCTAAATGTAAGCGCAGAGCCCGTAATCATTGTCGAAACAAGCATTACAAGCGTCAGAATCAGCGCCATAATCTTTTTTGTAACTCGCATAACAAATCCCTCCTGTGTAATTAAAGTGGATATTACTCCTAATAATATAATATCACCAAAAACACACCTAGTCAAGCAATATCCTTTGTTATATATGTTACATTTTAAATACATAAAAAAATCGGTGCCTTTCGGCACCGATTTAATTTTATTGTTTACTTACCGATTAGATATCAGAAGCGTAACGTACGAAGATAACTTCTGTTACTACATCTTTGTAAACTCTTACAAATACATAGTTAAGGTCGTTAATTTCGAAGTCAACACTTGCAAAGTCGATATCACCAGCTGTTGTTGTTACAACATTTGATGCAGCAATATCTGTTACAACTGCTTCAGCAATCTTCTTCTCGTCGTTGCTGATTGATGTGTTGAGGTAGATAACCTTAGCTGTGCTTGGAACATTTACTGTTTCAGCAGTTGCGATTGAACCTGTCTCATCAGCAATTGTAAGTCTTACGCCATCAGCGATTGACTTTGTCTTAGCAACGATACCATAGATAAGTTCGTTGTCAGCTGTGTTACCAGCGTTTCCATAGAACTCGAAGTCAGGCTGAATTGACGGAACAGGTGTTGCAATTGTAATCAAGCTTGAAAGTGTTGTATCAAGAGCAGCACTCGGAGCAAGTGTTACAGCAGGAGCTGAACCAGCAGTAAATACAACTTCAATCTTATCTACTGTACCCTTATCTGTCTCGCTGTAGATGAACGCGTCACCGACATTCAAAGCACCTATTGACAATGGAGTACCATATTCTGTAGCTACTGTAAGGTCGCTCTTTATAGCTGTAAGAGGAGCCTCTACAAGAGCGCCATCTTTCCAGTAAGAAATGCTGTATGCTGCATCACCATCAACTGTTGTATCAGAGTAACCTGCAAAGATTGCAAATGAAGCCTTTGTATCGATTGAAGCAGTTGACATGAGCATCAATACTGCAGCCGGACCATCTTCTGTGTTTGTGAAGAAGTATGGTGTATAAGTTGTGCCATCAACGAGGTCAGCAACTGTCTTTACTGCATAATCAGCAATTGAATCTCCAGGTTTAGCGAAGAATACTACTGCGTTGTCCGGAAGACTTACGCTACCGTCAAACTTAGCAAGAGCTTCTTTCCACTCTACACTACCAGGTGTACCGAGGTAACCGAACTGATCCTGACCAGCCCAATTTGACACAAGGTTAAGCTCTGTGATGTTGCCGTTGCTGTCAGCTTTGTATGTTACAAACTTAGCAACGCTGTTACCAACAGGAGCAGCTGTTGTAAGGTCTGCCTTCAAATCATAACCAAGTCTGCTTGCTGCATCTATACCATCAACAAGAGCTTTAACAAGGTTTGAAGCTGTCAAAGCATCAGTTGTAGCAACTGCAGGTGTAGCTGTTGATGCTGTGTTGAACAAATCACCAACTGTAGCAGCTACCGGTGAAGCATAAGGAGTAGCTGTCGGAGCTACAAACATCTTGTTAAGATCTGAATCTGTGAATACATAATTAGCATTCTGAGCCTGAACGCCGTTGATTTCAACTTTGTCAGCAAGTCTGTATGTAACGTCTGCGCCGTCCTTTGTGAACATTCTCACATAAGTCTCGCCTGCGAAGTTACCAGAACCTGTGCTGTAAAGGTAAGCATAGTCGCCGCTAAGAACTGAAGTTGTATCCTTCAATACGATCTTACCAGCATCATCAAGGTAGAACTTACCTTCGTCTTCGAGGTTGATTGAAGAAAGGCTGATACCTGATACGTTAGCAACGCCGTATTTCTCGCCGCCGATTACAACGTACGGGTTAGTACCAGTTGTCTTCTTAGCTGTAACTGTACCCTCGATTACGTTTCTTGTTACATCAATGTAGAAGTATGTAGGATCTACCCAGCTGTTTGTTACGATGCTGAGTACGTCATACTCTTTAAGGTCTGCTACGTCAGCAGCAGCGCCGTCGATTGTGATTGAATACTCTTTAAGGTTTGTGAAAGCGTCTGCACTAAGGATAAGCTTTGTAGCAGCAACGTTCTTACCATCAACCTTGAAGTTGATTCTGTTTGACTTAGCGTTGATTGTGTCAACGATTACTGTATCGATGCTTACAACCTTGATAAGGTCATAGTCACCATCGTTGTCTGTGTCA
Organism: Oscillospiraceae bacterium; assembly: GCA_015068725.1. Classification (GTDB taxonomy): domain Bacteria; phylum Bacillota; class Clostridia; order UBA1381; family UMGS1253; genus Aphodoplasma. The sequence goes on along the minus strand of SVKA01000005.1, from coordinate 1,355 downwards.
ACCAATGTTACACTACCCTTTGAAGGAACGAAAGCTACAACGTCATCAGCGTCAAACTTAGTTGGGTCTGTTGTAAGGTCAGACTGAGTACCTTCGCTTGCCAAAATAATGCTTGCCAACTGAACAGCAGCACCGTTGTTTGTGTAAACTGTAGCGTTTGCATCAAGGTCAACAGTTGTGATTCTGTTCTCTGTATCTCTGTCATTCCAGTATGAGAATACATACTTAGCTACGATAGTGCTACCACTTTCATCTGTACCATATACGATGCTCGGCTTATCAGCTGCGCGGATACCAGCATCATCTGCTGAATTGTAGATGTTACCGATGTTATCGATAGCGATTGACTTATTTCTTGAGCTCTTAGGTGATACACAGATAAGGTTTACATCACCATAAGCGTCAACCTGATAATAAAGATATGACTCATAACCAACATAATCAGCAGCATCTGTGCCAGCAGCATTGATGTTGTTAAGTGTCCAAGGAGCTGCTGTACCAGAAGCACCAAGAACGTTCTTAACGCCGATCTTCATGTTATCTGTGATTGTTGTATCAACATAACCATCTTTCAAAGATGTCTTACCTTTGTAAGAATTTGTTACTTTACCTTCTACTTTGTAAGCCTTATGCTTTGAAGTAAGAAGTGTTTTGAACTCACGGCTTGTTGCACCGTAGATACCGTTGTATGAACCACCATCAAGTACTTCCCAAAGAGCTGATGTACCATATGTTGTTCTCTCCATTACAGGAGTGTTCATAGCGTTGTTAGCAAGGATAGCAACTGTGCTTCTCGGAGCCGGTTCAGGACCGTTACCTACTGCACGATCTGTTACTTCAGCATCAGCAGCAACATAGAGGTAACCTGTCGGATAACCACCATTTTCTTCTGCCTTTGTTGTGTAACCAAGAGCTACCATTATGAGTTTAACAACCTGCTCGTATGTAACCGGATCTTCTGGTCCGAATGTGCCGTCGCCATAACCAGCGATTGCACCATACTGCTGAGCGTAGTTAACATAACCGGAAGCCCAGTGTGATGACGGAACATCACTAAAGATTGTGTTTGCCTGAGCAATTTCACCTGTTCCGAGCATTGTGCAAAGAATCTTTGCCATTTCTGCTCTTGTAACAGTGTTGTCAGGGTTGAAGTTACCATTTTCGTCACCCTTGATGATACCAAGAGCTGACAATGTTTTTACTGATTCAGCATAGATAGCGTCGTCTGCAACGTCAGGATAAACTGAACCTGCAACTGCAACAGTACCGAATACCATTACACACGCCAAAACTAGTGCCAAAACCTTTTTGAGATTTTTCATAGTCTCAAATCCTCCCTTATAATAATTTTTTAG
>SVKA01000029.1 GCA_015068725.1 Oscillospiraceae bacterium | reverse complement strand
TTGAAACACCGCCGCCCGAGCCGCCGCCAAACATTGCATCAGCTTCATTTGGCTTTTTGCCAAATTCGCTACCGCCTGCTGCAAAGCCAAAAGCTACACGCGAAATCGGAATTATCACGCTGCCGTCAGGTGATTCTACCGGTGCGCCGACAATAGTGTCAACGTCTACCATTTCTTTAATGTTTTGCATTGCTGTGGACATAAGACCATCAATAGGATGATTTCCCATAAAACACACCGCCTTTTCTTATTGTTTAATAATTTGTTTTATTTTTTTATTTACTTTAAGTAACATCAGTACCACTCTTATAATATGTGCTATCGAAAGATAAAATATGCCTTTTACATACAGGTCGCCGCATGGATTGTCAAAATGTGGAGTCACACGTATATCAAGCTCTTCTTTTTTTATGTCGAGGTTGTTATACACAAGACTTGCCGCACCGTATACGCTTCCATACGCCGCTCCAGCTGCGATTCCTGTATCTGCCGCACTTTCAAAGCCTATATCAAGATGCACTGTAAAGTTTCTGCACTGGGCTTTTTTCCCGAGATACTGGAAAACCTCTGTCAAACAATCCTTTGTCACCTTATATATGTCTTTTACCCACGAAAGCCATTTCATAAACTTTTCAAAGCTAAAATCTTTTTTTTCTTTACTCTTTTTGTCTTTTTTCTTTCTTTTTGCCTTTGTGGATTTTTTACTTTTATCGCGTATAATATTTATCGAATATACCTTAACTCTGAATGCCTGCTTTTTATGCTTTGCACTTGCCGCATATATAATCTCAATCGGCATACGTTTAAATATAAGAATTGTCAGCGCGCATATAATCAATGCACAAATCCATATCCACATATGCCTCATCTCCTACTTAGCTATATATCAAGCTTTAACTGATTTTCATTTTCATCTTCCATAGGAAGCGGCGCCTCAACCTCGGGCAAATCGCCAAGTGTTTTAAGTCCGAAGGTACGCAAAAATTCCTGGGTAGTACCATAAAGTATCGGCTTTCCGGGAGAATCGAGCCTTCCGCGCTCCTCAACAAGCCCACGCTCGACAAGTCGCTGTACAGCACCATCGCTGTTTACACCGCGAATAAACTCTATCGTCGCTTTTGTTACAGGTTGATTATATGCAATAATGCTGAGCGCCTCAAATGCGGCATTTGAAAGTCCCTGCTGTCTTTTCATTCCTGCCATAGCCTGTACGTATGTATAATACTCAGGTCTTGTGCAAATCTGATATCCGTCATCAAGCTCTATAAGAGCAAAACCGCGCTGCTGCTCGGTATAGTACGCCGAAAGCTTTTCAAGCTCCTCCTTTGCGAGTGCGACCGATATATCAGCAATCTGTGCAATTTTATCTGTTCTTACCGCTTCGCCTGCGGCAAAGAGTATGCTCTCAATAATTCCCTGTAAATTCTTCTCCATTTATGCTATCTTCTCCATTTACATTATCACCATTTTGTGCGCAGCTTAAAACTATCTGCCCGTTTTCGTCCTGTGCATACACCATATTCATACGGATAAGCTCCAAAAGCGCAAGAAAAGTCGCCACAAGCTCGGGCTTGTCCGTATCGCCATCAAAAAGAGATGTAAAGCTCACACGCTTTTTTGCGCCAAGCATATTTACAATTCTCGTCGCCCTATCACGCACCGACACAACACGTCTTTTTACTATACCGTCAAAATTTTTCTTCGGCGGCGGTGCTCTTCTTTTTGTGCGTTCGAGCACATCGTAAAACGCCTCCATAAGCTTTTCTATCGGATAGCTGTCGGGCGGAGGCGGCGTTAATGGCTCAATCTCGTCTGGCTCTTTAAAATACATATATTTATAATAAAATTCACGTTCTTTAAGCTTTTGCGACGCCTGCTTATATTTTTGATATTCCAAAAGTCTTTTTGCAAGCTCTTCGCGTGGGTCTTCCTCCTCTTCAAGCGTCGGCTTTGGCAAAAGCATCTTTGACTTTATATACAAAAGCTGTGCCGCCATTACACAAAACTCGCTTGAAATTTCCAAATCGAGCTCCTGCATAACAGAGAGCGCTTCAAAATACTGATTGGTAATAGTAACAATCGGTATATCATAAATACTGACTTTATTTTTACTTATAAGGTGCAAAAGCAAATCAAGTGGCCCCTCAAACACCTCAAGTTTAAATGTAAGCTTATCCATTTTTATCCTCTCTGTCTACAAAATCTTTGCGCGAGTCTAAAAAAGTCCGAAAACGGAAAATATCCAGTGTGCCATATTAAATAAAATACCAAGCACCCAGCTCATCGCCATACTTATTGGTATATCAAGTATTCCAACCATAATCACGACAAAAAGTATCAAAAAGCCATAGCGTTCATACTTTAATATAAAATTATACGCTTTTGCCGGCAAAAACGAAAACAGCACCTTTGACCCGTCAAGTGGCGGAATCGGAATAAGGTTAAAAATCATAAGGCTTATATTCATAAGTACTATCTGAAATACCATATTTGCTGCGATACCTACAAGCTGTCCTGCCGCGCCGGAAAATTCGACGAAAGTCAAGACAAACCGGTAAACCAAAGCAGCAATAAATGCCATTATAAAGTTCGCCATAGGCCCTGCAAGGGCAACAAGCGCACTATCAAGTCTTACATGTTTAAAATTTCTTGAGTTTACCACAACGGGCTTTGCCCATCCAAAGCCTGCAAGCAGCATGCTGAGCGTACCGATTAAATCAAAGTGCGCAGCCGGATTCATCGTAACACGCCCCATCATTTTTGCCGTAGGGTCGCCGCATTTATACGCTATATATCCATGCGCCGCCTCGTGAAACGAAATTGCAAGTATTACCGCCGGCAAACGCATTATAAGTTCAATCAAAAGCTGAACAAGGCTATCAGATGAGCCAATAGATGACAGAAGCAAAAAATCTCCTCCGTTTTATTTTTATACTTGTATTTATTATAGCATATCTTATATAATTTGTCAAAAATAAATATATATCATTAACATATTTTTCACGAAACGTATACATATGCGCACGCAAATCGACATTTTTATTACAAATGCCATATTTTACTTGACTTTTTAAGCTATTTGCACTAAACTATATTATGTATGTTTGTATTAAAAATTAAAAAATTTTTGCTGCTTTCACGTGGCAGAACGGAGTTTTTTATGCTTATCTATAAAATAGCTGTTGCTGTTTTTGCCGTCATTTTCGGCGTTGGCTCTTTTCTTTCAAAGAAGGTGCTCTACGCCGTAACTAAAAATGAGCCGGAAGAACAACAGATAATAAAATTTAAGTTTTTGATGCTTATACTTGTAATAATATGCGCCGTGCTTGCGGTGCTTCCCGATTATATATGACTTTTGGAGGTTTAATAAACTATGAATGACAATATTGCTAAAACTTATGAACCATCCCAGTTTGAGGACAGGTTATACAAATTCTGGACGGAAAATGGCTTTTTTCATGCAGATGAAAAGAGCGACAAAGAGCCTTTCACAATTGTAATTCCTCCCCCGAACGTTACCGGTCAGCTTCACATGGGACATGCTCTTGACGAAACACTTCAGGATATCCTTATTCGTTATAAGCGTATGTCAGGCTTTGAGGCTCTTTGGGTTCCCGGCACTGACCACGCAGGTATCGCAACACAGATAAAGGTTGAAGAAGTTCTTCGAAAAGAAGAAGGCAAAACCCGCTATGACCTTGGACGTGAGGCGTTTTTGGAGCGTGTATGGGACTGGAAAAAACAATACGGCGACAGAATTATCAGCCAGCTTAAAAAAATCGGTTGTTCATGCGACTGGGACCGCGAGCGCTTTACTATGGACGAAGGATGCTCCGATGCCGTTCTTGAGGTATTTGTAAACCTTTATAAAAAAGGACTTATATATCAGGGCAGCAGAATTATAAACTGGTGTCCAAGCTGTGCTACGGCGCTTTCTGACGCCGAGGTTGAATACGAAGAACACGAAGGAAATTTCTGGCACATAAGATATTATGTAAAAGATTCTGACGAATATCTTACAATCGCAACAACACGTCCTGAAACACTTTTGGGAGATACTGCTGTTGCAGTTCATCCTGATGACGAAAGATATACTCACCTTGTTGGAAAGATGCTTATCTTGCCGCTTGTTGGCCGCGAAATACCGATTATTGCCGACGAGTATGTTGACAAAGATTTTGGTACGGGTGCAGTTAAAATCACACCTGCGCACGACCCGAATGACTTCGAGGTAGGTCTTCGTCATAACCTTGAGCAAATAAAGGTTATGAACGACGATGCAACTATAAACTCCTTTGGTGGAAAATATGAAGGGCTTGACCGTTACGAAGCAAGAAAACAAATTGTAGCTGACCTTGAAGAGGGGGGCTTTCTTGTAAAAGTTGAACCACATTCGCACAATGTAGGTCAGTGCTATCGCTGCGGTACAACAGTTGAGCCTATCACATCAAAGCAGTGGTTTGTTAAAATGGAGCCGCTTGCAAAAGAGGCTATAAAAATCGTAACAGAAGGAAAAACACAGTTTGTTCCCGAAAGATTTACAAAGACATATTTAAACTGGATGGAAAATGTGCACGACTGGTGCATTTCGCGTCAGCTTTGGTGGGGACACAGAATACCCGCATATTACTGCGACGCGTGCGGCGAAACAATTGTTTCAAAAACACACGTAGATGTATGTCCAAAATGTGGTGGCAAGGTAAAACAGGATCCCGACGTTCTCGATACATGGTTTTCGTCGGCACTTTGGCCGTTTTCGACGCTTGGCTGGCCAAACAAAACAACCGAGCTTGAAAAGTTCTTCCCCACATCAGTACTCGTAACGGGATATGATATCATATTCTTCTGGGTTGCAAGAATGATTTTCTCAAGCGCAGAGCATATGAAGAAAGAGCCATTTAAGCATGTATTTATTCACGGTCTTGTTCGTGATGAGCAGGGACGCAAAATGTCAAAATCGCTTGGAAACGGTATTGACCCGCTCGAAATCATCGAAAAATATGGCGCAGACGCACTTCGTTTTACACTTATAACAGGTAATGCGCCAGGAAACGATATGCGTTTTTCAGATAAAAAGGTACAGGCAAGCCGTAACTTTGCAAATAAGATATGGAACGCATCGCGTTTTGTTTTGATGAATCTTGAAATCAATGATAACAAACTTCCCGATGCGAGCGAGCTTGCACTCGAAGATAAGTGGATTATAAGTAAGTTTAATAACGTCGTAAAAGAAGTTACCGACAACCTTGACAAATTCGAGCTTGGCGTTGCACTTTCAAAGATTTACGACTTTATATGGGACGATTATTGCGACTGGTATATCGAACTTGTAAAACCGCGTCTGTTTGATACCCAAAACCCATCGCGCATAACTGCTCAGTATGTGCTCACATATGTTTTGTCAGAAACAATGAAGCTTCTTCATCCGTTTATGCCGTTTATCACCGAGGAAATCTGGCAGCATTTGCCGCACGTTGGCGAGAGCATTATGGTAAGCGACTGGCCAAAATATGATGAAAAGCTTAATTTTGCAGCCGATGAAAAGAATATGTCACTTATTATGGAGGCAATCAAGAGCATCCGTAACACAAGAAGCGAGATGAATGTTCCACCTTCAAAGAAATGCAGTCTTATAATCGTAACAGAGCTTACTGACGTATTTTCAAGCGGAATCGGATTTTTTGAAAAGCTTGCAAGCGCTCAGGGAGTGAGCGTTGTAAAGGATAACGGCGGCATATCGGAAGGCAGTGTATGTATCGTTGTTGAGGGCGCAAGCATATATCTTCCGATGGAAGAGCTTGTTGACAAAGAAAAAGAGCTTGCTCGTCTTGAAAAAGAAAAGCAAACTCTTATCGGTGAAATAAAAAGAGTTGAAAGCAAGCTTTCAAATAAAGGCTTTACCGACAAGGCACCTGCCGCTGTCGTAGAGGCAGAGGCCGAGAAAGGCAAAAAATACGCCGAAATGCTCAAAAAAGTTGAAGAAAGTATTGCAGCTTTAAAATAATTTATAAAAATACAAACACCCTTGAAGACTAAGTTCAAGGGTGTTTTTTCTTATCCATTTAATATCCAAGCTCTTCAGGAACCAAAATCACCGTAATTCTGCCCGGATGTCTGTAACAGTTATGTATGATGCTTGTGATGTTGCAAATTCTTTGCTCACAAGTACACTCATGACATTGTCCGTCAACCGTACACGGAGTCTGACGATTTAAACGCTTTGCATTCATAGGTGCAATCTGCTTTACACGCACAATTCCCTCATTTATATCACGAACAATCTTGTTTGTACCCGCAATAACGATTACGTTTTTCGGGCCAAACTCTATAGCGCTTGTCCTGTTGCCCGTACCATCAATGTTGATAAGCTCACCATTCTTTGTAATTGCATTCGTGCTCGTTACAAAGAAATCTGCATGATAGCTTTCACGAAACTTTTCATACATATCCTCACTGCTTGGCTGATTATAGCGGTCAATAAACTCATACGCTCCACTTTGTATATCGGAAAGCACACCCGTTTCATTAAGCGTCATACTTCCGCCAACGGCCACACTTGCCCCCTGAGGTATAAGTGATGCTACCACAGCGCGTACAGCTTCAATATTTTCAACATAAACGGCATTATAGCCTTTGTCTTTTAATGCCTGGATAGTTTTTTTTGCGACGCACTCTCTGTGCCATCTTTTTATCGCTTCCATAGGTTTGTTTTCCTCCAAACTATTAATACAGCGGCTCAGTTCTTGCAATAAGATGCGATACATTTCCGTCTATATCACGGAAGAAAAATGTGCTGACTCCCTTTGCAGTTGTTACTGCATCAGTTACAACCTCTGCGCCTGAATCCTTTATCTTTTTAACCATTGCATCAAAGTCTGCAACGTCAACTGAAAAAGCAAAATGGCGGATGCCTGATGTCTTTTCATTCTTTTTATCCTCAAGTATATCTGTCATGCAAAACTCAATCATATCGCCGCTCTCAAAAGCCAAAAAGTATGTTCCCTTGCCGTTATCATATACGGTTTTTAAATCAAACATCTCTTTGTACCAATCGCTTAGTGCCTTTGAATCCTTTGAAAATATAGCTACATGTTCAATTCCTTTTACCATTTTTATTCCTCCTAAGTTTAATTTATATTTATATAAAGCTTATATAAATCTTTGTCCTTTGCATAAAAGTGCAGTTCTGTGAGCGAGTACAAATTTAACATTAAAACCGTCAAGATACTTGTCCATCGCATGTACAACAAGCTCGGGCTTTAAGTTATACTCATTTCCTGCGGGAACATCTATATCAAACACGATATAATTACCCTCCGTTTTCACAATTTCAAGCGATTTTATATCGTTTTTAATATCTACATCCTTTGTTGCGCTTTTGCTTTTTTTCGATACAACAATCGTATCACGCGACAAAAACGTTTCTATATCAGGAACATCGGTTCCTTCCTGCTCTACAATTACTCTGTATTTTGCCTCGTCGAGCTTTTTAAGACTTAAATCGCCTTCCCCAATGCACTTTACCGCCGTAGCGACAAATCCACCGCCAAACGCATCATTAAAGCGCTTTAGCACTTCCGCTTCATCTACTTTTTCGTCAAAATCTATATCGATGTACTCATCCTCGCTTGTAACGCCCACAGAAAGCGGCATCGCAACCATCATTACAGGGTGCGGATTAAACCCTTCTGTGTATGTTATAGGAAGACCTGAACGGCGCACTGTGCGGTTCAGTACCCTGACAAAATCAAGATGCGAAACGTATCTTACTTCGGGCGTCTTTTCATAGCGGAGTCTGTATGTGTATTTACCTTTCAACGCATATACCCCCTTTAAAGCATGCAGCGCCGCAATTTGTACATTGCTCTCTGCAATTCGGAGTAAGCTTTTCTTCATACGCAAGACGCGCCTCTTTTTCCAGGAAAGCCTTGGTTACGCCCACATCAATGTGGTCCCACGGGAGTATCTCATCAAAGCTGCGTTTTCGCTGGTTGTAAAATGTAGCATCAACTCCGCACTCCTCAAACGATTTTTTCCATGCTTCAAAATCAAAATATTCGTTCCAGCCGTCAAACTTGCAGCCGTTTTTGTGCGCTGCAACAAGTACGTCGCAAAGTCTTCTGTCACCTCGCGCAAACACGCCTTCAAGAAAACTTGTTTCGGCATCGTGCCAGCTGAATTTTATCTGCTTTGATTTTATCGAGCTTCTTGCTATGCCCTGTTTTTCATATATCGTTTCAATATCGTCCTGAGCCTCCCACTGAAATGGTGTAAACGGCTTTGGAACAAAGGTTGATGCACTCACGCTTATACGAGCTGCGCCGTGGCGCTTTTCTTTTGGCAGCTTATAATACTCGTCAAGCACCTTTGACGAAAGTGCGCCAATTCCCATAATATCCTCGCTCGTTTCAGTCGGAAGACCTATCATAAAGTAAAGCTTAACATTTGTCCATCCACCATTAAAGATAAGCGAAACAGAGTTTAGCAAATCCTGCTCAGTAACACCTTTTTTTATAACATCACGAAGGCGCTGACTACCTGCTTCTGGCGCAAAGGTAATACCACTTTTGCGCACAGTCTGTACCTTTTCCATAAGGTCTAATGAAAAGTTATCAATACGAAGCGACGGAAGCGATAAATTAACCTTCTTTTTACAAATCTCATCCAAAAGTCCTTCTGTAAGCTCGCTAAGCTGTGTATAATCACTTGTACTGAGAGAGCAAAGCGAAATTTCTTCATATCCTGTCTGCGACACAAGCTTTTTTGCAAGCTCGACAAGCTTTTTTGCATTTTTTTCTCTTACAGGGCGATACACATATCCCGCCTGACAAAAACGGCAACCACGTATACATCCTCTGAAAATCTCGAGCGTAACTCTGTCGTGGACGGTTTCGCCGTACGGTACAACAAGCTGCTCAGGAAAATATGAATTATCAAAATCACGTATTATGCGCTTTTTTATTTTCTTTTTTGCACATGCGCGATTTGGCTCAAATGATGCGATTGTTCCATCTTCTTTATATGCTACATCATAAAATGCAGGCACATATATTCCCTCAATCTCACATATCGCCTCTAAAAACTTTTCGCGCTTCCCACCGCTCTTTTTCCACGTGCTGTAAGCGTCCATAACCTCGGGCAAAACCTCTTCACCCTCGCCCATGATAAAAAAGTCTATCATATCGGCAAGCGGCTCGGGGTTATACGCACACGCGCCGCCCGCACATACAAACGGCTCATCCTCGCCTCGCTCACTGCTTTTTATTTTTATGCCCGCCAAATCAAGCATATTTATAACATTTGAATAACAAAGCTCGTACATAAGCGTAAAGCCTACTATGTCAAAATCGCTTACACTTGTTTTTGTTTCGAGTGAAAAAAGCTTTATATCGTTTTCGCGCATTTTTTGCTCCATATCGGGCCACGGCGCAAAAACACGCTCACAATAAGTATCATCACGCTCGTTTAAAAGATGGTAAAGTATCTTCATTCCAAGATGCGACATACCCACCTCATAATTATCGGGAAAGCAAAACGCAAATCGTATATCGACGCTGCCTGCATCTTTTTTTACCATACCAAGCTCGCCGCCCGTATACTGCACAGGCTTTTGCACCGACATTAAAATTTTGTCAATTTTATCTATCATACCAATAGTCTCTTTCTTGTTTTTTAAGTATCAAAAACATCGATTATTTATACTGTTCTCCACAACCATATTTTTCATATACATAGTCGATATCCTTGTCGCCTCTGCCCGAAAGACATGCAAGAATTGAACCTGACTTATGCTCTTTTGCGTATCTTATTGCATACGCAACTGCGTGAGCACTCTCGATTGCAGGAATAATACCCTCGTATCTTGACAAAAGGAAAAATGCCTCCATAGCCTCTTCGTCAGACACAGTTTCATAATGCACACGTCCTGCATCACGAAGGTATGCATGCTCAGGTCCTACGCCCGGATAGTCAAGACCGCTGGCAATTGAATATACCGGAAGTGGCTCGCCGTTTTCATCCTGAAGAACATAGCTTGAATAGCCGTGGATAATTCCCTTTGTTCCGTATGCCATCGTTGCTGCGTGGTCGCCCACATTTGCCCCTCTTCCGAGAGGCTCTACGCCGTAGATTTCAACCGGGTCTGCCAAAAACGGTGTAAACATACCAAGCGAATTACTTCCGCCGCCTACACAAGCAGTAATCGCATCAGGCATAATACCCGTCATCTCTAAAAATTGCTCTCTTGCCTCAATACCGATAACAGATTGAAAATCACGTACCATTTTCGGGAATGGATGCGGGCCTGCGGCTGTACCGATACAATAAATTGCATCTTTATACTCTCTAAGATATGCCTCAAAAGCTGCATCACAGGCTTCCTTAAGTGTTTTAAGTCCGCGTGTTACAGGTATAACATTTGCGCCGAGTATTTTCATGCGTATAACGTTTGGATGCTGCTTTTCTATATCAACCTCACCCATATATACGTCGCACTGCATACCAAAATATGCCGCAGCTGTTGCAATAGCAACACCGTGCTGACCTGCACCGGTTTCTGCAATAATTTTCTTTTTGCCCATGTATTTTGCCAAAAGGCCTTCACCCATACAATGGTTAAGCTTGTGTGCGCCCGTATGGTTAAGGTCCTCACGCTTTAAATAAATCTGGCAGTTGCCAAAACGCTTTGAAAGACGCTCGCAGTGATACACCGGAGTAGGTCTTCCCTGAAACTCTTTTCTTATTCTTCTAAGCTCGTTTATAAACTGTGCACTGTGGCATATTGCCTCGTACGCATCATCAGCCTCTTTAAATGCTTCGATAAGCTCTTTTGCCTGGTACGAGCCACCATATTCGCCAAAATAACCTTCGCTGTTTGGAAATTCTTTTAAGTAATTTTCAAAATCCTTATATTTATTCATATTATCAATCTCCTTTTGATTTTAAAGTATTTTTAATGTATTTTTTTGACTCTAAAATCGCCATCGGAGATACTCCGTTTTTAATAATCCAAACTCCATTTTAAATTTCATAATCAGTTCCTCCTGATTTTTATATATTAAAAATCAACTCACATCGATAAATCGGCATCCCCTGAGATGAAAAGTTTTCTTCATATTCCGTCATAATATTGCCTTCGTATTTCGAAGCATGTAAATCAAGCGTTATATTTTGCATCTTTACCGGATAATCGGCAAATGAATTTAGCGAAAATTCAAAAAGCTTTTGATTATCGGTTTTAAAAAATACTTCTCCGTTTTGCCCTAACAGCTTTTCGTACAAGGACAGATAATTTTTATGAGTAAGCCTTCTTTTCGCCTGACCACTCTTTTTCCACGGGTCGCAAAAATTTATGTAAATTCTTTCTATCTGTCCATCAAAGTCTTTTTCCCTCAAAATATCAACATCGCCTGCAAAAAACTTTACATTACAAAGTCCCGCCTGCTTTATTTTTTCCATCGCCATTATTATAACATCCATATTTTTTTCAATAGCAATATAATTTATATCGGGATTGAGCGCTGCAAGCTTTTGCATAAATCTGCCCTTGCCGCAGCCGATTTCCATATGAATAGGATTGTCGTTATCAAATATATCTTTTAAGCTTTTAACATCATCAAAGCTTTCAATCGCAAGCTCTATACAAGCTTCGTAGCGCTCCTCGCGATGCTTTTTTCTTCTCATTCTCATAAGGTGTTCATCCTTTTTATTGTAATTTTACTTTATCTTTATATTATACAGCATTTTTAAGACCTTTGCAAGTCAATGTTGTCTCAATTTTACTTATTGACAAATAATAAGATACACTTCTACTCAAATCTTCCAATTATCTCACACGCTACCTTGATACCATCGAGCGCCGCACTCATTATGCCGCCTGCATAGCCCGCTCCCTCGCCGCACGGAAATATTCCCTTTTTTACGCTTTCGTACTTTTCATTTCGCACTATTCTTACAGGCGATGAAGAGCGCGTTTCAACTCCCGTCATAACGGCATCTGCGCTTGCAAAGCCACGCATACGGCTATCAAGCATTGGTATCGCCTCGCGAAACGCATTACAAACAAAATCAGGCAAGCACTCATCAAGGCTTGCAAATATCACTCCCGGCATATACGTCGGCAAAACCGAGCCAAAAGAGCTGCTTACGCACTTTTGTAAAAAATCGCCAACAAGATTTGCGGGTGCTTTGTAGCTTTTCTGCCCAAGAATATATGCCTTTTGTTCCCATATTCTCTGAAACTCTATTCCTGCAAGCGGGTGCTCACTTCTAAAATCGCTTGTACGCACATCGCACAAAAGCGCCGCATTGGCATTTTTGCCATCACGCGCACGAAGACTCATTCCGTTTGTAACAACACCGCCGCTCTCTGACGCTGCGGCGACAACGCTTCCGCCCGGGCACATACAAAAAGTATACACTCCACGTCCATCGCCTGTTTTACACGACAATTTATAATCCGCCGCACCGATTTCGCCGTTTTTATATTTCTCCCCATACTGAGATTGATTTATCATACTCTGCAAATGCTCTATACGCACTCCTATTGAAAACGGCTTTTGCAAAAGCTCTAAGCCTTTTTCGTAAAGCAAAGAAAACGTATCGCGCGCGCTATGCCCAATCGCCATTATAAGTGTATCGCACAAAAGCTCATACTCACCGTCGCTCGTTTGACACACTACGGCTTTGAGCGTATCGGCGTCTGTTTTTATATCACATAATTTTGTATTAAAACGCACCTCGCCGCCAAAGCTTTCTATCTCTTTTCGCAAATTTTTAACCACGCGCCGCAGCACATCCGTGCCTATGTGCGGCTTTGCCATATACATTATGTCCTCATCCGCTCCAAAATGCACAAGCTGCGAGAGTATATAGCTCATACGCTCATCATTTATTCCGCACGTCAGCTTTCCGTCCGAAAACGTACCTGCGCCGCCTTCGCCAAACTGCACGTTGGTATTTTCACTGAAAATGCCCGTTTTAAAAAACCTTTCAACTGCCTCTGTGCGCGAATCGACATCGCCGCCACGCTCCAAAACAATCGGGCGAAATCCCGCCCTTGCGAGCATAAGAGCGCAAAACATTCCCGCAGGACCAAAGCCGCACACAACAGGGCGCACATCGGGCAGGCGACGTGGCTTTGCAAGCTCAAATGAAGAAGGCACAAGCTTCTTTATATTTGCCGCTATATTTGCCGCTTTGTGTTTTTGTTCTAAAAGCTTGAGAACACTATCCTCATCGCAGTCAAGCGCCACATCAACGCTGCATACATAGTGCACATCATTTTTTTTGCGCGCGTCGATTGATTTTTTAACAAGCTTTAAGCTTTTGATTTTATCTTGGCTTATGTTAAGAGCGCTGCAAGCGCTGCTATACAGATACTCATTTGCAAAGCTGTCAATATTTACTTTTATATTGTTTATCCGAAGCACGCTGCCACCCTCCCAAGACTGCACTATTCTTCAAATCCTGTTTTTCTGTATCTTATAAACGAAACGATAACCGATATCATAGTTATTATTTCGCAAATAATCCCTCCCACTGTAAAGCACATAACCGTATTGTTAATAAGCCAAACAGGTGATACAAAGAAAAATCTCATATTTCTTATAAAAGTTCCGCTTTTAAACATAAGCGAGTATGACGCGGCAAGCTGCGCCGCCATAAGCATCAATGACCACCAGCCATCATATGTAAACCAGGTCGCCACTGCATATAACGCGGCAATAATACCAAAAACAAATTTATTTTTCAGATTATCTTTAAGACATACAATCGAACATATAGCGGATATTATATTAAACATCGCCGCAGCAGGCTGCCCCAACAAAAAATAGCTGACGGCAAACAACAGCGCACCCGTTCCTATAACTTCGATAAGCCTTTTGTTACTTTTGCATTGAAACGAAAGAATAATTGCCATCATAGCAATCAGGCTGATAATTTGTCCCCACATTCTCATTTTTCTTTATCCTTTCTGTGTTATGCGATAACCCTTACTATGTGGGATAGATATTTTAGATGCAATTCTTTTTTTGATTAAGATATTCTCTAAATCTTTTTGCAGCTTCTTCCGCTTTTTGTAATATTTTCGAACCTTCTTCAAAAGTCAACTTTCGATTGTCCGATTCATAAAACGTTTTATCTTCCCATTCTGTTAAAATATCTTCAATATCAACCTCTGACTGTACCCAAACCGCATCGTTCATCACAGAATTTCCAATTTTTATTTCACCATTTGATGTTTTTATATATTGAAATTGCGATTCATCATACATATCCTCGTCATATTCTGACTCTTCAATATTTTTTAAGTTTTTCATAAGTAGTTCAACTGTTTTAGCAAAAATTTCTTTATTATAATTTTTTGTGATGGTATAATCATAAAAATTTTCCATTCTATTATCTCCACTTCACCAAATTTCCACAATATCCTTTATATAATAAGACGTTTTAACAATTGCGAGGCATAAGGTTTAGATGCAAGCCTTTTTGATGGCTGTTCATATCAAGTTATAACTAAAAACATATAAATTTGAATTTTACAGAACCATTACCAAAGTACCAATGCCGATAAGTATACACCCAATCACCGATTTGGTTGTAAACTGTTCGTGCAGAAAAACAAAAGCCAAAACCAATGTGATTACAACACTTAATTTATCAACAGGAACAACCTTTGATGCATCACCTGTTTGCAATGCCTTGTAATAACACAAC
>SVKA01000004.1 GCA_015068725.1 Oscillospiraceae bacterium | reverse complement strand
CAGAGTGGGCAACAAGCGTAAATAAAACGATTAGCAATCGTTTTTAGCTTGTTGGTGCGCAGACGGGTACCGAAATGCAAAGCATTTGGGTCGTCAAGCAGGGGCGATACGCAGTAGCGTTATCCCTTCTTCTCCGCCAAGGAAACCACAATTTTTAATTGTGTTTTCTTTTTTTATGTCAAAAAATTTTTGAAATAAATTCATTTTAAGTATTGCTTTTTTCAAGTTTTGTGTTCAATTCATTTGATACTGTATTTCCGCTGGACAAAAGCTATAAAAAGAATTATAATGGAATAAACACACCTAAAAACAATAAAAATGTTTTTGATGATACTTTTGCAAATTCTGCTCTTGATTACCTTTACTCTAACGATAATCTGGGCAAGACGCAGTCTTTCTTGGAAAACAACGGATTTCCATCCATTGAAGAGCGTCAGTATAACAAAGAATCTTACGGCGCAGCAGACGAAAACAGGCAGCCTACCGGTAAGCGCGAAAAAAATGTTGGACATCCTGATGGAGAAGATCACAGCAGAGTGCCCAAAGGCACAGGTGGTCAGGGAGTTAGACGTGCTGAAACGCAAGAAAATATTGGGAATGCTTTGATTGGCAGAGCTGCAGCTATGGGTGCAGGATATCTTATGTATAAAGGTCTTAGATTGCTTCCATCCTTGCTGCCGCCACTTTGGTGGACAATTCCGGGAAATCTTCTAATACCATAAAAGGACGGTGAGAGCTTTGAATGCAAAAAAGACAAAACTCAAAAATGGCATTTTAGTAACCTCTTTAAAAATGGAAAATACGGATACTGTATCTGCGATTTTAATGCTAAAAGGCGGCGTTATATACGAACCCCGCAATTTGAATGGCATTACGCATCTTATTGAGCATTTATGCTTTCGTCGTTTAGCAGGAATACCTCAAAGAGAGCTTTACTATAAAATAGAACGTAGTGGCGGGCACTTGCGCGCCGCAACATACAGAGATTACGTTGTTTTTGAGCTTACTATGCCCAAAGAATATTTTGTTGATATACCTTGTATACTACGAAGTCTATTTGATGATAACAGGTGGACATATGAGGATATTCGTCTTGAAAAAGAAATAATATATAGAGAAGTTGAGCAGACAGGTGATTGGACATACAAAAGAATTGTGTACGATTTTTTTGAGGAAAACTCATATGGTGCAGAGATTTTGGGAACAAAAAACAAAATTAAAAAGTTAACCTATAAACAAATTATCGATTGGAAAAATAATCTCTTTGAAAATCCAGAAATAGTGTTGTGCGGAAATTTTTCGGATGTCCAACTTGATGAGTTTTGTAAAGCTTTTACCGATATTCCATCATTAAAAAACAAAGAGCCAGTAGATATTATGCCCAAAAGTTTTTTGATGCGCAACAGCAAATCTGACAGGTGTTATACAGAGCAGGGCGATTACTTGAAATTAGGAATATCTTTTGACTTAAACATTGATAAGCCTACTGCAAAACTTATGGTAAAAACGCTTTTTGGGCTGGGCATATCTCCATTTAATATGCGCCTACGTGAAAAAATGGGATTTGTTTATGATATTGATACAAGTTTCTCATATTTCGACTTTGGAGGGATATTGACTATAATATTAGATGTTCACAAGGACAAAGCAGTTAGTCTTATAAAAGAATTTGCAAAAACTCTGATAGAGCAAAAGTGTCAAATTGATTACAAAGCTTTTGAGTGCGCACAAAAAAGATTAGATTTTGAAAATCAAATTGCTATGCAAAATTCTCAGGATATAGCATACCGTGTTGCTTTTGATGAAAATAATGGCTTTTCTAAAATAACATATGAACAGCTTCAGGATGGAGCAAGGAAAGTATTTTCACCACAAAATATGATTGTCAATTTAAACGATGTAGCACCTGAGCAGGAACTTCTTGATGCGCTATATGAAGAAAAAGAAAAATTTAGAGAAAAATTAGGAGAGTAATATATGAATTATTTACCAATAGGCAGCGTTGTAACCTTGCATGGCGGAGGTCAGCCTGTAATGATTTATGGCAGAAAACAAAAAAATATGAAAAATAATACAATATGAGACTATGTTGCATGTATGTATCCCGAAGGTAATATTGGAGACGAATATACAATATTTTTTGATAATGAGGATATTGCAAATGTATTGTTTAAAGGTTTCCAAACAAAAATTGACATAGAGATGCAAAAACTATTAGATTAAAGTATTAATCCAAAGGAGTGCTTGTATGAAAAAATATTTTGCGATTTTTGTTTTATTTTGTATTGTCGCAGGTTTGTTTTACAGCTGTAGCGGAGATGTTATTCATAAGCAAGAAAGGTATTTTGGCAAAATAAATTCAATTATAAAAGATTTGGATTTCCATTCTGCCGAAGCAAAAGACGGCAAAATTATTCTTTATAACAACGAGTATGAGCCTATATCTGAAATTCCGTTCGAGGAATATGATGAAAGCATAAAATTTATCGGTGCGCACAAAGACGGCCCTGTTGTTTATTTTGCTACATCAGGAATGGTAGATAACGAAAACGGAATTATGTTTATAAACGACGAAGCCAACGAACTATTAAGAGAAGCCACAAAATTAGTCCGCATCGCTATCGGTGGCAATTCATACGAGTACAGCACTGTATATCAATATCGAGAGGCAAATTAAAATGAAAAAATTCTTAATATTTATACTGATTATATCTTTGATTGTTTTCGTTTTTTGGGGTATTCCTATGCTAAAATGCGAATATCTTACCGCAAGGTATGGACACGAGTTTGACCTTAGTCAAGTGCCTGAAGAAAACTCTATGCTTGGCAAAGTAGAATGGTTTAAAATCCTATCGTATAATGATGATATTGCGCAAATTTATTACATTGACGAAGATTTTTCAACAGGAAACATATTAACATTTAAAAAAGTTTCTGGCGAATGGAAATATGATAGTTGGGACACTCTTTGGACTGCCCGGGGCGGCAATGCAGACGAAAATGTCTGGCCGTATTTTTGGCATAGCTCAAAGTATCGATAAGTACATCTAATCAACAACGTTCGTTTTGCTTGAATTTACCGCCTGCGGTTTTTATACTGCAGCAATAAAGGCTTGTCAACTGACAAGCCCTTTTAATTTTATTTTATTTCTCTTCCTCCATCGCCTAAATCACTTACATAAAACGACGGTGCATAGCCAATTTTATCGGTATAGTTTTTGCCGACCTCTTCTTTAAATTTGTCAACTGCATCTTCTCTTACAATACTTACGCTGCATCCGCCAAAGCCTGCCCCCGTCATTCTCGAACCGATACAGCCGTCAATCTTTCTTGCCTCATCTACAAGCGTATCAAGCTCGATACCCGTTACTTCGTAAAGGTCACGAAGCGAATCATGCGAGCCGTTCATAAGAGCGCCAAATTTTATAACATCGTTGTTTTCGAGAGCCTCAATCGACTTTAAAACTCTGTCACACTCATATACAACATGCGTCGCTCTTTTGATTTTGATTTCATCGCCAATAACGTACTTGTTTTTTTCAAAAACATCTACGGGTATCACACCAAGATAATCATAATCAATAACTGTTTTAAGCTTTTCTAATGCCGCATCACACTCGGCGCGTCTTTCGTTGTATTTTGAATCTGCAAGACTTCTCTTTTTATTCGTGTTTGCAATCACAATTTTGTATCCCGAAATGTTAAGCGGTACAAGCTTGTAGTCAAGGTCCTTACAATCGAGGAAAATGACGTGATTTTCCTTTCCCATTGCCGACGCAAACTGGTCCATAATGCCACAGTTTACACCGACATAATTATTTTCCGCCTTTTGTCCGATTTTTGCCATTTCAATCATATCTACAGGCTTGTCGATTCCTTTTTTCTCGTTTGAGAGCGTCGCAAATGCCAAAGCCGTTGCAACTTCGATTGCCGCCGATGATGAAAGCCCTCCCCCGTGCGGAAGTGTATCATCATAGAGCATATCGCACCCAACTATTTCATAACCTGCCTTTTCAAGCTCAACGCAGACCCCGACCTGATAATTTCCCCAAAAAATGTCTTTATATTTTTCAGGCGCAGAAAGGTCTATCTCTACGATATCATCAAGGTCTGTTGCTTTCATTCTTATAATATTATCATCACGCACGCGAAGAGCTATGGTTGTGCCCATTGTAAGTGCCGCAGGAAATACAAAGCCTCCGTTATAGTCGGTATGCTCTCCGATAAGATTCACTCTTCCGGGCGATGCAAAAACTCTTACAGACTCCTTTTCGCCTCCATAAAGTGCAATAAATTCTTCAATCAGCTTTTGCTTGTTCATAACATTTCTCCTCACTTGTTTTTATCAAGAAATTTTTGATATGCACATCTTAATTCTTCTGCTTTTTCCTCAGGTGCGGTCGGGTTACAATGTGCCCACACACCCGTTTCGCTTGACGCATTAAACTTTTGTTTGTCAGCAGAGCGCATGGGCGGAAAAAACTCAATATGGAAATGATAATAATCCGAGCAGTCCTCACTGTTTACAGGGCTTTGATGCATACACATCATATATGGGAAATTATAATCAAAGAGCGAGTCAAAAGTGCCTGTAACCTTTTTTAAAATATCTGCGAGATTATATTTTTCACTCTCGCTAAACTGCTCTAAATTCTGCTTATGCTTTTTTGATGCAACATACATACCATAAGGATATTCAACAAAGAACGGTAGGTACGCAACAAAATCATCATTTTCAATAACAATTCTTTCTTTTGCCCTGTACTCTTCTTCAAGCATTTCACAGAAAAGGCATTTGCCCGTATTTTCAAAATGCTCCTTTGCAGACTCAAGCTCAAGCTCGATTTTTTTTGGAATTACCGAATAGCCATAAATCTGCCCATGAGGATGCGGCATTGTAACACCGACAACATCACCTCTGTTTTCAAATATAAATACATACTTGATTTTTTCATCCTTTTTAATTTCAACAAAACGCTCTGTCCATAAATCCACAAGTTTTTTAATATGCTCAACAGACAATTCAGGAAGCGTTATCGTATGCTCGGGCGAATAAAGTATAACCTCACATTTGCCATAAGACGGCATTGTTTTGTATATGCCCGAGGCAACATCATCAGGCATAGGCGGATTTTGCGAAAGCGCCGGAAAATCATTATCATATTTATAAACATCAAATTTTTCCGGAACTCTTCCCGAGCCCGGACAAAAAGGGCACCAGTCCTTTGGCATCTGCGGTCTGTTTTGCCTGTGAGATGCTATCATAACCCAGTCCTTTGTCATAGGATTATATCTTAATTCTGCCATATTATTCAATCCTTTCCTTCAAATACAGCCGCATTAGCAGCAATATTTACCATGTTCACAGCTTGTCTATCTGATCTTATTATATATTGACATTTGCTTATTGCCAATGTTATAATTATGTTAATTATTTGTCATTTTGTTGTTTTTTTAAGGAGGCAAAATATGACTCGTCATGATGTTATCATAACAGACTGTGAATACGGTGATATAAATCCTATCGTTTTTGGATACGAAAACTGCAAAAAAAATCATCATTTTGGGCCTGCCGTAAGACAGCACTATGTGATCCATTTTGTTGCTTCAGGTTTCGGCAAATTCATTATCGAAGACAAAGAATACAACCTCGGCCCGGGAGAACTTTTCATTATTCCTCCATATACACAGATTTATTATGAAGCAGATTCTCAAAAACCGTGGAGCTATATCTGGATAGGCTTCAGCTCGACAAAAATACCTTTTACCCTTCCTGATACTCTGCATTGTCCCGAGGCTTTGGGAATTTTTAATGCAATGAAAAACTGTGAGCTTTTTGAAAATGGCAGAAGCGCATACCTTTGTGCAAAGCTTTGGGATTTGTTTGCACTTCTTCTCGATAACGAAAATCATTCATCCGACTACGTAGACAAAGCTCTCGACTGTATACATTCTGAATATATGAAAGAACTCACCGTTGATTCAATCGCCGCGAGGCTTAATCTTGACAGAAGTTATTTTACAACATTATTTACAAAAAAAACAGGAATCTCTCCTGGAAAGTATTTATTTAATTATCGTATGAGCATTGCCGCCTCTCTTATCAAAAGCAGCAAGGCAAGCGTTTCTGTCGTGGCACGTTCTGTCGGATATACTGACATATTCAATTTTTCCAAAATGTTTAAAAAACATTTTGGAATATCGCCATCTGAATATGCAAAACAAAAAAATTAATACTTTACACAAAAAGGGATGAACTCTGCAAAATCGAATTCATCCCTTAATTATTATTCTTTTAACGTCTGAAAAATATATCCTCTGCTTTTTCAAGCATTCCAACTCTTGTATATCCATCTTTAAAAGCAAATGGCTTGCCATTCATATCTATTAACTTCGTATGCGTCGCCGCATCTGTTCTTTTGTATCGAAGCTCAAGCTCAAGCGGTGTTGTAAAACGATAGCATTGCATCTCACCAAGACGGGCTACTGCTCTTTTGACACCTTCATATATCTCATTTATAACTGCCTTTGGATGCTTGCTAAGTACCCTTGTATATGAAAACGCTCTCTTTGTCTGCACAGTCTCAATCCATGGCAAAACTTCTTTTGCCTCCAAAGTGCATTTATCATCGCCCGATACAAAAATCACAGGGACACCATATTCACCCGCAATAGCAGCATCCACCGAAACCTCTCCAACCTCTTTGCCGTTGACCTTCATATACTGATATGTAACGCTTGAATATGTATGTGCAATCGCTGCCTCACCATTTGATGCCATAGCATGATAGCCTATCATAACGACGCCCGAAAAACTCTCATCAAGCACCGGATATCGTGTTTCTACACAAGCGCCGATTGCAATGGAGCATCTTTCATCAAGCTGTTCATAATCAAGGCTACATCCACGTCCGTGGTTATCCCATACAATAACCTCCTCGGCGCCACAATCAAACAAAGCGCGCGCCGCCGCATCAGCTTCTCTCGTAGCCTGTTTGCGCACAAACTCAATATTGAACGAACTTTCTATACTTTCGCCACATGGCGCATAGGCACAAGCCACGCCCTCTAAATCCACAGCAACTATAAATTTCATCACATCTCATCTCCTATTTATAATCACACTTTATATTACATATAAAATATAACACATCAAAATCACAACGTCAATAAACAAAAACCCACCTGGCATATACCAAATGGGCAAATGGAGCTGGTGGCGTGACTCGAACACGTGACCTGCGCATTACGAATGCGCTGCTCTACCAACTGAGCTACACCAGCAAATATTTTCTATAGCAAAAAATATTATACCACCAAACAACCTGCAAGTCAATAAAAATGTATCTGATTTGTAAATTAATTTGTAAAAAACTGTATTTACGTTTAGTTATTTTTGTGATATGATATTAGTGTATAAAAAACACTCCAATACAAAAAGGAGAATACTTTTGATGGATAAAATATTACTTAATTCACACGCAAAAATAAACTTAAGCCTTGATGTAATAGGCAAACGTGACGACGGATATCATGAGGTTTTGATGATTATGCTAAGCTGCGGGCTATGCGACAGCATAACACTTACGCGTATTGACAGCGGGATTGAGCTTAGCTCGAATTTAAGCTTTTTGCCGTGTAATGAAAAGAACCTCGCCTACAAAGCCGCACAAAGCTTTTTTGAATATACAGGCATAAACGGCGGGGTGAAAATTGAGCTTTCAAAGCGTATTCCCGTTGGAGCAGGACTTGCAGGCGGAAGCGGAAACGGAGCCGCAGTGCTTTGCGGTCTTAATATGCTTTACGAAACAAAGCTCACAGAAGACGAGCTTTGCTCTATCGGCTCGACGCTTGGCGCAGATGTTCCATACTGTATACACGCAAAAACAATGCTTGCATCGGGAATAGGTGAAAAGCTTACACTTCTTGATGATTTTCCAAAAACGCCCATAGTAATAATAAAGCCACCTTTTGGTGTGTCTACACCGACTGTGTATAAACAAATCGACGAAGCGCCAATACAAACTCATCCCGATACGCAGCTGTTGATAGATGCAATAAAAAAAGGGGACGTAAAAACCGTAGCGCAAAATATGGTAAATGTAATGGAAGAAGTAACCGTAAAAATGCACCCAATCATCGGCGATATCAAAACAGAGCTTTTAAAAAGCGGTGCGCTCGGCGTGCTTATGAGCGGAAGCGGCCCGTCTGTTTTTGCTTTCTTTGACAGTTATGATGCGGCAAAAAAAGCTGCTCAGCCATTTAAAAACAAATATTTCACCTATGTCGGATGGACAAAATAGTATATCAGGAGAGATTTTATTGAAAAGTATTTCATGTTGTTTTTCGGGACACAGACAAATCAGACCTCAGGATGAGGATACAATAAAAGCAAGACTTTCATCACAAATAGCCTCGCTTATAAGCCATGGCATAACAAGGTTTTATTGTGGTGGAGCGCTTGGCTTTGACACGCTTGCGGCAATATGTGTACTGGAGCAAAAAAGGCTTAATAATAACATTTCACTTATAATGGCGCTTCCGTGCAAAAGCCAGACAAAATATTTTAATAAATACGAAAAACAGACCTATGAGCATATACTAAGCCAGGCTGACGAGGTTATATATACCTCCGAAAAATATCTTCCCGGATGCATGCAACTTCGAAACAGATATATGGTCGACAACTGCTCGCATTGCATTTGCTATATGCGAAAAGAAACCGGTGGAACATACTACACCTCGCGATATGCACGTGAGCGCGGAATAGATGTTATTTATATTTAAACATACAATTTAAAAAGCTATCAGTTCTTATGAACTGATAGCTTTTTTATTCTTATTAATCAAGATAATCCTTAAGTTTTTTACTTCTGCTTGGATGGCGAAGCTTTCTAAGTGCCTTCGCTTCAATCTGGCGTATACGCTCACGCGTAACGTTAAAGCGTTTGCCAACCTCCTCAAGCGTGCGTGCACGTCCATCATCAAGGCCAAAACGCAATTTCAGCACCTTTTCCTCACGTGGAGTAAGCGTTGATAAAACCTCTAAAAGCTGTTCCTTCAAAAGCACAAAGCTTGCCGACTCGGAAGGCGCCGGCGCATCATCATCTGGAATAAAATCACCCAAATGGCTGTCCTCTTCTTCGCCTATCGGGGTTTCAAGCGATACAGGCTCCTGTGCAATTTTCATTATTTCGCGTACCTTATCAGCAGGCATGTTAAGCTCTTTTGCAATTTCCTCTGCCTGCGGCTCACGTCCAAGCTCCTGCAAAAGCTGACGTGATACGCGAATTAGCTTGTTTATGGTTTCGACCATGTGTACCGGAATACGAATGGTACGCGCCTGATCTGCGATAGCACGTGTAATCGCCTGACGAATCCACCACGTAGCGTATGTTGAAAACTTGTAGCCTTTTGTGTAATCAAACTTTTCAACAGCCTTGATAAGACCAAGGTTTCCTTCTTGTATAAGGTCCAAAAACAGCATACCGCGTCCCACATAACGCTTCGCAATACTTACAACCAAGCGCAGATTAGCCTCTGCCAAGCGGCGTTTTGCCGCAGGGTCGCCATCAGCCATACGCTTTGCAAGCTCAATTTCTTCATCAGAATCGAGAAGCGGAACCTTGCCGATTTCTTTAAGGTACATTTTGACATGGTCATCAATGTTGACACCCTCGGGTACAGACAAATCCTCCATATCCTCATTTGACATCTCGATTTCTTCAAGCTCTTTGTCGATATCGCCTACAATCTCAATGCCCGCCTTTTCAAGCGTTTCATACACCTTATCAATCTGATCGGGCTCAATGTCAACAGCCTCAAAGGCATCCATTATCTCCTTAAATGACAGCATACCGCTTTTTTTACCACGCTCTAACAGTTCCCTTGCTATCGCTTTTTTGCTGACTTCAACATCACTCATAGCGGCGCTCCTCCTCTCTTTTGCTTCAAATCCGCCTGTTGCTTTAACAACTGCATCAAAACCGCCGGATTAGTTTCTTCACTGATGCGTTTTTTTAGTTTCTCTTGCTTTATAGTAATGAGCAAATCCGCCGTAGCTGACACCTCGTCATCATAGACCGATTTGTCCATCAAAACCTTTGTTACATATCCTGAGTACGAGCTTTCAAAGCTTGATACAATCCGTGCTGTATCAGGTGGTGTGCCCGAATCCCACGCATCATAACAAATTTTTGCAAGCTTTTTATGTATTTCATTTGAATACTCTTCACTTGCAAGCTCGTTTTGCGCCATCTTTGATGCCGCTCTGTTTGAAAATATCAGCGACAAAAGACTTTTTTCAGCCTTTTCTATGGGTGATATTGCACCCTTTAAGGATGGTGGCATCTGATTACCGCTTTGCTTTGCCGCCTCGTTTTTGCTCACACCAGCTGACGCACTCTGGCGCACAACACGTCCCATCGTCTGCCTGTCCTGCTTTGACCCAAGCTTTTTTATTTCAGCATATACAGACTCTTTTTTTATGTCATAATTTTTTGAAAGCATATCTGCATAAGCATCGACCTCGACCATATTATTTGTCGATAATAAAATCTTTGCAGCCTCTGATATAAAGCTTATTTTATCGTCAATGCTATTGTCTATATCATAATTCTTCTTTAAAACGTTAATGCGAAACATCGTCGCAGGCACTGCCTTTTTCACCGCACTCAAAAATGCCTCGCTTCCCCCGCCGTGAGCCTTTATGTACTCATCGGGATCCTTTGCTCCTACAAGGCTTAAAACCTTTACACGACAATCCGTCTTTGAAAATATATCAATCGCACGCATTGTCGCCTTGACGCCCGCCTCGTCCGTGTCATAGCACAAAACAACATTTTTTGCAAAACGTGCAATGAGGCGCGACTGCTCTTCTGTAAGCGCAGTTCCAAGCGTTGCCACTACATTATTTATACCCACCTGATGAAGCGCTATAACATCCATATATCCTTCTACTAAAATAAGCGTATCATCTTTTTTGTTTTTTGCAAAATTAAGCGCAAACAGATTAAGCCTTTTGTTAAACGCCACCGTTTCGGGCGAGTTTAGATATTTTGGCTTTGAGTCATCCATAACACGTCCGCCAAAGCCTATCACATTACCGCGCACATCAATAATCGGAAACATAACACGGTTGCGAAATTTATCAATATACTTATTATCCTTTATAATCGCAAGTCCAAAGTCGACAAGCTCATTTTCTTTAAAGCCAAGCGTTTTTAAATGCTCTGTAAGCGAATTCTTTTTATCGGGCGCAAACCCCAGACCAAACTGCGCTGCCGTTTTTGGTGAAAGTGCACGCGAATCAAAATAATCACGCGCGGTTTTCCCGTCCTCTGAAATAAGACAGTTATAAAAAAACTTTGCCGCATACGTATTTGCACTTATAAGGCGCTGTTTCTTTTTAAAATGCTTGTCCACGCTTTCGCTCATTTCCGGCTCGGGAAGAGCGATATGCGCTCTGTCTGCCAAAAACTTAATACCTTCAACAAAATCAAGATTTTCCATTTTCATAATAAACGTCAAAACACTGCCACCTTCGCCACAACCAAAACAATGGTAAAGCTGCTTGTCCGGCGAAACGCTAAACGACGGAGTTTTTTCCGAATGAAACGGGCACAATCCAACAAGCCCACGACCGCTTCGTTTCAAAGCGACATATGAAGAAATAACATCTACAATATCGTTTGCAGACAATACCTCGCCAATCAGCTCGTCAGAATAAAGCACCAAAAAACTCCCCTTCTAAAAATTTGCGTCAAAATTGTGTAAAGCGTATGTACTTTACATGTTTTTTGAAAACGTTTAATCTTCAATATACTAATTTCGACATTTTTGTATAAATTCCTTCTTTTAACATTAGGCAAATATATGTTAATATTTCCACATTATATGAAAGTTTATACAATTTTTTACCTATAAGATGCACTGCGCTTAAAATACCGTCCACGATTTTGGAACAAATATATTTGTAAATGTATGCACGGCATAATCGTCGCTCATTCCGGCAATATAATCGCATACAACTCTGTCCACCGGATACTTTGACAAAAACTGTTTATATTCCTCGGGCAAAAGCTCAGGATTTTTTGTAAAGTGATAAAACATTTGCTCTATTATGTTTGATGCTTTTCTTTCCTCCTCACGCTTTGGCGGATAATTATACACAACATCAAACATAAATTGTCTTAAATCAAGCATCGCCTTTCCGATTTCTTTTGACATAACAATATCGTTTTTGCCAAGCGAATTTTCAACCGTGTCGCAAATCATTGTATCAATTCGCTCGGAATGCTTGTCGCCAAGAATCTGTATAAGCTCTTTTGGCAAATCGGACTCGCATATAACTCCTCCGCGTATTGCATCATCAATGTCATGATTTATGTATGCAAACTTGTCGGCAAATTTTAACACCTTTCCTTCAAGCGTAGACGGCTGATGCTCGCCCGTATGATTTCGTATGCCATCGCGCACCTCATAAGTAAGATTAAGTCCATGTCCGTCCTCTAAAACATCGACAACACGAAGGCTCTGCTCATAATGACGAAAACCGCCTTCGCAAAGCGCATCAAGGGCATCCTCCCCCCTATGTCCAAACGGAGTATGCCCCAAATCATGTCCAAGACTCATCGCCTCGGTCAAATCCTCATTAAGACGAAGCGAGCGTGAAATTGTGCGCGCAATCTGACTTACTTCAAGCGTATGAGTAAGACGCGTACGATAATGGTCGCCCTGCGGCGTTATAAAAACCTGTGTTTTATGTTTTAATCGGCGAAACGATTTCGAGTGGACAATTCTGTCGCGGTCGCGCTGATACTCTGTGCGAAAGCGACATTTTTCCTGCTCATGCTCACGCCCTTTTGTATTTACTACCAGTTGTGCGTGCTCCGATAACGTCTTTTTTTCATTTTCTTCGGTTTGCTCTCTTATTGTAATCATAACGGAAGCCTCCCTTCACAAATCCAAATCAAAATTACATTTATCTGCTCTTTTTATAAAGCTCATTTCTCGCTGCCTCAAACATTACACGCGCCGCCATGGATTCGCACCTTGCGTTTGCAAATTCATCCTCACACGCAGGCTTGTGTGCACCAATTCCCATTTGTCCGCCATCTGTTGTAAAATATCCCGAGCCAAAAACAGTCATGCCCGATATAAAAAGGCAATCCTGAATTGCATTCATCGTCGCTTCCTGTCCGCCATACTTAGAGGCTCCCACGCTGACAACACCTGCAGGAATACCAACCCACGCTTTGCGCGAGCGCACCTCGCGCGTTTTATCAAAAAACGCTTTAAGCTGCGCACTCATCGAACCAAAATACACAGGGCTTCCGAAAATTACTGCATCTGCCTCTTCAATAGCCTTGTACGCCTCATCAAGAAGCGAGCCCTTGTAACATGCCTTTGAGCATGGAGTCGAACAGCAGGTACAAAAGGGTGTTTTTGCATCTCCCACCGCCTGCGCGGCACTTATAATGCGTGTCTGCGCTCCGTTTTTTTCGCATATTTTAAGTATTTTATCAAGTAAATAAAACGTATTTCCAGCTTTATTTATGCTTCCGTTTATAGCAACTATCTTCAAATTAAACCCCTCTTTTCCAAATTTTATATCCTAATATATTATATACGCCAAAAACCTCAAAAATCCTTTGCCGGTATATTATGATATAAAATAAAAAATTTTTTTAAAAAGTATGGAAAAAATAATGTGTATGTTGTATAATTATACATAAAGTTAGAGTTAAAGAAGGTTTTGACATGATAGAAATTGATGGTAAGACACGGCTTTTAGGTCTTATGGGCTATCCTATAGAGCATACCTATTCACCACAGATGCACAATTATATATCAAAAATATATAACCAAAATTATGCTTACAGCGCCTTTTGTGTAAAGCCCGAAAATCTTGCTGATGCATTTTTCGGTCTTAGCGCACTCGGATTTGCCGGTGTAAATGTTACCGCTCCACACAAAACAGCGGTTATGCAATATATTGACCATATCGACGAAACTGCAAGGCTCTACGGTTCGGTCAATACCGTCAAGTTTGAAAACGGTAAAACGTACGGCTATAATACAGATGCCGACGGCTTTTACCTTTCACTTTTAAATGCAGGCATAGAGATTATAGGCAAAGATGTGCTTATCCTTGGTGCAGGCGGTGCAGCGCGTCCTGTGTGTGTAAAATTTGCACTTCTCGGTGCAAAAAGTATAACACTTATGAACAGAACTCAAAAAAACGCCGACGAGCTTGCAGCTTTTGTGGAGAAAAATTGTGGCTATAAAATACATACAAAGCGCGTACATGACAGATATGACGTTGTAATAAATACAACATCTGTCGGAATGGCGCCAAACACAGACGCCTGTCCTTTATCCGATTTTTCATTTGTAGACGAAAACACCGCCGCAGCCGATATGATATATAACCCCGCCGAAACGCTTTTTTTAAAAAAGATGAAAAGGAACGGTGTTACTACGTTTACAAACGGACTTGGTATGCTTATTTATCAGGGGCTTGTGGCATACGAAATATTTACCGGAATAAAAATTGACTATAAAATATATGACGACATAAAACGCGAGGTGTTCGGCCTATGAAAAACATTGTACTGACAGGCTTTATGGCGACGGGTAAAACAACCATCGGCACACTTCTGGCAAAAAAGCTCGGACGGCGTTTTATAGATACCGATACGCTTATAGCAGAGCATGAGCAAAAAACAATACCCGAAATATTTTCACAAAACGGTGAAAAATATTTCAGAAAAATCGAATCGGAAATAATAGCCGAAGTAAGCAAGCTTCGGGGCTGTATAATATCAACCGGTGGCGGAGCGGTGCTTGACAAAGCAAATATATCAAACCTTCGCAAAAGCGGTATAATCGTTAACCTCGCTGCCTCGGCAAAGGTTATAGCACAACGCACAAATCAAAATAACGAAAGACCGCTTTTAGAAGAGAAGACCGAAGCGGATATAGAAAAAATGCTTTTAGCTCGCGCCCCATATTATTTAGACAACGACTTTTCAATTGATGTTGACAATCTTAGCCCTGTCATAATTGCAGACCGGATAATTTCGATGTATAAAAAGCTTATATAACTTATAATGTTTTAAAGGAGTTTTTCATATGAATAAAATTTTACTTGTAAACGGACCGAATTTAAATATGCTCGGCATGCGTGAGCCGGGTATATACGGCAGTGATTCTCTTGAAAAAATTAATGCGCAGCTTTTAAAAAAAGCAGACGAGCTTGGATGCAGTATAGAATTTTTTCAGTCAAACTGTGAGGGCGAAATCATTGACAAGCTTCATGATAGCGTCGGATGTGTTGATGGGATTATAATAAACCCCGGTGCATACACACATTACAGCATCGCAATTCGTGATGCCATCGCGGCAATAAAAATCCCCACAATAGAAGTTCACCTTTCAAATGTATATAAACGTGAACAGTTTCGTCATACTTCGGTTACCGCACCTGTATGCGTAGGTCAGATTGCCGGTTTTGGCAAGCTCGGCTATGAGCTTGCTCTGCGCGCTGTTGTGGAGGTTTTAAAAGGTGAATAACAGAGCAGCTCGTCTTGCAGCAGACATAAAATCTGACGAAGCATTTTTAATCACAAGCCGCGAAAACATATTTTATCTTAGTGGTTTTACTGGTGAAGGTATTCTCATTATTGACAAAGAGCACCGCATTATAGTAACAGATTTTCGCTATATCGAGGCAGCAAAAACGAATATGTGCGGTTTTTGCGTCGAAAATATAACGCGAGGCATTGAAAATATAATGCCGCCCACAATAAAAACGCTTTTAATCGAGGAAAATGACCTCACACTCGCAAGCTATAAGGCTTATCAAAAAAAGCTTCCGGACATAGCTTTTACAGACGGCTCATCACAAACAGATGCGTTGAGAATTATCAAGGATGAAAACGAGCTTGCGAGCATAAAAACTGCGGCGCAGATTGCGACGCAGGCTTTTGAAAAGGTGCTTTTGCAGACAAAAGCGGGCGTGAGCGAAAATCAGCTTGCCCTGACGTTTGAGCATCTTGTAAAAACTGCAGGCGCAAGCGCTGTTTCGTTTGATACAATTGTTGCGTCAGGCAAAAATTCATCGATGCCGCACGCCATCGCAACCGATAAAAAGCTGCAAAACGGTGATTTTGTTACGTTTGACTTTGGCTGTGTGTATAACGGCTACTGCTCTGATATGACAAGAACAGTTGCCATAGGATGTGTAACGGATAAGCAAAAAAGCGTATACGAAACTGTTTTAAAGGCACAAAAGGCTTCTCTTAAAGGGGCTATTCGCGGCGCATTATGCTCTGACGTTGACAAAACGGCGCGCGATATTATTGCAAGTGCCGGTTACGGCAAAGAATTTGGTCATGCGCTCGGACATGGCGTAGGTATAAACGTGCACGAAATGCCACGTCTTTCGTCAAAATCAAATCAAACGCTTGATAATGGTATGGTTGTAACGATTGAACCCGGAATTTATATTGAAAATGAATTTGGCGTAAGAATTGAGGATTTGGTTATTATAAATGACGAAAAACCCATAAATCTGAGCAATTTTACAAAAGAACTGATTATTTTGTAAAATTACGTCTGTAAAACCGAAAAAATGTTGACAAAATCCGCAAAGTAGTATATACTTACAAACGTAGGCAGCAAGGGCGCTGTGGGTTTTACTCTCACGGTGCCCTATTTTTAGATAACATTATGAATAAACAATACTAATGATACAAAGGTGGTATTCTTATGAATAACATTCCCGAAATGTTCGGCTGCATGGTCTTTAACAAAAAAGTCATGAAAGAAAGATTGCCGAAAGATACATATAAGGCACTCCAAAAAACTATTAAAGAAGGAAAAAATCTTGAAATAGACGTTGCAAACGTTGTTGCAAATGCTATGAAGGATTGGGCTATTGAAAAAGGCGCAACCCATTATACACATTGGTTTCAGCCAATGACGGGCATTACCGCCGAAAAGCACGACAGCTTTATAACACCTTCCAAGGATGATTCTGTTATTATGGAATTCAAGGGCAAGGAGCTTATAAAGGGCGAGCCTGATGCATCTTCATTTCCTTCGGGCGGTCTTCGTGCAACTTTTGAGGCAAGAGGCTACACCGCTTGGGATCCCACTTCATACGCTTTTATAAAAGACGGAACGCTTTGTATACCCACCGCCTTTTGTTCTTATGGCGGCGAAGTTCTCGATAAAAAAACACCGCTTCTTCGCTCGATGGAGGTAATCGACAAGCAGGCGATGCGTGTGCTTACTGCGCTTGGTAATACAACAAGTAAACACGTCAGAACTACCGTGGGTGCCGAGCAGGAGTATTTTCTTGTTGATAAGGATATGTATAACAAGCGCAAGGACCTCATCTTTACCGGCAGAACACTCTACGGAGCAAAAGCACCAAAGGGTCAGGAGCTTGAAGACCATTATTTCGGTGCAATAAAGCCCCGCGTGGTAGCATATATGAAAGAGGTTGACGAAGAGCTTTGGAAGCTCGGCGTACTCGCTAAAACAAAGCACAATGAAGCCGCACCTGCTCAGCACGAGCTTGCGCCTATATACACAACCACAAACATTTCCTGTGATCATAATCAGCTCACAATGGAAATTATGAAAAAGGTGGCACTCAAACACAACCTTGTATGTCTTTTGCACGAAAAACCGTTTGAGGGCGTAAACGGAAGTGGCAAGCACAATAACTGGTCGCTTTCCACAGACGATGGCATAAACCTGCTCTCGCCGGGCAAAAGTCCTCACAAAAACGCACAATTTTTGCTTTTCCTGTGCGCTGTTATAAAAGCCGTTGATGAGTATCAGGATTTGTTAAGACTTTCTGTTGCAAGCGCGGGAAATGACCACAGACTCGGCGCAAACGAGGCTCCGCCTGCTATTGTATCAATATTTTTGGGCGACGAGCTTGAAGAGATACTCGACGCAATCGAAAGCGGCAAAACGTATGTAAAAAAAGAAAAAGCCATAATGGAAACAGGCGTACACTCACTTCCAAACTTTGTAAAAGATACAACCGACAGAAACCGCACCTCTCCGTTTGCTTTTACGGGTAACAAATTCGAATTTCGTATGTGCGGTTCTGCATTGTCGATTGCAGGCCCCAATATAATCTTAAATACAATTGTCGCAGACGAGCTCGACAAATTTGCCGACGTTCTTGAAAAGGCAGACGATGTTGAAAAGGCACTAAACGAGCTTATCCGTGATACCGTAAGGGAGCATAAGCGCATTATTTTCAACGGCAACAACTACTCTGACGAGTGGGTAGAAGAAGCTGAGAAGCGCGGTCTTTTGAACCTTAAAACAGCGCCTGATGCCTTTCCTTATTTCAAGCATGAAAAAAATATCAATCTGTTTTTAAGACATGGTATTTTTACCCCTACAGAAGTATGTTCAAGATGCGAAATTTTGCTTGACAACTATAACAAGGCAATAAATATCGAGGCGCTCACAATGATAGATATGGCAAGAAAAGATATTTTGCCCGCATCTGTTTTTTATGTAAATGAGCTTGCCCAGACGCTTTGTAGCAAAAAATCGCTTTCGCTCTCAATAAATTGCGGCGTCGAGGAAGCCCTTATTACTAAGCTTTCTGCTCTCAACGACAGCCTTTACGAAAGGATAAACGAGCTCGAAGAGTCGCTTGTGTGCATAAAAGATTACACCGACGTTGAAAAGCTTGCTATTTTCTGCAAAGAAAAGATTG
The DNA here is from genome assembly GCA_015068725.1 of Oscillospiraceae bacterium. Lineage (GTDB taxonomy): Bacteria > Bacillota > Clostridia > UBA1381 > UMGS1253 > Aphodoplasma. Next base: position 64,697 of record SVKA01000004.1, on the reverse strand, counting down.
TTACAAACATGAACTCTCTTCGCGAGGTAGCAGACGAAATAGAAACGCTTGTTGCAAACAAATACTGGCCATATCCAAATTATGCAGACCTTATTTTTGGAGTACAATAAAAAGTCCCGAAATAAAGCATATTTTGCAAATTTTTATGCAAAAATCACAATAGTATATGCCTGAAAGGAAGTCGGTTTTGGCCGATTTCTTTTTGTTTTGTCGCTTGACTTTTTTTGTATAAGATGGTATAATATAGCCATAAGCAGCGGAGTATAAAGGTATGTGTATCAAGGCATAAAATGCTTTTCCGCAAGAAGCGCTTGGAGGTAATATACGGTGAACTATCAAATAGGAGACAGGGTGTTGTATCCTATGCACGGTGCCGGAGTGATTGAGGCTATTGAAGAGCAGCAAATCCTCGGCGAAACCCATTCATATTATGTAATGCGTTTACCTGCAGGAGATATGAAGGTTATGATACCGATGAAAAATGCCGGAGATATCGGCGTACGCGACATCATTACCAAAGAAAAAGCAAAGGAAGTACTATCGCATTTTCACAAGCGTATGTGCGACGAGGATTCCAACTGGAATAAACGCTTTCGCGATAATATGGCAAAGCTTAAAAGCGGAGATATCCTCGAGGTTTTGGATGTTGTAAAGCATCTTATGTGCCGCGACAGAAAAAAAGGTCTTTCCACTGGTGAAAGAAAGATGCTTTCAAACGCAAAGCAGATTTTGATAAGTGAGCTTGTTCTTACAAAAGTGGCTGACATAGACGAAATAGAAAAGCAGCTTAGTATCGCCATTGATAAAGAAATAGAACGCGCAGGCTGATATATTCAGATAAAAAATAAAGCTCTGATACGAAATGCATCAGAGCTTTTTTAATTCCAAAAAACTATAAATTCATATTTTCTTCAATTATCTCAAGAAGCCTTGACGCTGACCAGTCGGCACGCACGGTTATGCGTTTTAGCGCATCAAGACCATCGCTTTTGGCATTAGCGCCCCAATTTTCCACCTTGTTTACCACAAGATAGCCCGCCTTTTTTGCCGCATTAATTTCCCTCTCTCCCGCATCTCCAAACGGAAAGGCCAGAACGCTGCATTTTCTTCCGAGCTTATTTTCAATCATTCTCTTTGAGGTTTTAAGTTCAAAAACCAAATCAAAATCAGAAAGCGATGTCGCAGCCTGATGCGAGTGCGTATGACTTTGTATATCAATTATTCCGCTATCAGCCATTTCCCTTGCCTGATTCCACGAAAAATGCGGATTTTTACTAAGCGACATACCACGTCTGTCAGTTATGACAAAAATTGTCGCCTTCGTATTATATTTTTTGAGTATCGGATAAGCATATATGTAGTTGCTTGAATATCCGTCATCAAAGGTTATAATAATTGGTTTTTCGGGAAGCGGCGCATCATTTATAACATAATTGTAATACTGTTCGTATGTAATAGCGTTATAGCCTGCCTCTTTAATGGCAGATATATGCATTTCAAACAAATCGGCGGGAATGTTCAGATACGGATCATAATACTCCCGGCCCGTATTGTCCGCAATATTATGGTATAAAATTATCGGCACCTTTATGTCCTGTGCATCTGCGCACACACACGTCATAAAACTCATAACAAGTGTAATTAGCACCAACACTGCTATGCTTTTTTTTATTTTTTTCATAAGCTTCTCCACACATATAATGTTTTTCATATTCCAATACTTATATTATACGACATTTTAATCAAAGCGTCAACGGAAAAATATGTGCATTTTGATTTTTTATGTCTTTTTCCTGCATACGTATAACTACTTTACAAAACAGCGTTTTTATACTATAATAAGGTTAAGGATTTTATTTTGTTTTTATATACGAAACGGGGATTTTTATGTGTAAAAAAGTAATGGTGGCAATGAGCGGCGGCGTCGATTCATCGGTTGCGGCATCACTCATAAAAGAAAAAGGCTATACACTTTGCGGTGCTACAATGAAATTGTTTTCACCGGATGATATTAATACTGACAAAGGCATCTGCGGTTCGCTTACCGACGCACACGATGCAGGCAAAATAGCTGCAAAAATGGGATTTGAGCATTATGTGTTTGACCTTAGCACAGAGTTTAAAACTCATGTTATTGACAAATTTATAAATTCATATCTTTGCGGCGAAACACCAAACCCGTGCATAGAATGTAATCGCCACCTCAAATTTGCAAAAATGCTTAATTGTGCAAGAGAGCTTGGATATGATTATATCGCAACGGGACACTATGCACAAATTGAGTATGACAAAAAAAGTGGGCGCTATCTTTTAAAGAAGGCAGTCGATACATCAAAAGACCAGACATACGTACTCTATACAATGACACAGGATGAACTTGCGCATACGCTTTTTCCGCTTGGTTCATATACAAAATCACAGATTCGCCAGATGGCAGAGGAGCGAAATCTCATAACTGCAAAAAAGCCCGACAGTCAGGATATATGCTTTGTCCCCGATGGTGATTACGCCTCATTTATAGAACGCTGTGCAAATAAAAAATGCGAAAGTGGTAATTTTATAGATGTAGACGGCAACATTTTAGGTGAGCACAAGGGAATAATTCATTATACAATAGGACAGCGAAAAGGTCTTGGAATTACATTTGGCGAGCCAAGATACGTTGTAAAAAAAGATGCGACTGATAACACCGTTACGCTTGGACGACACGAGCAGCTTTTCTCGCGCGAGCTTGTCGCCCGTGATACAAACTGGATTATGTTTGACGATTTAAAGGAGCCTATGCGCGTTTTGGCAAAGGCAAGATATAAACAGAGCGCCGTAGAGGCTACAATAACACCACTTGAAAACGGACGCGTACTGTGCACCTTTGATACGCCGCAGCGCGCAATCGCAAGCGGCCAGTCAGCAGTGTTCTATCTTGATGATTATGTTGTTGGCGGCGGAGTTATAGAATAATAAAATTTACAAGAGGTGATAAAGGATGCAGGCCTTAATAGATAAGCTTATAAAAGAACAAAAACTGAGCCGCAGCGAATGGATAACGCTTATAAAAAACCGTGATACTGTGTGCCTATATGCCCGGCAAAAAGCATCCGAAATATCACGTCAGAATTTTGGAAACAAAATATATATACGCGGACTTATCGAGCTTACAAATTACTGCAAAAATGATTGCTACTATTGTGGTATACGCGCAGGCAATAAAAACTGCAGCCGCTATCGCCTTACAAAAGAGCAGGTGTTAGAGTGCTGCCGTGTAGGATACCCGCTTGGTTTTCGTACTTTTGTACTCCAGGGTGGCGAAGATGCGTTTTATACAGACGATTATATGTGCTCTATCGTATCTGCAATAAAAAAACAGTATAGCGACTGTGCAATTACGCTTTCTTTGGGTGAACGCTCGCACAGTTCATATAAACGTCTTTATGATGCAGGGGCAAACAGATATCTTTTGCGCCACGAAACTGCAACCAATGAGCATTATTCAAAGCTGCATCCATCATCTTTGTCGCTCGAAAACCGAAAACAATGTCTTTATAATTTAAAAGAAATTGGCTATCAGGTCGGAACAGGGTTTATGGTCGGCTCACCATATCAGACAGAGGAAAATCTTGCAGATGATATGGTTTTCATAAGCGAGCTTGGGCCACAAATGATTGGAATAGGGCCATTTCTTTCTCATAGCGATACACCATTTAAAGATATGCCAAACGGTTCACTTGAGCTGAGCTTATTTATGCTTTCTCTTTGCCGCTTGATGTTTCCAAAAGTGCTTCTTCCTTCGACGACAGCTCTTGCTACTCTTGATAAAAACGGACGAAATATGGGCATATTATCAGGCGCAAACGTAATTATGCCAAATTTGTCGCCTGCAGCGACACGAAAAAACTATCTTTTGTATAATGACAAAGCCTGCACAGATGAAGAGGCCGCCGAAGGACTCGAAAAGCTGAAGCAAAGCCTTCACTCGATTGGTTATGAAATCTCATATGAGCGCGGCGATTATAAAGAATAATATTAAAAAGTGTGTATGAAGATTTTCATACACACTTTCTTTATTTTTTTATAGTTTCATCAAATATAATTATGCTTGCTTTTTCTTTGAAACCGCATATAGTGCAAATAATACAGCAAACAAAACAACTGCCGAAACCAAAAGTCCCATCCAACCATTATTTGTAACACCGGAAACAACATAACCTACCAAACAGCAGCCTGCTACAAGCAGTGCATACGGTATCTGTGTTGAAACGTGTTCAATATGGTTACACTGAGCACCTGTCGATGACAAAATCGTTGTATCAGAAATTGGTGAAATGTGGTCGCCACAAACAGCACCTGCAAGTATAGATGAAATTGTAACAACTGCCAAATGAGACGCTTCGCCCGAGAAGATTGTCATAGCAATCGGAATGAGTATAGCAAATGTTCCCCATGAAGTACCTGTTGAAAAAGCAAGACCAAGTGCAACAAGGAAGAATATTGCCGGTAGTAATGCAAATGACATATTGCTCTGCTCAACAACTCCACTTACATAACCGCCGAGGTTAAGATAATCCTCTGAGCAGATACCGCTGAGCGTCCACGCAAATGTCAAAATTAGAATTGCAGGTACCATAGCCTTAAATCCATCAACAAGACTTTGAGCAAACTCAGTAAAGGTAATAACCTTGCGCGGTATGTACAAAATAAATGTAAGAATAATCGCAAAGAACGAACCCATAGCAAGCGACAATGAAGCATCACAATCTGCAAACGCATTTACAATGCCAACACCATCAGTAATTCCGCCTGTATAAAGCATAGCAAGCACGCACAAAACAATCAAAATCAAAATAGGTGCTACAAGGTCTATAATCTTACCTTTAGCATTTTCTGCAGACGCATCCTCGCCACTCACAACATCCATACCTGCATTTTCTGTATAAACGCTCTTTTTCATAGCGCCAAAGTCAAAGTTTGTAATAATCAAAAATACGATCATTGCAAGCGTCAAAAGCGCATAAAGGTTAAACGGTATTGTCTGCAAAAACAATGTAAAGCCGTCTATCGTGCTTCCCTCTGGAAGTGATGAGCCAACTGCAGCTGCCCAGCTTGAAATAGGTGCGATTATGCATATTGGTGCGGCCGTTGCATCAATAATATATGCAAGCTTTGCTCTTGAAATTTTGTGAGCATCTGTCACAGGACGCATAACCGTTCCAACTGTAAGACAGTTAAAATAGTCGTCAACAAAAATCAAAGCACCTAGTGCCGATGTAGCAGCAAGCGCACCACGTTTTGATTTTATTGATTTTTTCGCCCAGTTACCATACGCGCGTGTAGCACCTGATTTATTCATAAGTGCAACAAGCATTCCAAGTAAAACGAGGAATATGATAATGTTCATATTTCCTCCAACCTTATCCGATATAATGCTAAATGTCGTTTCAACAGCTCCTATCGGATTAAAATTCGTGTACATAAGTGCTCCTGAAATAATGCCTATCAAGAGTGAGAAGTACACCTCTTTGGTACAAAGCGCAAGCGCAATCGCTACGATTGGCGGCACTATTGTCCAAATTGTCTGTTGTAGCCAAACTGTTTGTTCCAAATTTTTCCCCTCCGTTTATTTTTATTATAAAAGTTTGTTTCCAAACAAATATACTGTCACCAATAAAGTAACGACAACCCTATTCCACCTATAAATATAAGAAAAAACGCCGCAATTAGAATAGCTACCGATATGGCATATATAATAAGGGTTGCTTTTGCAAAGGTTTTTTTACTCGGCTTTATATTATCCGAAAACGCCCATACAAGCATTATGACAAAATATATAAGCTGTCCTATAAACGGTATGATATTAACAAGCATAACCAGCCATTCGCCAACGCTTACAGGCTCATTATTGGTATTTTTCTTTTTATCTTCTTTAATTTCAAGCGCCTGAACGGATTGTACTTCGTCAAGCTTTGTACCACATCCCGGGCAAAACTGCACATCATCATCAAACTCACGCTCGCATTTAAAACATTTCTTCATTTGCTGGCATCCTTTCACATATTTACAAAAATTTTTTCTTACTTTTAATTTAACACATTTCTTGACAAATGTCGAGTAATTTTTTAAAATATATAATATATTTTACCAAAATTTTATGCGAAACGAGGATACTTATATGGCATTTGATATAAAATTTATGAAGGCGGCAATATGCGAGGCTAAAAAAGCAGCGCTAAAAGGCGAGTGCCCCATTGGTGCAGTTGTTGTCTGCGACGGCAAAATAATAAGCCGCGCGCACAATCTTCGCGAAACAAAAAAGCACGCCACATATCATGCAGAAATTCTCGCCATAGATAAAGCAAATAAAAAGCTTGACTCGTGGCGACTCGAAGAGTGCGATTTATATGTTACCCTCGAGCCGTGTGCAATGTGCAGTGGCGCAATTATACAAAGCAGAATAAAAAACGTATATTTTGGTGCATTTGATAAAAAAGCAGGTGCAGCAGGCTCGGTTGTGGATTTGTTTGTTCCAAATTTATTTAATCACAATGTATCTGTTAGCGGCGGAATATTAAAAGAAGATTGCAGCGCACTTTTGAGCAATTTCTTTTCTGAATTAAGAAAGAAAAAACAACACTAAACTATTTATGAGGGAGAATAACTGTGAATTTTAAAACAAAACAATTACTCTTTTCATCGGTATTTTGTGCACTCACTGCCATATGTGCACAACTTGTAATACCAATACCGGCAGGTCAGGTGCAAATAAGCATGTCGCTTTTTGGCGTTTTTTTGTGTGGTGCACTGCTCAGTCCAAAATATTCTTCAATATCAATGCTTGCATACATACTTATTGGAGCGTGCGGCTTGCCTGTATTTGGAAGGTTGTCAGGCGGATTAGCCATTCTTTCTGGCCCTACTGGCGGATACATACTCTCGTATCCTTTCATAACAATTATAATTAGTTTTTTTAGTCGGGACAAAAAATCCGTCGGCTTTCTTAAATTATTTTTAAGTATGCTCGCATCGCTTTTTGTATGCTATTTATTTGGAAGTGCACACCTTGCCCTGCTGACTAAAACAACTTTTATTTCTGCGCTGTTAGTCGGCGCTCTCCCATTTATAATTTTCGATATTATCAAAGCAGCTATGGCAGCATATATTGCCCTGATTATATTAAAACATACTAAATCAGAATTATTCTAATAATAAAATTATCTGCATCCAAAAGACCTATTTAGATTTTTTTCTAAATAGGTCTTGACTTTATATATTGCCCGTGATACAATCTATTTAGAAATATTTCTAAATAGATTGCTAAAGGAGTGATAAAATGGGAATGAATGAAACATTCAAGGCAATATCCGACCCTGTGCGCAGGGATATATTGCAAATGTTAAAGAGCGGCAGAAAGTCTGCAGGGGAAATTGCAGAGCAGTTCAAACTGACGGGCGCAACAGTTTCATATCATCTGTCAAAGCTAAAAAGTGCAGACCTTATTGCAGAACAAAAATGCAAAAATTTTATTTACTATGAATTAAACACGTCTGTATTTGAAGATGTGTTATCATGGATTTATAAACTGGGAGGTAATAAACAATGAAATTTATAAAATGGAAAAGTTTTATTGTAACATCTTTTGTATGTCTTTTGCCCATTCTTTTGGGTGTAGCATTGTGGGAGAATCTTCCCGATACAATGGCAATTCATTTTAATATAAATAACGAGCCTGACAACTTTGCATCAAAGAGCTTTGTCGTATTCGGACTGCCATTTTTGATGGCTGTTTTACAATTTTTTTCCTGCTTTGTATACGATATAAACGCCCACAAGCACGGCGAACGCCCAAAATTTGAGAAAGTGACAAAGTGGATTATCCCCGTTATGTCAATTGTTTTACAAACAATAACGATCGGCTTCAGCCTTGGATGGATTGTCGATATAAGAAGGGTTGTGGCTCTTCTTGTGGGCTGTATACTGATTGTGATAGGAAACTATCTGCCAAAACTTGACTATGTAAAAAATTATGATATAGATACACAGAAGGCAAGAAAAATAAACCGTTTTATAGGTTTTGAAACGGTCATTATGGGAATTTTGTTTCTTATATCAATCTTTTTACCGCCCGCCTTTGCGATTATCGCTCTTATTTTACTGATACCCTACATCATTATATCTGTTATATATTCAATCAAAATTATACGAACCAAATAGCCCGAGATTAAAAAGCTTCGAGCCTTTGCGCTTGAAGTTTTTTACGTATGCACATAAAATTCAGGCAAACTTATTTACTTTTTATTCGTTTTATGTTATAATAGAAAAGATTTTTTATTTAACATTTAAGGAGAGCAGAAATGGAACAGCTAAGAGAAAATAAAATGGCGTCTACGCCAATGATGAAGCTAATAATTTCAATGTCACTGCCAAGTATGTTTTCAATGCTAATACAAGCACTTTATAACATAGTTGACAGTATGTTTATATCTCATTACAGCCAGGAGGGTCTGACTGCAATATCGCTTGCATTCCCGATACAGATGCTTATGGTTTCAGTTGCCGTCGGCACAGGTGTAGGTATAAACTCATTAGTATCAAGACGTCTTGGCGAAAAACGTTTTGCAGAGGCAGACAGTGCGGCAACTCACGGCTTGCTGTTGGCGGTTATCAGCTGGATTGCATTTGTTGTTTTGGGTTTTTTCTTCATTGATCCCTATTTTTCTATGATGCAGGCAAGTGCGCAGGTAAAACAATTCAGCTGCACATACACAAATATTGTAATATACCTGTCAATAGGCTGCTTTGTTCAATGTATACTTGAAAAAACGCTTCAGGCAACAGGTAATATGATTTATCCAATGCTTTTCCAACTTACAGGCGCGATTGTAAATATAATTTTAGACCCGATTTTTATTTTTGGATATTTTGGTGTGCCACAAATGGGCATTGCAGGCGCGGCGATAGCAACTGTAATAGGTCAGATTTCTGCAATGATTTTTTCAATAATCGTTATATTTGCAAAAAAACACGACGTACATATAACCTTCAAAGGCTTTAAATGGAATTTTAAAACCGTAAAGGATATATACGTTGTAGGTGTACCCTCAATTGTTATGCAGGCAATCGGCTCGGTACTTACAACAGCACTAAACAAAATTCTTATTAACTTTTCAGAGGTTGCAGTATCGATTTTTGGAATATATTTTAAGCTTCAATCGTTTATATTTATGCCTGTGTTTGGTATGACACAGGGACTTATGCCGATACTCGGTTATTCATACGGCGCGCGCAATAAACAAAGATTGCTCTCTGCACTAAAATATGGCATTATAATTGCCTTTTTAATAATGCTTATCGGCACAGTAATTTTCTGGGCATTCCCCATACCGCTTCTTATGATTTTCGACGCCACACCCGAGATGATTGAAATCGGCGTTCCTGCACTTCGTATTATAAGCCTGTGCTTTACCTCAGCTGCAATAGGAATTACTCTTTCGACTCTGTTTCAAGCGGTGGGGCTTGGTATAAACAGTCTTGTTGTATCTCTTTTAAGACAGATAATACTTCTGCTTCCTGCTGCATACTTACTAAGCAAACTCGGACTTGAGCCTGTATGGTGGTCATATCCCATAGCAGAGGCAGGATCTCTTATTGCAAGTATTATACTGTATCGCAGAGTATATAAATCTCGCATATGTAACCTTGGATAAAGATTGCTGTTTGCGTTTTATATTGAACTGCAAAGGAAGGGTAAAAAATGAACGTTTACGATTTTGATAAAACCATATATAACGGCGACAGCACAACGCATTTTTACTTTTACTGTGTAAAAAAACAACCTCGCGTGCTCTTGTGGCTTCCCTATCAGGCATGGATGTTCTTTCTATACATTATAGGAATATATGATAAAACACAGTTTAAAGAAAGATTTTATAGCTTTTTTAAAGATGTCAAAAATATTGAACAGATGGTTGATTCCTTTTGGGATACACACGAGAGCGGCATAAAAAAGTGGTATCTTGACAATCACCGTGATGATGATATTGTAATTTCCGCTTCTCCCGAGTTTTTACTTCAGCCGATATGCAAAAGGCTTGGTATAAAAACTCTTATCGCCTCTCGTGTAAATTTACACGACGGAAAATATGACGGACTCAACTGCTATGGAGAAGAAAAGGTTTCACGTCTGAAAGCGCAGCTTGGTGATATAGAATATGAGCATTTTTATTCAGATTCACTCTCTGATTCGCCACTTGCAGAGCTTGCAAAAAATGAAAGCTATATTGTCTCGGGCGAAACCTTGATAAAGTGGAATGACTACAAGCTTACGCCCATAAAAAAGCTTGTTAAAATGGTTTTTGACCGACAGTTTTTATCATTTGTGTTTATCGGGGCTGTAAATACTGTAAATAGTGTCTTATTTTCAATTTTGTATTCACTTTTATTTTACCCAAACACAGCCTTTGTTTTAGGTTATATAACGAGCCTTGTGATATCATATCTGCTTAATTCGTTTTTAACATTCAAAGCACCACTCGGCTTTGTAAGATTTATAAAATTTGCCATTTCGTATATACCAAATTTTATAATTCAAAATGTAATTGTGTTTATAGTTTACAATCTGCTGCATCTTGACGAGCTTATTGCGTATATACTTGCAGGTATAATAGGCATACCTGTTACATTTCTTATGATGAAGTTTTTTGCGTTTAAAAACACCAAACGCCCATAATGTAAGCATCATCTCTACTGTACAATCATCAGGAAAATAATGCAATATAACGGGAAAATATTATATTGCATTATTTTTTTATTATGATAAAATTGATGTGTGAAATTATGCAATCTGTTTGAAAGGAATATAAAGCTTATGTATAAAATATCTGTACCTGTTGCGGCAACCGATCCACATTTTAAAAAAGAAGAAACACTTAATGAATTAAAAAGATGCGGCGCTGCAAGAGTTGCACTCGCAATTGCAAGAGAGCTTGATTATTCATTCACCTCGCCCGAAAATCTCAAAATATTAAAAGAGCTTGTTGCATATTATAAAGAAAACGGATTTGAAACAATAATATGGCTCGGAGAAACCTTTGGTCATACGGTAACTAAGGTTGGCAATCCTTCAAATTATCAATATATTCACAGTATGCACGTAGGTGAAACAGGTGCTTTTTGTCCTTTGGGCAAAAACTTTAAAAACGATTTTTGCACATGGGTAAAAAACATTGCCGAGTGCGGTCCTGATATGATTATGCTCGATGACGATTTTCGTCTTGATATGAGAGGACGAGATTTTGGATGCTTTTGCGATTTGCATATGGCAAAAATCGAAGAAGAACTCGGCGAAAAAATTACTCCTCAAGAGCTCAAACCCTATCTTGTTAGCGGTGGCAAAAATAAATACCGCAGTGCATGGATAAAGGCGCAAAACGACTCTATGATAAATTTTGCAAAAGCTTTGCGACGGACACTTGACAGTGTATCACCAACAATAAGGCTTGGCGTTTGTGCTTGTTATAACTGGGGATATATCCACGATGTAACAGACGTTATGGCAGGTGATACAAAGCCATTTGTGCGTCTTATTGGCGCGCCCTATTGGGAAGAGCCGTTGGGAGTTTTGGCCGAGTATCAAAGAACTGAAGCAAACTGGTGCAAAAACCGCGGCTATGAAATATTTGCAGAAGGCGATGTATATCCTCGCCCAAGATTTGGCTGCTCTGCATCAAGGCTCGAATGTTATGATATGATTTTGCGTGCAAGCGGTGAAACAGACGGAATACTAAAATATATGCTTGACTATGTGTCATATCCGACTTATGAAACAGGGTATATAGATAACATGGTTAAAAATATGCCTCTTTATGAGGAAATCGACAAGCATTTTTGTGGCAAAAAATGTGTTGGTCTTCGCCCGTACAACGTGATGAAGCTTCACGAGGATGCCGAAGTCCTCGAAACCGATGATATACAAAAATATCTTGAATATCCATCGCTTTTCTTTTTGGCTGCAAATTCGTTGCCAATAACATACGAAGATGGATATGTAAACATTCTTTTCGGCGAAAACGCAAGACATATAAAAGAGCATGAACTTAAAAACGGAAATATAATTGATATAACGGCTGCAAAAATTCTTATGGGCCGTGGTATTGATGTCGGAATTGAAAATTTACTAAATGCAGATGAATACCAGGTGCAAGGCTTTGCCGATGTGCCGCAAGAGTATTTTCCAAACGAAGATTTATATACAAGACTCGACCCGGGCCCTGAGGTTTCACCAATAAAAACAGCAGACAGGGTTGATGTTTTATCGTACATAAAAAAAGGCAGCAACATGTATCCGTGTGCATATACATACGAAAACGCAGACGGCATAAAATTCCTTGTATTCAATTTCGATGCAAACGTCGCAAAAAATAAAGTAGGCTGGTTTACGTCATATGCACGTCGTCGCCAGGTAGAAAATGCCGTTATGTGGATAAGCAAAGACTCCTTGCCCGCTCACATTGACGGAAATTATCCCTATCTTTATACAATGGCAAAAGAGGATAACGCCTCCTTGACTGTAGGCTTGTGGAATTTATTTGAGGATACAGTTGATAATGCAAAAATCAAAATCACCAAAAGCTTTAAATCGGCCACGTTTATTAACTGTGAAGGACACATCGAAAACGATACCATTATCCTCGACACACCGCTTCACCCATATAAATTTGCCGCTTTTGTAATTAGGTATTGACACGAACCGCTTTTGTGTGTATAATAATATAGTAAAAAGTTTGTGGCCCGGTAGTTCAGTTGGTTAGAACGCCAGCCTGTCACGCTGGAGGTCGAGGGTTCGAGCCCCTTCCGGGTCGCCACTTTTTTTATTTTGCGCTGTCTTAGCTCAGTAGGCAGAGCACTTCCTTGGTAAGGAAGAGGTCGGCGGTTCGAATCCGCTAGACAGCTCCAAAAAGCAGAACAGTCCTGGTGTCAATCTATGCTGTTCTGTTTTTTTATTTTAAATAAAATAATTTAACTTAAACTATTGAAATGCAATAAAAAAGGTGATATAATACATTTAAACTTAATAAGCGGGAGCTTGTATTACAGGCTGAGAGGAAGGTGCGACCTTCGACCGAGAACCTGATTTGGATAATGCCAACGTAGGGATGCCTGATATATAATATTGGGAGGAACAAAGAACTTTTAAGAAGTTGCCAAATCGGTAGCTTCTTTTTTTGTTTTGGCAAGGTTTGTTATTAAGTTAATAAAACAGCCGAAAAGATTCGGAGAAAGAGGTAAAAAATGTTAGGAAATTGTCTTGAAAATGTGAGGAGAAAAACACCGCTTGTGCATAACATCACAAACTATGTTACAGTTAACGATGTGGCAAATGCATTACTTGCTTGCGGTGGTAGTCCAATTATGTCGGATGAACCGGATGATGTAGCGGACATTACATCAATTTGTGGTGGACTCAATATCAACATCGGCACTCTCAATCAAAAAAGTATCGAAGCAATGTTTATTGCAGGCGCAAAGGCCAACAAGCTCGGTCATATAGTTTTGCTTGACCCTGTGGGAGCAGGCGCAAGCAAACTCCGCACGGATACGGCAATCAAAATTATGAATACAATTAAACCTACCATTATTCGCGGAAATATTTCAGAGATTAAAACATTAGCACTTGGCTTTGGAACAACAAAAGGCGTGGATGCAGATAGCGCCGACACGGTAACAGAAGATAACCTTGATGATATGATAGCCTTCACTAAAAACTTTTCGAAAAAAACAAATGCTGTTATTGCAATTACAGGAGCGATTGACCTTGTTGCAGATAGTGAAAAATGCTATGTCATTCGTAACGGCAGATCGGAAATGAGCAAAATTACCGGCACTGGTTGTCAACTTTCAGGGATTGCAGCAGCTTATGCCATAGCAAATCCCGATGATAAAACAAAAGCAGTCGCAGCAGCAGTCTGTGTAATGGGACTTGCCGGCGAAATTGGCTATACAAATCTATTGCCCGGCGAAGGCAATTCTACTTTGCGCAATCGCATAATAGATACAATTTACAATATGAGCGCAGATACATTGAATAAAGGAGCAAAATATGAGGTGCGATAAAAAAGATTTAATTTTATATGCCGTTACCGACCGAACATGGCTCGGAAATATGACTCTTTGTGAGCATGTAGAAGAAGCGCTTAAAGGAGGAGTGAGTTTTGTTCAGCTTCGCGAAAAAGAATTGGATTATGAAGCATTTCTCAAAGAAGCCTTTGAAATTAAAGAACTTTGCAGAAAATATAATGTGCCATTTGTCATCAATGACAATGTCGATATTGCCGTAAAGTCAGATGCAGACGGGATACATATAGGACAAAAAGATATGGAAGTAGGTTATGTCAGGTCAATCATTGGAGAAGACAAAATTCTTGGTGTATCCGCACAAACGGTAGAACAAGCCATTCTTGCCGAAAAAATGGGGGCCGACTACTTAGGTGTAGGTGCAGTTTTTAGAACAGACTCCAAAGAAGACGCAGACGATGTAAGCTATGAAACTCTCAAAGCAATATGCAACGCGGTAAATATTCCCGTTATTGCAATTGGCGGAATTGGAAAAAACAATGTTTACAAACTGAAAGGAAGCGGCATATGCGGCATCGCCGTCATAAGCGCCATTTTTGCCGCAGATAATATAAAAAAAGCCACCTCAGAATTAAAATCACTAACAAAGCAGGTGATTTTGGATGGTTGATAGCACAAATTTTCATTCGGCAAAAACTATGAAAACCACATTGACCATTGCGGGCAGTGATTCCTGCGGAGGCGCAGGAATTCAGGCAGACATCAAAACAATAACAATGAACGGTGTTTATGCTATGAGTGCGATTACTGCATTAACCGCACAGAATACAACCGGCGTAAAAGCAATTGATGAGTCCACTCCTAAATTTTTAAAAAAGCAAATTGATATGGTGTTTGAGGATATCTTTCCGGATGCTGTAAAAATCGGTATGGTATCTTCGAGTAATCTGATATGCGTAATAGCAGACAGATTAAAATACTATAATGCAAAAAATATTGTAGTGGATCCTGTCATGGTTGCTACAAGTGGGTTTTCACTTATGAAGACTAACGCAATTAAGGCATTGACAGATAAGCTTTTACCAATTGCAACACTTGTTACGCCGAACATTCCCGAAGCACAAATTCTCTGTGGACATTCTATTAAAAATACAGATGATATGCAAAATGCAGCAAAGACCATAGGTGATAAATATAGATGTGCGGTCCTCTTAAAGGGTGGTCATAATATTAATGATGCTAATGACCTTTTATATGCAAACGGAGAATATCAATGGTTCTGTGCAAAACGAATTAATAATCCAAATACACATGGTACAGGATGCACATTATCCAGTGCTATTGCATCAAATCTTGCTAAAGGCTTTTCTCTTATCGAGTCAGTACAACAAGCAAAAGAATATGTTTCGGGTGCTCTTTCGGCAATGCTTGATTTGGGAAAAGGCTCGGGGCCGCTAAATCATGCTTTTCTTATAGATAGTGGTCCCTAAGCCATCAGACTAAAAAAGCTCTCTGCATAAAGCAGAGAGCTTTTTGTTTATTATCTTAGAGTTCAGCAAAATACTTGATTGTTCTAACCATCTGGCTTGTGTATGAGTTCTCGTTATCATACCAGGAAACAACCTGAACCTGATAAAGATCATCAGCAATCTTGCTTACCATTGTCTGAGTAGCATCAAAGAGTGAACCGTACTTGATACCAATGATATCAGAAGATACGATCTGATCTTCATTGTAACCAAAAGACTCAGAAGCAGCAGCCTTCATAGCAGCATTGATGCCGTCAACTGTAACATCATTACCCTTTACAACAGCTGTAAGGATAGTTGTTGAACCTGTCGGAACCGGAACTCTCTGTGCAGCACCGATAAGCTTGCCATTAAGCTCAGGGATAACAAGACCGATAGCCTTTGCAGCGCCTGTTGAGTTAGGAATGATGTTAACCGCACCTGCTCTTGCACGTCTGAGATCACCCTTTCTGTGCGGACCGTCAAGAATCATCTGGTCGCCTGTGTAAGCATGGATTGTAGCCATGATACCGCTCTGGATAGGAGCGTACTCGTTGAGTGCCTTAGCCATAGGAGCAAGACAGTTTGTTGTACATGAAGCAGCAGAAATAATAGTATCATCAGCTGTAAGAGTCTTCTCGTTTACGCTGTAAACGATAGTCTTAAGGTCGTTGCCTGCAGGAGCAGAAATAACAACCTTCTTAGCGCCTGCATCGATATGAGCCTGGCTCTTCTCTTTTGAACAGTAGAAACCTGTACACTCCAATACAACGTCAACACCAAGCTGACCCCAAGGGCACTCTTTAGCGTCCTTAATAGCATAAATTTTTATTTCCTTACCATCTACTGTAATGCTATCTTCACCAGCCTCAACTGTGTGGCCGTCATATCTGCCCTGTGAAGAATCATATTTAAGAAGATGAGCAAGCATCTTAGGATCTGTAAGGTCGTTGATTGCAACTACCTCATAACCCTCTGCACCGAACATCTGACGAAACGCCAAACGACCGATACGTCCAAAACCATTAATAGCAACTTTTACTGACATAGTAAAAACCTCCTAAAAATTATATTTTTTCCAATTGGCCATACTCAATATTTTACAATATTTTTTAATATTTTACAAGAGTTTTTTTGTTAAAAATTTAATAATCTTCTTTTTTTTAGATTAAACAACATAAACCTTGTTAATTTTTGGTTGATTTTCGCTCAAAACAGTGCCGTTAAAATCTTCAACCTTGGCACTTTTCACAATCGCATCAACAACCTCAATTCCCTCTATAACCTTGCCAAATGCTGCATACTGCCCGTCAAGATGCGGTGCATCAGCATGCATGATAAAAAACTGGCTGCTTGCAGAATTAGGATCCATGCTTCTTGCCATGGAAAGAACGCCGCGAGTATGCTTTAAATCATTTTTAACGCCGTTTGCCAAAAATTCTCCCTTAATCTTTTCATCCGAGCCGCCCATACCATTGCCCCACGGGTCGCCGCCCTGAATCATAAAGCCGTTTATAATTCTGTGAAAGGTAAGACCATCATAAAAACCGCCCTCTACAAGCTTTACAAAATTTTTCACCGTAATCGGCGCAATTTCAGGATAAAGCTCTGCTTTTATATTTCCTTTTTCCGTTTCAAACATTATAACTGTATTTGCCATTTTTTCTTTTTCCTTTCTTTTGTGTATTATGTTCATAAATTCTTTTTATTATACTGCTTTTAAGCGTACATCAAGCCTCTATGTACATTGTCTGATTTTCCTTAAGTTCAAATCCCGATGCATCTATGCTTATGGGTGTATACATATTGTCCTGATCAATCAAATATGCACTAAGCTTGCCGTCTATATTCATACTTATAGTCGTATCTTCGCCAAGATTTGTAAGCATAACACCCTTTTTAGCACCATCTGTAGCAGCAACCACATATACCTTATCGTTATCACATACCGCCTCAGCCTGTGTTCCCATGCGATACAAGTTACCAAACGCCATAAAAGAATAGTATGTACAAAACGGCTTATATGTCAGGGGATTAAACATTCCTGCATAATCACCGGTGCCGATTTTAGCATCATAATAGCACATCATTTCCATTTTTGTATTCTGCATAGCACACATCATTGCAGCCACATTTGCAGATGCAAGTGATGTTCCCTTTTCATCGTTTCTTGGATTTGGCGCCCACTCATTTAAGTGAATTTCAACATCACCAAGACCCGCCTTATATAGCTTTCTTTCAACAAAATCCTGTCTTCTGAGCGTTGCCTGAACCGATGCATAGCTATGATGTGAGAAAAAGTCAAACGGAAGCTTTTCCTTTGAAACCATATCAATAAATTCTTCAAAAAATGTAACAAAATACTGAGTTCTAAGCTCCCAGTTTGTAGGATTGGTATTTTCATTAAGCCCAATGAAAACCGCTTTTTCCATATCCTCAACACCGTCTACGGCATAAAAGCCACTGCTTGCATAGCCGCCGATTTTTATACTGTTTCCAAAACAGCTTCTAAGATGCTTTGACGTTACACGGTAAAGCTCATAATACTCCTCTTTTGTGCCCTGCCACATCATATTCTCCAAATTATTTCTTCCGTTGTCAGGTTCGTTCCAGATTTCCCAGTATTTTATGTTATAATGGTAGCCATCTGCCCAGCCTTCGTTATAGTGGCGTATAATATGTTCACAAATTCTTGCCCATTTTGGCATATCCTTTGGCGGAAAAATTCTGTATACTTTAATGTCAGGATGATTTTCAATTGATACTCCCAAACGAAATACAGGCTCACAGTCATTTTCCATAAGTGCATTTATCAGCAAATCCGTATACGCAAAATCGTACGATGCCTCATCATTTTCATCTGCATCAAAATCTCTGAATATATTCGGGATATCTACAAACCTGCTTCCGCCCCAAAAACCGCCAACATCATGAAGACGCGAATATGGAATATTGGCATCCTTTAAGTAACTGAAACGTGAACAATTAATACCAAGCATAGGTGGCTGACCAACTCCGTGCATAGGCTTAATTCTTCCAAGCTGTTTTTCAAAATCAAGTCTAATGTTTGTCATAATTTTCCCCTCTTATATATAAGTTTATTTAAAAAATATTATTCAAATTTTATAGATATAATCTTTGGCTGATTTTCGGGGAGTACGCTGCCGTTTGCATCCTCGACAATTGTATTTGCCGCAATCTTGTCAACAACCTCCATACCGTCTGTAACCTTACCAAATGCCGCATACTGACCATCAAGGTGAGGCGCCTCTTCATGCATAATAAAGAACTGGCTGCTTGCAGAGTCCATATTTGAGCTTCTTGCCATTGAAAGCACGCCGCGCTCATGCTTTAAGTTGTTTTCAACACCATTGTCGCTGAATTCACCCTTGATTTTTTTATCAGAACCGCCTGTACCGTTACCCTTTGGGTCCCCACCCTGAATCATAAAGCCTTCGATTACTCTGTGGAATGTAAGACCATCATAAAAGCCCTCACTTATAAGGTTTTGAAAGTTCTCAACAGTAATCGGTGCAATCTCGGGATAAAGCTCTGCCTTGATGACGCCTTCGCTTGTTTCGATAACGATGTTTGTCTTTTCAAAGTCAGGTGATGCTACCTCTTCTTGCTCGGTTGCCGATGATGGAGATGACGTCGGTGATTTTTTTGTATCCGATGTTGGAGTATACTCCTCGCCACACGCACAAAGCGTCAATACCAAAACCGCTGCCATAGCCAAAGCTAAAATACGTTTTTTCATTTGTAATACCTCCATTTTTTAACATAAATAAAATTTAATTTTCTTCTGTTTCTTCGCCCTCAAGTGAGCTGATTGCATCTGTAATTTCTTTTTCAGTTACAGTTGTCATAAACGAGCGTTCACACGAACGTGCCGCCTTGAAATACTCAAGCGCCTTCTCATTATCGCCAAGTGCAAGATAGACTTGACCTGCATGATAAAAGATTTCCACGCCTTTATTACCCGCTTCAATGCTCTTATCAGAAAGCTCCTTCGCTCTTTTAAGATCGCCATTTGCAAGCGCAAGAATAACCACATTATCAATTATAACCTTATCGTCGCTGTTATACTCATACGCCTCATCATTAAAGCTTTGTGCATCGGGCGCATTCGAAAGTATTTTATAATATCCAAGCGCACCATACACGCTTGAATTCTTATATCCTTCAAACACCATTTCCATAAGGCGTGTTGCCTCTTCAAAATCGCCCTGTTTGTATTTTACAAGCGATAAAATCTGTCTTGCCTGAAGCTTTTCATTTTCCTTTAATTTTTGATTAAGCAAAACATAGTTTAAGACCTTTGATGCCTCATCCGCCTGACCTACTCTTAAAAGTATGTATGCATACGCAGTCGAATTTGATACACGCGAACGGCTTGACTCGTGAGCCTTTTTTAAAATAGCAAGTGCTTTTGTATTGTTGCCCTTTGCATACTCTGACTGACCCTTAAGTGATAATATATTCGGCCATTGCCAGTAAAGAATGCCCAATATTGAAGCAAGCGTTGCCCACAGTGCAAGCGCATAGTTACCCATAGTAAGCGCAAAGGCAATTACTGCTACCGCTATTACAAAAAGCGCCGTTTTTAATGAAACCTTACTCTTCTTTTTCAAAACAACGTCATCTCCTCTTTTGTTAAAATTAAAATGTATTAAATCATATATTATTAACGGTTCTCGGATACGGTATTACATCGCGTATGTTACTCATGCCTGTTATATACATAATCGCACGCTCAAACCCGAGTCCAAATCCTGCGTGCTTTGCACTTCCAAAGCGTCTTAAATCAAGATACTGCTCATAATCCTTTGTATCAAGTCCCATTTCGCTCATACGCTCTATAAGAAGGTCATATCTTTCCTCTCTCTGACTTCCTCCTATAATTTCGCCGACTCCGGGCACAAGCAAATCCATCGCCGCAACTGTTTTTTCATCATCATTTAACCGCATATAAAATGATTTTATCTGTTTGGGATAATCCGTAACAAAAACAGGGCGTCCAAACACTTTTTCAGTAAGATATCTTTCGTGCTCTGTTTGAAGGTCGCTCCCCCACGAAATCTTGTACTCAAACTTATCATTATGCTTTTCCAAAAACTCTACCGCCTGCGTATACGTTATATGCTCAAAATCACTCTCTACAACATTATTTAACCTTTCAAGAAGTGTTGTGTCCACAAACTTATTAAAAAACTCCATCTCCTCGGGCGCATTATCAAGACAGTATTTTATAATATATTTTAGCATATCCTCGGCAAGAGCCATATCATCACCAAGGTCTGCAAACGCAATTTCCGGCTCTATCATCCAAAACTCTGCCGCATGGCGCGTCGTATTTGAATTTTCTGCTCTAAACGTAGGACCAAACGTATAAATTTTCGAAAACGCCATCGCATACGTTTCTCCTTCAAGCTGACCGCTTACACTTAGCGAAGCACGCTTTGAGAAAAAATCCTTTGTATAATCAATGCTACCGTCGGGATTTTCAGGCACGCTTTTTAAATCAAGCGTCGTTACGTTAAACATTTCGCCCGCTCCCTCACAGTCGCTTGCTGTAATTATTGGAGTGTGAACGTATACAAAGCCGCGCGAGTTAAAAAAGCTGTGCACCGCCATAGCTGCAAGTGAACGAATACGAAACACTGCCGAAAACAGATTTGTACGCATACGAAGATGCGGTTTTGTACGCAAAAATTCAAGACTGTGGCGCTTTGGCTGAATAGGATATTCACCCGTCGATTCACCCTCGCAGACAATCTTTTTTGCATACATTTCAAAGCTCTGACGCGCATTTGGCGTAAGCTTTATCTCGCCTGTAACCGTCAGCGCCGCACCAACATTCAGCTTTGAAATTTCATTAAAGTTTTCAAGCGATGTATCAAAAACAACCTGAAGCGACTTAAAAAACGTACCGTCGTTTAGCTCTATAAAACCAAAATTATTCGATGCGCGTATATTTCGTACCCATCCGCATACATTAATCTGCTCGCCACAAAATGCATCACTGTTTTTGAATATATATGAAATATCGGTTTTCTTCATAATTAATCTCCATTTCACCAAATCTAATTAAAGCACAATGCTCCGCTCATGTCTACAATTATGTAAAAATTTAACACAATATTTAAAATTATTTTTTGCCATATCTCTTGCCCTTGAAAAATACCGTAAGTCCAAAGCGCGGAAGCGCCATCATGCGTCCAATTCGCCGCGGCTCACGCACAAGACGATACGCCCATTCAAGTCCCAGCTTTTGCCAGCTTTCGGGCGCACGCTGTGTAACGCCCGTAAGTGTGTCAAGGCTTCCGCCAAGTCCCATAACAATTCCTTTTTTTATTTTATCTTTATTTTCATAAATCCATTTTTCCTGCTTTGGCGCACCAAGGCATACAAGCACGACATCAGGATTTGATGCATTAATCATATTTACAATCTCATCAGTTTCTTCCGGTTTAAAATAGCCGTTGCGTGTGCCGCAAATTTCAAGCCCCTCATACATATCAGAAAGCATTTTGCCCGCATTTTCCGCCACAGTTGGCTTTGAGCCAAATAAAAATACTCTCACACCTCTGTCTTTTGCCTTTTTAAAAAATGCGTGCATCAAATCATAACCCGCAACACGCTCTGTAAGTGGCTTTCGCAGTATTTTAGAGGCATATACAACACCAATTCCGTCAGCCGATTTTACATCAGCCGAATTGAGTATATTTTTAAATTCTTCATCCTTGTATGCCATATAAATAATCTCAGAGTTGGGCGTATATACAGTATGCGTACTGCCATCGCCAAGATAACCCATAAGCTCATCTACCGTTTCGTCCATAGTCTTAGCCGATACATCGACGCCAAGAATATTTATCTTTTCTTTCTCGCTCACAAAAACCACTCCCATATCATAATACAGAGAAATCATTATCCACTATATTATACAACTTTTTTTTGATAAAAACAAGATGTGATATTGCCATATAGTAAAAATTAGCATATTATTTTTCGCTATTTTCCTTTTTTGCCAAAATAAGCTCACGAAGCTTAGCGATTGCATCACCAAGCGTTCCCACCTCATCAATAAGCCCACACTCCACCGCTTTTTCACCAAAAACTATACTGCCCACATCGTTTGCTATCTCACCCGTTTTCAGCATAAGCGCATTAAAATCCTCTTTCGAGATTTTGCTGTGCTCGGAGATAAAGCTTACTATACTGTCCTGAATTCTGCTAAGATACTCAAATGTCTGTGCCACACCTATTACCATACCATTCATACGAAGCGGATGAAGCGTCATCGTCGCCGAGCGCGCTATAAAAGAGTAATCCGTCGATACTGCGAGCGGCACACCTATACTGTGTCCACCGCCAAGCACAAGCGATACCGTAGGCTTTGTCATACCTGCAATCATTTCTGATATGGCAAGTCCCGCTTCGACATCACCACCTGCCGTGTTTAAAAGCACCAAAAGGCCTTCTACCTCGTCATCCTGTTCAAGTGCAGCAAGCTGAGGTAAAATATATTCGTATTTTGTTGTTTTGTCCTGCGGCGGCAATATCATATGCCCCTCAATCTGACCAATTATGTTAAGACATTGAATTTTAAGATTTTTTCCATTTACAGGCGTTATTGCGCTTTTTGTATCTGCTGCTTTTTCCAAAAAAATCACGCTCCATTTTTATTTTTTTTAGTATTTATCATAAATAAAAAAATATGTATTAATATAGCAAAGCGCAAATTTTCTTAAATCTCTTGACTTTTTGATGTGCAAAGCGTATATTTTTTATAGTGCGTAATTATTAAAATTTTGAATATACTTAATTAACGGAAAGGACGATTAGATAAATGACTCTTTCAGAGCTTAAAATAGGCAAGAGCGGTATAATAACAGATGTTGGCGGTGATGGTGCTCTTCGCAGACGTCTTTTAGATATGGGGCTTACCCCAAAAACAAAGGTTATGGTGCGAAAGGTTGCGCCACTCGGCGACCCGATTGAGCTTTATCTTCGTGGCTACGAGCTTACAATAAGAAAAGATGACGCTAACAATATACAGATAGAGGAGGCAGAATAATTGGCTATTACTTTTGCTCTTATAGGAAATCAAAACTCGGGAAAAACGACGCTTTTTAACCAGCTTACAGGTTCAAATCAACACGTCGGCAATTTTCCCGGTGTTACTGTTGAAAAAAAGCAGGGCAGCATAAGAAAACAAAAGCAAGCCCACGTTGTAGACCTTCCCGGCATTTATTCTCTCTCGCCGTATACTGCTGAAGAGGTTGTAACACGCGACTTTGTGCTAAACGAAAAACCTGACGGTATTATTAATATAGTAGATGCAACAAATATCGAAAGAAATCTGTACCTGACGCTTCAGCTTACAGAGCTTCAAATCCCTATGGTGCTTGCACTTAATATGATGGACGAGGTTATCGCGAGCGGCAATTACATAGATATAAAAAAGCTTTCAGACGGGCTTGGAATTCCCGTTGTGCCGATTTCTGCAAGCAAAAACGATGGTATAGACGAGCTTATAAACCGTGCAATTCTTACTGTAAAAAACGATGTAAAGCCTTCAAAAACTGACTTTTGCACATCGGGCGGCGAACTTCATAAGGCAATTCACTCAATCGCCCATATTATAGAGGACCACGCACACAAGGTGGATATTCCGACTCGTTTTGCGGCGACAAAGCTTGTTGAGGGCGACGAGCCAATGAATAGAAAGCTCGAGCTTCATAAAAACGAAACGGAGCTTATCTCAATTATAGTATCCGATATGGAAAAATCGCTCGGCACATACCGCGATGCTGCACTTGCCGATATGCGCTATGACTTTATCGAAAAGCTGTGTCAAGGCTGCGTCGAAAAAAAGCACACACAAACAAAAGCACAGATACGCTCTATAAAAATTGATGCCGTTCTTACACATAAATTTTTTGCAATACCGATATTTTTGTGCATAATGCTTTTCGTGTTCTGGATAACCTTCGGCGTTGTAGGAAGTGCGCTCAGTGATTTGTTCAGTATGGGAATAGATTATGTTACGGCTTTGGTAGATACACTGCTTACAAACATACAAATAAGCGACTGGCTCCACTCACTCATCATTGACGGGGTATTTTCGGGTGTAGGAAGCGTACTGTCATTTCTTCCGACAATAATTATACTGTTCTTTATGCTCTCAATTCTTGAGGACAGCGGATATATGGCTCGTGTAGCGTTTGTTATGGACAAGTTGCTTAGAAAAATCGGGCTTTCAGGTCGTTCATTCGTGCCAATGCTAATTGGATTTGGCTGCTCTGTACCCGCAATTATGGCAACACGCACACTCTCAAGCGAGCGCGACAGAAGACTTACTATCCTGCTTGTGCCATTTATGTCGTGTAGTGCCAAGCTACCGATTTACGCCGTATTTACAGCCGCATTTTTTCCAGACCATGGTGCATTGGTGATGATTTGTTTGTATGTGCTCGGCATAATTATGGGAATACTTTCTGCGCTGCTTTTGAAAAATACACTTTTTAAAGGAAAACCTATACCATTTGTTATGGAGCTTCCCGCGTACAGATTTCCGTCGGCAAAAAATGTATGTTTACATATGTGGGAAAAGGCAAAAGACTTTATTGTAAAAGCGTTTACTATAATTTTCTTTGCAACAATTGTAATCTGGCTACTACAAAGCTTTGATTTGCGTTTTGAAACGGTCAGCGACAGCTCACAAAGTATTCTTGCCATGATAGGCAAGCTTCTTTGCCCAATATTTAAACCACTCGGATTTGGCAGCTGGGAATCTGTAACAGCACTAATCACAGGTCTTACTGCAAAAGAAGCCGTTGTAAGCACATTTGCCGTACTCACCGGAGCCGGCGATTCATCGTCGCTTGTGCCGATTTTGGCGCAGATGTTTACACCGCTACAAGCAGTATCCTTCCTCGTTTTTACTCTTTTATATATGCCTTGCGTTGCTGCTATGGCTGCAGTGAAAAGAGAGCTTGGAAGTTATAAAATGGCAATTGCCGCTATGGCATACCAAACTGCGTTTGCGTGGCTTATTGCATTTTTAGTTTACAGTTTTGGACTATTGTTTGTGTAAAAATCGGAGGAATAAAATGAAAACTGCAGATTTAGTAGTGATACTTATTTTGATTGCACTCGTATGTATTTCATATTATTGTTTACGAAGTCGAAAAAAGAAAGGCAGTGGTTGCTGTGGTTGCGGCTGTGATTGCTGTAATAAAGACTGCGAGAATAACACCGAAAAATAACATACAAAAAAGCCGTGTCGTACGACACGGCTTTAATTTTTTAATTATTAGTGCAAAATTGCAATCTCACTGTCCTTATCGAACAAGTGAATCTTATTACCATCAAATGTAATTTTAATCTTGTCGCCAGATGCAGCAGTTGAGCGCGGGTTAACTCTTGCAACAAACTGTGTGCCCTCAATCTTGAGATACAAGTATGTTTCAGCACCCATCATTTCTGTAATTTCAACGTTTGCATCAACAGTTGTTTCAGGCATTGTTGAAATATAGTTTTCTTCATCGTGGAGGTTTTCAGGACGAATACCCATAACAACCTCTTTACCGATGTAGCTTTCATCAAGGTTAGCTGCCTTACCCTCAGGAAGCTTAACAGCGCTGTTACCAAACTCGATCCAGATTCCGTCATCCTTTTTAACAACAGTAGCGTTTATAAAGTTCATCTGTGGGCTACCAATAAAGCCTGCAACGAACATGTTGCAAGGATTCATATAAAGATTTGACGGTGAGTCAACCTGCTGAACAATACCATCCTTCATAACAACGATACGGCTACCCATTGTCATAGCTTCTGTCTGGTCATGTGTAACGTAGATGAATGTTGTCTGGAGCTTCTGATGAAGCTTACCAATCTCTGTTCTCATCTGAACACGAAGCTTTGCATCAAGGTTTGAAAGCGGCTCGTCCATCAAGAATACCTTAGGCTCACGAACGATTGCACGACCAAGAGCAACACGCTGTCTCTGTCCACCTGAAAGTGCCTTCGGCTTTCTGTCGAGCAAGTGCTCGATATCAAGAATCTGTGCAGCCTCATGAACACGTCTTGTAATCTCAGCCTTAGGTGTCTTTCTTAGCTTAAGACCGAATGCCATGTTCTCAAAAACTGTCATATGCGGATAAAGTGCGTAGTTCTGGAAAACCATCGCTATATCTCTATCCTTAGGAGCAACCTCGTTTACGAGTCTGCCGTCTATGTAGAGCTCACCATCACTGATTTCTTCAAGACCTGCAATCATACGAAGTGTTGTCGACTTACCACAACCTGAAGGTCCTACAAGAATTATAAATTCCTTATCTTCGATATCGAGGTTAAAGTCGCTTACAGCAACAACGCCGCCCGAATATCTTTTGTAAATACCCTTTAAACTTAAATTTGACATTTGGTAAAATACCCCTTTCGATTTTTAAATAGTGTTGCACTATCAACGTAGATTATTATAACACATCCAAATTAAAATTGACATAACCTATTTGAACAAAAACAAAAACGCATTTTTGTATACAATGCACAAAAGCTATGGGGCGCATAGTCTGCGCCCCACCCATTTTTTTGATGTTAAAAATCTTTGTTACTTTTGCCCAAAAAACACCCAAAATCACTCACTTTGTTTGGCTTTTGCGTCCATAATAACTTTATCAACAACATTCTTCGGTGCTTCTTCATAGCGAACAAAATCAAATGAGAAGCTTCCCTTGCCCTGTGTCATCGAACGCAAATCAGTTGCATATTTAAACATTTCTGCAACAGGAACCTCTGCCTCAACCTCTCCGCTGCCCATTCCAAGTATGCGGCCACGGCGCTTGTTGATATCGCCGATTATATCGCCCATCATATTTTCCGGAATACTTACTTTCAGATAACCGATAGGCTCAAGAAGTATCGGATTTGCCTGTGCAAGACCTGTCTTAAATGCAAGTCCCGCCGCAACCTTGAACGCCATTTCCGACGAGTCAACCGGATGGTATGAGCCATCAAGCAGTGTAGCCTTAAGACTCACTACCGGATAACCTGCCAAAACACCATGCTCCATACAATCACGAAGTCCCTTTTCAACAGCAGGGAAATAGTTTTTCGGAACGCTGCCGCCAAAGACATTTTCTGCAAATTCAAGTCCATCCTGACTACCCGGCTCAAACTCAATTACAACGTGACCGTACTGTCCATGTCCGCCCGATTGCTTCTTGTGCTTTCCTTCAACCTTTGCACGTCCCTTGATTGCCTCTCGATATGGCACAATCGGCTCCTCAAGCTTTACGCTTACGCCGTATTTTGTCTTGAGCTTGCTCACGATAACATCTATATGCTGCTCACCCTGACCTTCTATAATCATCTGGTGAGTTTCGTGGTTATTTGAAACCTTAAATGTGGGGTCTTCCTCTCTAAGCTTTACAAGTCCCGCGTGTATCTTTTCCTCATCGCCCTTTGCAACGGGAAGCACAGCAAGCGAAATAACAGGCGCCGGATAATCAATAGCTTCAAGCGCTATATTAAGACCGGGCTTGCAAAGCGTATCGCCGGTTGTAGTGCCCGCAAGCTTTGTTACCGCACCGATATCACCTGCAACAACGCTGTCTGTTTCTACCTGTTTTTTACCTTTGATTGTATAAAGACGTCCGATTTTCTCGCTTATGTCCTTTGTAGGATTGTAAAGAGTCGAATCACTCTTCATAACGCCCGATATAACACGGAAAATCGAAAGCTTGCCAACGTATGGGTCTGCTACTGTTTTAAATACACATGCAACAACATCGCCGTCTTCACTTGCACTAAGCTCAACTATATCCTCAGTTTTTGTGTTTGTAGCAAGTACTGCATCAACATCCACAGGTGATGGCATATACGAAATAAGCGCATCCATAAACAAGCTCACGCCCGCACCCTTTGAAAGCTCGCCCGCAAACACAGGAACAATTATGCTCTCTTTGAGTCCATTCTTGATTCCGTCAAAAATTTCCTGTTCGCTGAATTCTTCGCCGTCAAAAAACTTTTCCATAAGAGCTTCATCAGTTTCAGCAATCTGCTCAAACAATACATTTCTCGCATCCGAAATCTTATCGGCCATATCGGCGGGCATTGCAGTTTCTGTGCATTTAAAGCCATCATAGGTATATGCCTTCTGAGAAATTACATCCACAAAGCCCATTACCTTTTTATCCTCTATAATCGGAATGGTAAACGGCACAACCGCCGAACCAAAACGACTTTTTATCTGTTCTAAAATTCCATCATAATCGGAATGTTCATTTTCAAGCTTTGTAATAAACATGGCGATAGGCTTTTTCGCCTTTACTGCGCTTCTGAACACGTTTTCAGTGCCAACGCCTACGCCCGACTTGCCGCTTACTGTTATAACAACGCTATCGGCTCCGCGCATACCTTCACATACACCGCCGACAAAATCAAAATATCCGGGTGTGTCGATAAGGTTAATTTTGCAATCTTTATATTCTACCGGCGCAACCGTCGTGCTTATCGAAAAATTACGCTTTATCTCCTCAGGGTCATAATCCATTACTGATGTTCCGTCTGCAACGCTTCCAAAACGGTCAATACCACCACTGTAGTAAAGCATAGCCTCACACAGAGTCGTCTTTCCCGATCTGCCATGACCTGCAAAGCAAATGTTTCTGATTTTTTCCGGTTTAAAATTTCCCATGTTAACTACCTCCCGAGTTTTATTTATTATACTCCCGAATTATATATTCAGAAAGCTATTTTCTCCCTATAATATGCAATATTCTATGTTATTTTTGTTTTTCCTACCTAAAATATAAACAATATTAACATTTTTTTATGTGCAATTTATACATAAAAATACTTATTTGTCGCTATTGTATATATAAATGTTTTCTGCGTTTATGTACCGACCATTAAATATAATATTGGTGTTTTATAAGGTATATGTTTACTTTTTTATCTTTTTAATGTATAATATTGTAAAGTATAAATCATCAAAATTAATATTTAATTTTTCACAATATTTTCTATGACAAGGACTGATTTTTATGATAATCAAACCATCCTCAAGGCTTCGCGGAGAGATTGTTGTTCCGGGCGACAAATCAATATCGCACAGAGCAGTTATGCTTGGTGCACTTGCAAACGGAAAAACAAGCATCACGGGCTTTTTAAACGGCGCCGACTGTCTTTCCACAATTGACTGCTTCGCAAAAATGGGGATTTGCATCGATATAAACGATACAACTGTTACGGTAAACGGCAAAGGTATGCACTCACTTTCAGCGCCATCAAAAACACTTTATACAGGAAACTCGGGCACAACAACACGTCTTTTGGCGGGAATTTTGTCCGCTCAGGAATTTGACTCTGTAATAGATGGAGATTTTTCAATCAGAAAGCGTCCGATGAAACGCATAAGAGAGCCACTTAGCCTTATGGGCGCAGATATAAGCAGCGATTTTTGTCCTCTGTATATCAAAGGCAGAAAGCTTCACGGAATTTCATATACACTCCCCGTCGCTTCTGCGCAGCTTAAATCATCAATAATTCTTGCCGCTATGTACGCAGACAGTGAAACAACAATTATCCAGCCACAGCAAAGCCGCAACCACACCGAGCTTATGCTTTCGCATATGGGCGCCAATATAACTACATCAAATAATACAATAACTATACTGCCCACCGAAAACCTGCACGCGCAGGATATAACAGTTCCTGCCGATATATCGTCTGCCGCATTTTTTATGGTGGCAGCATCAATCGTGCCAAATTCTCAAATCACGCTACTGAATGTAGGAATAAACGAAACACGCAGTGGCATATTGGATATTCTTTTGCAAATGGGCGCTGATATAAAGCTTGAAAACGAGCGTTATTTCGGTTTTGAAAAGGTCTGCGATATGACAATATCCTCTGCTCCGCTTCACGCATGCACAATAGAAGGCGATATCATAGGCCGTCTTATAGATGAAATACCTATAATTGCCGTAGCTGCGGCATTTGCAAGCGGAACCACGATTATAAAAGATGCAACAGAGTTAAAGGTAAAAGAATCAAACAGATTAGATGCCGTTGTGTGCGAGCTAAAACGCGCCGGCGTTGATATAACCGCCACGGATGACGGAATGATTATAAATGGCAAAAACGAAGTGCGCGGTGCAGACTTTTTAACATACAACGACCACAGAATGGCAATGAGTATGGCAGTTTTAGCACTTGCCGCAAAAGGTGAAAGCACAATCGAAAACCCACACGTCGTTGACATTTCTTTCCCGAATTTCTTTGAGGTTTTGTCATCTCTTGATAAATAAATCCGTAATAACAAAAAAAGGCTTTTGATTTCTCAAAAGCCTTTTTATTATGCCCTTTTATTATGCCTTAGCTTTTTTCTGCTTTGGTGCTTTGTAATTTACATCGCTCCAAGCAGCCCACCACGGACTTGCAACAAAGATTGATGTATAAGAACCGCATATAACACCGATTATAATCGGAAGCGCAAAGTCTTTAAGTGCAGTTGCACCCATAAAGTAGAGAATTACGATAGTAACAAGAGTTGTGATAGAAGTATTGATTGTACGAGTCATACTCTGCCAGATACTCTTTTCAGTAATCTGGGTTGCAGATTCTTTCTTTGAACGTTTTGTATTTTCTCTTATTCTGTCAAAGATAACGATTGTATCATTAATTGAATAACCCAAAACTGTCAAAATAGCTGCGATAAATGTTGTTGAAAGCGGAATCTTGCATATTGCATATACAGAAAGCATAACAAGAATGTTTATTGCAAGAGCTGCAACCGCCATAATACCCTTTTTCCACTCAAAACGTATTGCAATATATATAAGCATCAAAATTGCAGCAATAAGTGAATACAAAAGTGTATTTCTCTTCATCTCATTACCATAGCTTGCACTCTGACTTGATGTGCTCAAAAGCGCATCATCAGCAAGTGAGAACTTGTTTTTTACAGCCTCAAAAGCAAGATTTTTTTGCTCCTCGTTAAGTGTTGTCGACTTAACAATTACCTGGTCAAATGCCTGACCTGTAGTTTGTACAATAGGCTTAACCTCAAGTTTTGCTGCATCTGAGTATACCTTTGAAAGTTCTTCACGCTCGCTGCCACTAAGTGTTCTGCCGATATCAATCTGCATTGATGTTCCGCCTGCAAAGTCAATATCCTGTTTAAAGCCGCCATTTACCAAAAGCCCGATTATACCTGCAATAATGAGTACAATAGGGAGTAACAACAGCCATACCTTATTTTTTGTAACGCTAAACATTTTAATTCCTCCCTTTCTTACGCACCATAAAGCTTTGTGTTCTTTACATTAAGACCAACAATCTGCTTTAACAAGAACTTCGTAAGTGTGATTGCTGAAAGCATTGACAATACAACACCGATAAACAAAGTTACTGCAAAGCCCTGAACAGTAGCTACGCCCGAGAGCCAAAGTACAACAGTAGCTATAAGCGTTGTAATGTTACCGTCCATAATAGCGCTTAGCGCTCTGTGGAAGCCTGCATCAACAGATGCACGAATTGTTTTTCCGCTCTTAATTTCTTCTTTAATTCTTTCAAATATAATTACGTTAGCATCTACCGCCATACCGATTGACAAAACAATACCTGCAATACCTGAAAGGCTTAGATTAATCTTGAATGCACCTATAATAAAGCACATTACACCGATATAACCAAGAAGAGCAATATCTGCTACAAGACCCGGCAAACGATAGAAGATAAGCATAAATATCATAACAAGGATAATTCCGATAAGTGATGCCCAAAGACTTGTTGAAAGTGCATTTTCACCAAGCTCTGCACCTACTGTGCTACTCTCAATTGCTGTTAAAGAAACAGGGAGCTGACCTGATTTAATCTGGTTTGCAAGCATCGATGCACTTGCCTGATCAAATGAACCCGAGATAACGCATGTATCTGTTGTAATCTGCTCATTTACAGAAGGTGCAGATATGATAGTATCATCTATCATAATTGCTATATAGTTCTTACCTTCCGACGTCATAGCCACAGCGTTTGCTGTTGCATCCGAAAATTTCTCTACACCTGTGTCGTTCAAATTAAGCTCTACATAGTGAACCGAACCGCCTGTTTCGCTTATCTGTCCGAACTTATACGCCGCGCTCTTAACATCTGCGCCATCCATAACGATGTTGCCATCAGCATCAGCAAAGCTTAATTTAGCAGTTGAGCCGAGAAGCTTAATAGCATCGTCTGTGTTTGTAACTGATGGAATTTCAACGCGAATTCTATTAGGTGTTGACTGGTTTCTGCTGACTCTTGCCTCTGTATAGCCTTCGCCCGCAAGACGCGCACGCATAACAGCCTCAACAGAATCCATTTCCTCTTGTGTTACATCAATTTTGTCAGCCTCAAATGTGATTGTGGAACCACCCGCAAGGTCGATACCCTGGTTAAGTCCACCCTCCTGTAAAATACCTGTATAGTATTGTTTTCCAAATAGATTGAGGCCAAAGAGCGAAAGAAAAGTTATCGCCACAACCAAAATCAAGGTCAATACTAAGAAAGTTATACTTTTTGCCTTCATTGGTAATTTTCCTCCTTAAAGATGATTATTATATATTAATTTCTTTAAAATATAATCGAATGTTTAAGCTTATTAAAATGCAAGCTTTTCTTCCAAATAACTCTCAAGTTCAGTAATCGGCATACGAATCTGCTCCATGCTATCACGCTCACGCACTGTTACGCAACCATCCTGCTGCGAGTCAAAGTCGTATGTGATACAAAACGGAGTTCCGATTTCGTCCTGTCTGCGATAACGCTTACCAATTGAACCTGTTTCGTCAAACTCTACACGATACTTCTTCGAAAGTGTTTCAAAAATCTTTGTCGCATCGTCAGAAAGCTTCTTTGAAAGCGGCAAAATTGCTGCCTTAATCGGTGCAAGCGCCGGATGCAAGTGAAGTACAACTCTTACATCATCGCCTTCAAGCTG
The DNA here is from genome assembly GCA_015068725.1 of Oscillospiraceae bacterium. Taxonomy (GTDB): domain Bacteria; phylum Bacillota; class Clostridia; order UBA1381; family UMGS1253; genus Aphodoplasma. Next base: position 31,133 of record SVKA01000004.1, on the reverse strand, counting down.
CTCCTCATCATATGCATCAACCAAAAATGCAAGTGCAACTCTGTCTGCGCCAAGTGACGGCTCAACGCAATATGGCACATACTTTTCGTTTGTTGTCGGGTCAAGGTATTCCATAGACTCACCCGAGTGCTCTGCGTGCTGCTTTAAGTCAAAATCTGTTCTGTCAGCTATGCCCCAAAGCTCGCCCCAGCCAAACGGGAACACAAACTCGATATCTGTTGTAGCATTTGAATAGTGCGAAAGCTCTTCTTTTTCATGGTCACGGAAACGAACATTTTCTTCGCGAAGACCAAGCGAAAGTAAAAAGTCCATGCAATACTTTTTCCAATATGCAAACCACTCAAGGTCCGTACCGGGCTTGCAGAAGAATTCAAGCTCCATCTGTTCAAACTCGCGTGTTCTGAACACGAAGTTTCCGGGTGTAATCTCGTTACGGAACGATTTACCAACCTGACCTATACCAAAAGGTATCTTCTTTCTCGATGTACGCTGCACATTTTTGAAGTTTACAAAAATACCCTGTGCTGTTTCAGGACGAAGATAAAGCTCTGACTGAGCATCCTCTGTAACACCCTGGAATGTCTTGAACATAAGGTTAAACTTACGGATATCTGTGAAATTCGCTTTACCACATTCGGGGCAAACGACATTATTTTCCTTTATAAACTCGAGCATCTTTTCGTTGCTCCAGCCATCAACGCTTATAACCTCGCCTTTAGATTTCATGAAATCCTCAATAAGCTGGTCTGCACGAAAACGCGCTTTACATTCCTTACAGTCCATCAAAGGATCTGAAAATCCACCAACGTGGCCCGATGCAACCCACGCACGCGGGTTCATAATAATTGCCGCATCAAGTCCTACGTTATAAGGTGACTCCTGTATAAATTTTTTCCACCATGCACGCTTTACGTTGTTTTTAAACTCAACACCAAGCGGGCCATAGTCCCATGAGTTTGCAAGTCCGCCGTATATTTCCGAGCCGGGATATACAAAACCTCTGCTCTTACACAGCGCAACTATTTTCTCCATTGTTTTTTCTGTGTTCTTCAATCAAATCTACCTCCGTATTTTATCGGTCAGTAACTATATTAGCTTTTGACCTTCGTAAAAAACTGCATAATCATATATAAACCAATTTTCCACTAACTTATAGTTTATCAAAAATACCAAAAAAGTCAATAGTAATAAGAAAAATATTACTAATTATTACATTAAACAACAAAAATCAAACAGTCTTTCCCTGCGCTATAACACACTTGATATTAATATCATCATCAAAAATAACGATATCAGCTACGCATCCTTCATAGAGACGTCCGCGATTGTCAAGACCAAGTATTTTTGCCGGATTTATGGTTATCATTTTTACTGCCTCAGCTACGTCAATGCCTGCTTTTTGCACCATTGTACGAACAAGTCTGTCTGCCGTAGCAACGCTTCCCGCAAAAGCCGAGCGGTCCATAAGCTTTGCTACACCGTCCTCTATAACACAAGGCATCCCCTCTGCCTTTCTTCCGAGAAGTGACTCACCGTCGGGCATACCCGCTCCGCGCATAGAATCTGTAACAAGACAAATATTATCTGTGCCAAGCTGTTTAACGATAAGCTTCAAAAGTGGCGCAGGCAGATGACAGCCATCAGCAATTATCTCTGCATTCATATCGTCAAGAAGGTATGTACTCTCAATAACACCAAGTTGTCTGAAACCGCCCTTTCTTACTATCGTTGACATTCCCGAATAAAGATGCGTTACCATACGCACGCCCGCTTCATAAGCTGGCAAAAGCTCGTCATACGTTGCATCGCTGTGTCCAATGGAAGGCAAAATTCCGTTTTCTACAAGTATTTTGCAAAAACGCTCACTGCCCTCAAGCTCAGGTGCAAAGCTCCAACGCTTAATAAGAGAGCCATAATTTTTTATAATATACTCATATTCATCAGGCTTTGGCGCTATTATGTAATCGGGGTTTTGTGCACCGCTTTGAGCATGTGAGAAATACGGTCCTTCAAGGTGTGCACCAACAATATTGGATAGGCAAAGTCCGTTGTCAACAACTGTCTTTAAATCCTTTAAAAACTCCAAAAGCACGTCATTTGAGCACGCAAGCGATGTAGGAAGAATTGACGTTGTTCCATGCTTTAAATGCATAGCCACGCCGTTGACAATCGCATCTGTGCCGCCGTCCATAAAATCGTATCCGCCGCCACCGTGAGTGTGAATATCAATAAAGCCCGGTGATACATAGCATCCATTTGCATCGATTTCATTGTCATACGAAAGTTCTTTATCCGTTATCGCACTGATAATACTATTCTCATAATACAAAAATGAGTTTTCATCAATTTTATCGGGCAATATCAGTTTTGCATTTTTAATTCTTGTTATCATAAAAACACCTTCTAACATTAATATAAATACACATCTTAGGTAGTATATCACAAATTGACATATATGTAAATGTTTTTTGTTTGAATAATACTCAAATACTCACACAAAAACAGACACATCAAATTGATGTGCCTGTTTTCATTTATACGTTATTCAATTATTTGCTTGCTTCTTCAATAGCAACTGCAACTGCAACAGTAGCACCTACCATTGGGTTATTACCCATACCGATAAGTCCCATCATTTCAACGTGAGCCGGAACTGATGAAGAACCTGCAAACTGAGCGTCTGAGTGCATTCTTCCCATTGTATCTGTCATACCATAGGAAGCAGGACCTGCAGCCATGTTATCAGGATGGAGTGTTCTTCCTGTACCGCCGCCCGATGCAACTGAGAAGTACTTTTTGCCGATTTCGTGGCACTCTTTCTTATAAGTACCTGCAACAGGATGCTGGAAACGTGTCGGGTTTGTTGAGTTACCTGTAATTGATACGTCAACTGACTCGTGATGCATGATTGCAACGCCTTCACGAACGTCGTTTGCGCCGTAACAATTTACAGCAGCACGCTCGCCGTTTGAATAAGCCTTTGTGCTTACAATCTTAAGCTCGCCTGTGTAATAATCAAAATCTGTTTCAACAAATGTAAAACCGTTGATTCTTGAAATAATCTGTGCAGCATCTTTGCCAAGACCGTTGAGGATAACCTTTAAAGGCTCTTTACGAACCTTGTTAGCTGACTTTGCAATACCGATTGCACCTTCAGCAGCAGCAAAAGACTCATGTCCTGCAAGGAAAGCAAAGCACTTTGTTTCTTCCTTCAAAAGCATCGAAGCAAGGTTACCATGTCCAAGACCAACCTTTCTGTCGTCAGCAACAGAACCCTTTATGCAGAAAGCCTGCAAGCCTTCGCCGATAACAGCAGCAGCATCAGCAGCGTTTGTAACGCCTCTTTTAATTGCGATTGCGGCACCTACGATGTATGCCCAGCATGCGTTCTCAAAGCATATTGGCTGAATACCTTTTACAAGGTTGTATACGTCTATGCCCTTATCTTCACAGATTTTTCTTGCCTCCTCGATAGAGGAAATGCCGTTTTCTTTCAAAACTTCGTTTATATGGTCAATTCTTCTTTCATAACTTTCAAATAAAGCCATTTTATTAGTCCTCCTTTATAAATTTACAGACTTACTCAGCACGCGGGTCAATAACCTTTACAGCGTCGTCAAATCTGCCGTACTGGCCTGATGCCTTTTTAAGAGCCTCATCAGCCGACATTCCTTTTTTAATATTTTCCATCATTTTGCCAAGATGTACAAACTTATAACCTATAACAAGGTTATCAGCATCGAGCGCTACCTGGGTAATATAACCTTCGGCAAGCTCAAGGTAACGAACACCTTTTGCGTTTGTGGAAAATACTGTACCTGTCTGGCTTCTGAGTCCCTTACCAAGGTCCTCAAGACCTGCACCAATCGGAAGACCATCATCAGAAAATGCTGTCTGTGTTCTACCGTATACAATCTGCAAGAACAACTCGCGCATTGCAGTATTAATAGCATCACATACAAGGTCTGTATTAAGAGCTTCGAGTAGTGTCTTGCCAACGAGCGCCTCACTTGCCATAGCGGCAGAGTGCGTCATACCCGAACAGCCTATTGTTTCAACCAAAGCCTCTTCAATAATACCTTTCTTGACATTAAGTGTGAGCTTGCAGGCACCCTGCTGAGGAGCACACCAGCCTACACCATGTGTAAGACCGTTAATGTCGCTGATTTGTTTTGACTGCGTCCACTTACCCTCCTGCGGAATAGGTGCCGGACCGTGTGATACGCCCTTTGCAACGCAGCACATGTTTTCAACTTCGTGAGAAAAATTCATCTTGTTACACCTCTCATAATAATAAATTACTTGTACCAAAAATTAGTGAATTTACACCATTGTTACTATTTTATCATTATTTTCTCTTATAATCAAGGGAAAAATACACTCAAAATGTATTTTTTTACAAAGTTTCTCAAAATACCTTCTCTACATAGAAAATTGTCGGGCTTTTTGCTACAAAAAAATAAGGATTGTGCCCGCGCACAATCCTTAAATCAATTTTCTCTTTATACAAGCTGGCTTTTTGAAAAGCGTTTTTCAAGATATGAAAACAGCTTTGTAAGCACAAACGTCATAATAAGGTAGAATATCGCCGCAACAATAAACGCCGCTACACTTGCCTCGCGCATTACGATTACGCGCGTCTGATGCATTATATCGGAAAGTGCAATAATAGACACAAGCGATGTATCCTTTACAAGTGTGATTGCCTCGTTTCCTACGGGCGGCAAAACACGGCTTACCGTCTGCGGAATTATAACTTTAGTCATAGTTTGTGCATTTGAAAGTCCAAGCGCCTTTGCGGCCTCGAACTGTCCTTTGTCAATAGACTGTATTCCCGCACGGAAAATTTCGGCAAAATACGCCGCATAGTTTAATACAAAAGCTATAACCGCTGCAGGAAAATTCTCGATATTAAATCCGAATTTAGGCAGACCAAAATATACGAACAACAGCTGCAACAAAAGCGGTGTTCCACGCAAAAGCCATATATAAAATTTTACTACGGCACCGAGCGGTTTAAATGATCCGACAGCGCCAAGCGATATTATGAGTCCTAGCGGAATTGACAAAAGGATTGTAAGGCAAAACAGTCCCAAAGTTACACCAAGACCGTCGCTGATGTTTTGCGAAACCCTCAAAAAATATTCCCACATACTTGCAACCTGCGCCATTTTTATCTACCCTTCCATACAAGCTGATAAATTCATATGCCACAGGGCAGTTTTGCCCCATGGCATACTTAAAAAAATCAATTTTACCTTAAGCGGCTATCACAGAATAAGACCTTCCTGACCAAACCACTTAAGTGAAATTTCGTCAGCCTTGCCGTTTTCTTTAAGTGTGTTAATTGCTTCCTGAACGGCATTGCGGAAAGCTACGTCTGCTTTTCTGAAACCTATGCCATATTCTTCTGAGCCAAAGTCTTCATCAAGAATTCTGAATTTGCCCTCGTGCTTTGAAAGATAGTACTTTCCTACAACCTCGTCAACAACAACGCTTGCAATTCTGCCTGCTTCAAGGTCCATCATAGCTGTGTTGTTGTCATCATACATCATAAGGCTCTTTTCAATTTCCGGATAAATTGCATCAGCTTTGATTGCATCTTCAGCAGTTGAGCCTGTCTGCAAGCCAACCTTGCCGCCTGCGATATCGGCTTTCGCCTTTATGTCGGAATCAGCTTTTACTATAACAATCTGCTTGTTTGCAAGATACGGATCGCTGAAAAGAACTTTTTCTTTTCTTTCATCAGTGATTGTGTAACCGTTCCAGATAACGTCGATTTTGCCGCCATCAAGCTCAAGCTCTTTTGCCTTCCAGTCGATAGGACGAAGCTCTACCTCAACGCCCAAAACTTCGCCAACTGCTTTTGCAAGGTCAACATCAAGGCCAACGATTTCGTTGTTCTCATCCTGGAATCCCATAGGTGGGAATGCGATATCAAGACCAACAACAATCTTGCCTGCTTCTTTTATCGTATCAAGTGATACATCTTCTGCGTTGTTTGAAGTAGGCTGTGTTCCACAACCGCTCAAAACCATGCACACTACCAGCATAGCTGCCAATACGATTGAAATAATCTTTTTCATAATAAAAACTCCCCTTTAAAAGTTATGTATTTCGATATTTTTTATCGAACAATTTATATTATACTTTATTATGCTAAAATAGTAAAGTGTTTTTTGAAAAAATTTTTAAAAAACTGCAATTTTTTTAATTTCTTATGTAGCAATTCCCAATTATGCACAAAAAAGCTGCGATAAAACCACACTTGTTATCACAGCTCACATACACTTTTATAATAATCAAGCGACAAAAAATTACGCTCCGCACAAGATAGCAAAAATTTTTCACATGCCACACCAAGTTCACGCGCAGCATCATCGGAAATGGTAAACGAATAAATCTTGTCTGCATCATTTTTTGTTATGTAGTCCATAGCCTTTTGCACAGACGAAGATATTTTTATACTGTCTGCAGGCGGCGGGCAATTATCACATACTATACCGCCGTGCGAAGAAGAAAAATACGCAGCCTTACACCCACGCGCGCATATACAACACTCTTCGCAATTTGCCATGTATCCCGTCAGCGCCAAAAGCCGAAGCTCATACGCCGCCTTTATCAAAGAAAGGTCGCGCTCTTTTGTTTTTAATATATACAAAGTATTTAAAAGAAGCGACAAAACCGCCTGCTCTGGCATATTTTCAGGCACAAGCGCCTTTGTTATATCAAAAAGATATGTGCAAAGCGCAATTTTTTCAAGACTCTCTGAAAGCGAGAAAAAGCTTTCAATCGTACTTGCTCCGCGCATCTGATACATTCCCTTACCGCTCACAAGCGTAAACGAAGAATAATATAAAAGCTGCGATGCACTTCCCTGATGGCTTTTGTATTTTCTTGCGCCCTTGCATAGTACGCTTACAATACCAAGCTTTTCGGTGAAAATATGCAAAATGCGGTCCGCTTCTCCATAATTTGTCTGCTTTATCACAAGCCCGTTTGTAGTAATAGTTTCCATAATAACACACCTATATGTATAATCACAGCCGCCCGATGCGTATTTTTGGTGGCGGCTGTATAATTTTAATATCAAACTGTCAAAGGCTCTCTTTCTTGTAGCTGCTCAAAATCTTCTATATCATTTTCAACCTCTCTGAAAATGATATAATCCAAAATGTTTCCCGTCATAAAAAATTTTTGCCACATATACTCGTAAAACATAAAAATTGCCCCCTGTCAATTAAATTATTCTTACATAGATAGCATTGACAATTTTTAAGTTTTTAATCGTAAATTTATATTATTTTTTTATTCGTAACCAAAATTTCTTATAAGGTAATTATTGTTTCTCCAGTCGCTTTTTACCTTTACCCAAAGCTCAAGAAAAACCTTTCTGCCAAGCATTTTTTGAATGTCTATACGCGCCATCGTTCCCACTTTTTTCAAAAGTGCGCCGTCCTTGCCTATTACAATGCCCTTATGCGACGCCTTCTCACAGTAAATGTTTGCCTGAATCGATGTCATTTTGTCGCCTTCTGTCATTTTCATAATCTCAATTGCAATTCCGTGCGGAACCTCTTTATCAAGAAGCCACAAAAGCTTTTCGCGTATAATTTCTGCCGCAATCTGCTTTTCGGGCTGATCAGTAATCATATCGTCAGGGAAAAACGCAGGACCTTCGGGAATATAGTGCATAATTTCATCCAAAAGTCTGTCCGTGCCATCTTCTTTTAGCGCACTTATAGGCACAATTGCCTCAAAATTGTGAAGGCTGCTAAAATCTGCAATAAGCGGAAGTATCGACTCTTTATGAACAAGGTCAACCTTGTTTATAACCAAAATTACAGGTACACGAAGCGAAGCAAGGTTTGCCGCTATATTTCTTTCAGGCTCTGTCGTCTTATTTGTTGCATCAACAACAAACAAAACAACATCCATCTCACCCATCGACTCATTTGCAACCTTTACCATATATTCTCCAAGCTTGTTTTTCGGCTTGTGAATACCTGGTGTGTCAGTAAATATAATTTGTGCCTCATCGGTATTTCTTATCGCAAGAATTTTATTTCTCGTCGTCTGCGGCTTATCAGAAATTATCGCTATTTTTTCGCCCACAAGCGAATTTAAAAGTGTGGATTTGCCGACATTCGGGCGTCCTATTATCGACACAAATCCCGATTTAAAATTATTATTAATCAAAATTGTCTACCCCTTATCTTTGCCATATTATTTAAAATTAAGATATGTACTATCTTGTGAGTCCAAGAGCCGAAAGTGCTTTTTCCTCTTTTTCACGCATCACAAGGCGGCTCTCTTCGCTGTCTTCATGGTCATATCCAAGAAGGTGAAGAGTGCTGTGAGCGCACAAAAAACCAATCTCACGAATAATCGAATGGCCGTACTCGGTGGCCTGCGCGCACGCTCTTTCAAGGCTTATCACAATATCTCCAAGCAAAAGCACCCCGTACTCATCGTCGCTTATTATATTGTGCTCTTCGTCAAATTCGAGCATCGGAAATGACAAAACATCTGTTGCCGAGTCCTTTTCTCTGTGCTCGGCATTAAGCATACAGATATTTTCATCATCGGTTATAACAACCGAAACCTCACATTCGTTTGTAAAGTTTTCCTGCTCTAAAACCTTGTTTATAACATTTGAAATAAGCTCTTCCATACCCTCTGTAAACTCACATACGTCCTGCTCATTTTCAATAAATACCTCTGCAATTTGCATATAAATAACTCCTCATTTAGTAATTTTTCTCTCTTGATGCATTACGTCTTGCCCTGTCCTGCTCCGCCTTTTCATACGCCGTTATAATCTTTTGCACAAGCGGATGACGCACAACATCTTTTTCGCTGAGATAACAAAAATCTATACCTTCAATATTTTTAAGAATTTTTGATGCTTCTTTAAGTCCTGACTTTTTTCCATCGGGAAGGTCAACCTGTGTAATATCGCCCGTAACGATTGCGCGCGAGCCAAAGCCTATGCGAGTCAAAAACATCTTCATCTGCTCGGGCGTGGTATTTTGCGCCTCATCCAAGATAATAAACGCATCATCAAGCGTGCGTCCGCGCATATACGCAAGCGGCGCAACCTCTATCATAGAACGCTCAAGATACTTCTGATAGCTCTCCGCTCCAAGCATATCGTACATCGCATCATAAAGCGGTCTTAAATACGGGTCAACCTTCATCTGCAAATCGCCCGGCAAAAATCCAAGCTTTTCGCCCGCCTCAACAGCGGGACGCGTGAGGATTATACGGCTGACCTCTTTGTTTCTAAACGCAGTAACCGCCGCCGCAACAGCAAGGTATGTCTTACCCGTTCCGGCAGGGCCTATACCAAACGTTACCGTATTGTTTTTAATCATATTTATATACTTTTTTTGTCCGAGAGTTTTACTCTTTATGGGCTTTCCCTTTGAGCTTATGCACACAACATCTGCTCCAAGACTGCCAAGTCCCTGTTCAAGTCCGTCCTCAACCATTGATATTGTATATAAAACGTTTTGCTCGCCGAGCGCTTCGCCGCGGCTAAGTATTGCGCCAAGATTATCAAGCACCTTTATGGCATTTTCAGCATTTTTCTCTTCACCGAGAATTTTTATATCACATCCACGATTGAGTATCTTGACATTAAGCTCCTTTTCAATAAGCTTTATATTACTGTCAAAGCTTCCGAACAATGCGCCGACATCAATGCCCTCATCAAGTGTATAAACCTTTTCTATCAAAAAACATTCACTCCCGTTTCTCTTTTGTATATATCTATTATAATCTATTTTTTGGAAAGTATCAACACTTTAAACGGCAAATTTACTCTTTTTGCGTATTTTTTGTATATGAATCAAAAATCATTTCTATTGTCTTTTCATATCCAATCGGCTCGCTGTATTCTGCCGTAAGTGTAACCTTTATATTTTCATCGTCATAAGGCGTATAGCGCAAATCACTTGCCACCAGCAGCGCGCTTTCACCACTTACGGGAATAATCTTTGATTCAAGCTCACCTTTTACATTTTCCATAACCTGCTCGCTCGAAAGAGGCTCATATGTAACATCAACCTCATCATAAACCAAAGTCTTCCACGAAAGCCCTGTATAATATCCAAAAATAACCAAATCATGCTTTTTTTCTATTGTATCATAATTTTCATATACATTTCCACTACTTAGAAAAAATTTTATCTCTGTATCTCCTATACAAAGCGAATGATGCTTTTTTTGTCTTCCCGTGGGTGTACGTATCTCGCGCGATAAAGGATAAATGACCGAGCTTTCATACCATGTTCTTGCAACGACCTCTCCCGATGCGTGCGTATAGCGTGGCTCTATGCGTTCACTTTGAACAACTCCGCTTATCAAAAGCTCGCCTTCCATCACTGTCTGTCCTATCTGCACCCTGCTTTGTCCCTCTTTTATGGTCATATCCTTTATAACTCCTGAGCGAAGCGCTACAATATCACATGGCGTATTTTTGGGCACAAGCTGCGGCGCCTGCTTTTTTTCATTTACAGTAACCGTGGCCTTGCTCCCCTTTATGTCCACCCAAAGCCAGCTTAATTTATCAAGCTTTAAAAGCGCGTTATTTTTCAAATCGCGCGCATCAAACGCCTTGTTGTATCTGCCTTTTTTAAAGCCAAGCTCCTCTAACGCCTGCAAAATTTCCTCGCTCGCCACATTTTCGTTTCCCACTACCTCAATAGACCATATAAACTGCGACATAATAAATACAAAACAAATCGCCAGTATAAAGCCCGACATAAAAAAGTATCGCTTTTTATATCTGTGAAAAATTATCGGAAGTCCTTTTTTTGCCTGTATACGCACGCTCGAATGTGTCTTTTTTGCAACAGGACGTATTTTGTGAAACGAGCCCATACTCATTTTCATATCCGCCTCACACTCGTTTTTATAACGTATATCCCAAAGATAAATATTTTTTCCAATACAGATATTTATAAAACGCTCTATAAAGCGGCTTTTTACTATAACACAGACATATCCGCGCAAAAAACAAAATATTTTAGTAAGCATATATACACTCCTCAGCAAAATTCGAGCGACTTTATATTGCCGCAAAGCGTTATTTCCTCAGTGGCAATATTTTTTATTCCAAGACCACGCCCCATAATTGTAACAAGGTAATCACCCGCATTAAAGCGCATCACGCTCTCGGAATATTCTACAATGCCCCGATAATTTTCCACATAAAGCTCTCTGTTTCCCGTAAAGGTCATCTTCGGAAGATTCAGCACAATATCCTTTGGCAAATCAAATATCTCCGCCATTCTTTCTGCGCGCGATTTTTTATACGCCGTTTCACGCACATTTATTTGGTGCTTTTTCTTTTTCACGTTATATCACCTCATATATTTTTGCCATATTTTTATAACAATTTTATGCAATACAAAGCCTTTTAATGTCATATACATTAAAAGCAATGCATTACTCTTTTTTTATGGAGGGATTTTGTTGAAGAAAAAAAGGATATATTTTTCAAAGATAAAAAAAGCGGTGTTTGCCATGATAATAATCTATCTTATAGCAACTACGCTCATCTTTCCCGAAAATACAATAAATGCATCAAAAGACGCGCTCAATTTGTGTGCAAATGTACTTGTGCCGAGTCTTTTTCCGTTTTTTGTGTTTTCCTCTCTTTTAATAAACCTCGGCTTTGCCACGCTCGTATCACACCCTATGCAAGTCATTATGCGCCCCGTTTTCGGTGTGTCGGGCAAAGGTGCACTCTGCTTTGTGCTCGGCATTATAAGCGGCTATCCTCTCGGTGCTGCGTGCGTATGCGATATGTATAAACAGGGCGAGCTTTCAAAGCAGGAGGCACAAAACCTTCTCGCCTTTTGCAACAATTCAGGGCCGCTTTTTATAATCGGCTGCATCGGCGCATCTATGTATCAAAGTCGCCAGATTGGTATCACGTTTTATATAATACACATTATCTCATCGGTTTTGGTCGGCTTTATTTTGAGCTTATTTATACGCCGCACAAGCTATTTTGCAAAATCAAATATAAACATATCCGTCTCAAAACCGCTCTCAGTCATAATAAAAGAAGCCGTCAGCGGCTCTGTAAACAACATTTTGCTCGTATGCGGCTTTACGGTGCTTTTTTCTGTTGTAATATCATCACTCAAACCATTTTTTAATAGCTCTGCACTCTTGCTTCTTATAAGCGGTGTAATCGAAATTTCAACAGGCACAAAAAATGTCGCCTTTTCTTTGTTACCCCTTGATATGCGCCTTGCAATAACCTCTGCACTTATTGGCTTTGGAGGCATAAGCGTTTACCTCCAGGTATCAAGTCTTGTTTCGGGCACAGATTTGAGTACAATCTTTTATATCACAGGCAAGATATTGCAGGCACTTATATCGTTTGTTATATCCCTTTTTGTTTTTAAAAACATATACGTTCAAACATACGCTGACTATATTTATCCCATCCGTTCGTACGAGCTTATAGATTTTGGTGCTGCTATGAAGCTGTCGCTTCTTTATATGGCAAGCATAATCGTCGTTATGGTTTTATTCTGGCTTATTGAAAAAGTATGTATGTGGCGACAAAAAGCAAAGCACAAAAGTTAAAATTATGAAAATCAAGCCGAATTATATGAAAATTAAGCCACGCTGATTTTTACGCTTGACAACAAAAAGTTAATTACATATAATTTAGAATAAAGGAGAGATTTGTATGAATTATGCTCTTTATGGTGATGGTATACATGACGATACAAATGCAATACAACAAATGATTGATACTTCCTGCGAGGTGGTTTTGCCCATTCCAAAGGTGCACTATCTTATTTCAAGGCCGCTCGAGCTGCATTCAAATTTCAGACTTGTGCTCCCAAGATTTGCCGAAATACGTCTTGCACGTGCATCAAACTGCGTTATGATAAAAAACAAAACCGTAGACGATTATAAAAAAAGAAGCGACTCAAAGCTGTGGGCTACATATCTTGATTATTATTCTCCCGATGCACCCTGCGAAAACATCAGTGTTGAAGGTGGCATCTGGAATTTTAACAACAAAGAGCAAAATCCCAATCCGATTTGTGGCGGAGAATATGAGCCCGAAGGTTATAGTGGCTTCGGTTTTCTTTTCTATAACGTTCGTGGTTTAAATATATCCTCGCTCACTCTAAAAGACCCATGTAATTTTTCTGTGACTCTTGACAGTGTATCATATTTTAACATAGAAAATATCACATTTGATTTTAATGACGGAAACCTTTATCAATGCAATATGGACGGAATACACTGCTGCGGAAACTGTCATCACGGACATATTGAAAAGCTTTTTGGAACATGCTACGATGATATCGTTGCATTAAACTCCCAGGAAGGCTCATGCGGTCCGATTCACGATATAACTGTTCGCGGCATTTATACAAAAGGCTCATACAGTGCCATAAGAATGCTTTGTGCAAGTCCGAAAACTGCAATTCGCAATATACATATTTCAGATATTTACGGTACATTTTATCATTTCGGCATTTCCATTCAGCACTATTATGACACGAGTGAGCGAGGCTTGTTCGAAAATATTACAATAGATAACGTCTGTGCCGCAAAATCTGACCGAAATCTTGTAAAATTTTATGCTGTAAACAACTACCGAAAATACGGAGTCATTGACATTTCGGGAGAAAGCGATGTTAAAAATCTTAAAATTACAAATCTTCACCGCTCAGAATATATAGATGCTGTCCCAACTATTCTGACATTTAAGGAAGCAAAAATAGACAATTTTATACTTGATAATATTACATCGCAGAACCACACCGAAAGTGAAGGCATGCCCCTTATTCTTGGCGATGCCGAAATTAAAAATGTGTACGCATCAAATCTTTATGAGGACGGCAAAAAAGTGGATTTTAAATAACACCCTACATACAAAAAAGCACTTACTCAATTTTTGAATAAGTGCTTTATTTTTATTTATATTTCTTTACTCCCTCACGAAACGCCTTTGTAGTTTCGTCTGTTTCATCAAGAAAATACGGACGCGCAATATGTTTATACGTTTCAGGACGCATATCATAATCTGCGCTGCTCCACCAGAGAGCCATTTTTATATTATCATATTTTTTGATTGACTCAAACATATCCTTTATCCATGCAGGCTTATCTCCACCTATCGAGCTTGATGCAAACTCGGTAATTATAAACGGAAATTCACTAAATACGTTCATATATTTTTCGTATGGTTCTTTATAAATCTCATCAAAGCTGCGCCACTTTTCGTGATATAATTCTTTATAATATTCGCCCGTATTATAGCCCGTCATACCAATCATGTGAACATATTCGTTGCCCGGATAATATGAAATATACGAATTCCAATGTGCAGGCGGACAATCCTCTGCATTTGGATTAAAAATCCATATTGCGTTGTCAACGCCTTCTTCTTCAAAGATGTTATAAATTCTGCGCCAGTTTTCGATAAATATTTCGGGGTCAGAGAGCGCCGCCACTCCCGAATAATTTACCCAGTCGCTGTTCATTTCGTTATTAAGTCTGAACAAAAACGGATGCCCAAAAGCCTTTGCCCCACGTGCAAACTCGCGTATCTGCTCGTCCAAAACGCCGTCATAAACATCAAAATTTATATTTTTTCCAAACAAATCGTCATTATTCCAGTTTGAAATTTGAAGCGTAAGCTCTGTAATTTTGCCGTCGTCATAAAGCTTTTGCATAGACTTTACAGGAAATTCCCAACCAAGATTTACATAGTGCAGCGCAAAGTCAAACTCATAATCAACCTTTTCTTCAAGGTCTTGTAGCCACTGATAGTTGCGCTCCTTATCATACGCACCATCGACAAAAATTCCCCATTTAAAATCCTTTTGAGAGTTTATCTGCTTCCATAATGCCTTTGTTTCACTGTTCCAGTACGACGGTACATTCGGATAATAGCGCGCTTTGAAAACATTTTCACCCTCGAGGCGAATTTCCTCAAAGGAGTTTATAATCTCTTCTATAACGGGCGCACTTTTTTCATAGTCCTTCGTCTTAAACATCACACGGAAAAACGCCTGTTTTCCGGTTTTTGAGAGCACATAAAAATAGGTATAATGATTCTGCCTTTCTATATCCTGACTTTCGGGCGAGCGAGAAAGAGAAACAAGCTGCGCAGCCGCTTTGTTATGCTCATAGCGTCTGTGCTCATGTATTGTGATATTATTAGTCTGTATATAGTGCTCGTCAAGATAATAATTGTTTAAATAATTATCAATGTACCACTCCACATCATCATACGGTGCCCATTCGCGCGTTACAATTACGGTCATATCATCGTTATATGCCTTAATCTGCTCGGGGCTTATCGACAAATCAAAGCTCATATCAAGCGGAAATGATAAAGAATATCCCTTCGGTCTGTCCAAAAGCACCTTATGTCCGTCGGCAGTAGTGATAATCTCCTCCTGAATTTCAGGCTCGGTATTTGTAACGTCATTATATATTTTTGTAATCTTGTTTTTTGCAAGCTGCATAAAATTAGCAGGGTCAGTAAAGAACCCCTTTACTGCCATAAACCATATCGCACTCACAAAAATAAGCACCGCCGCGCATATTAATGCTATATATCTCTTTTTCATGTGTACCTCCAAATTAAAAGCTTTTTATCCTATCGGCTTGACAGGTGTCGGTCTTGATGTGTCCCATACCGTTTCTACCTCAAACAAATCGTCAAGCATGTCGGGCGAATACCACATTCTGTAACCATCAAGGTTTCTTCTGCCCTGACGCACATAGTCATCGCGCACCTGTACCCAGGCGGGTGCTGAATCAACGTTGCAAAAATATTTAAAGCCCAGAGAATGCAGCATCTCATATTTTTCGCCCGAATATTTGCCTATTCCAGCAATATCGTTTCCATATGGATAAATCAAAACATCTACATCGCCGATAATCGGTCTTACCTGCTCTTCCCATCTTGTAACGTCAGCTTCAAATTTGCTCATACTTATAGTGCCGTATGTCAAATGTCCCCAGCTATGACTTGCAAATGTCCATCCAAGCTCACGCATACGCTCTGCAACAGCTTTTGCTTCTTCAATATCAGCTTCGTTATAATCATCTGATGTAGGACATGTACGGTATCCCAAAACTCCCTCATAACCCGTAAGTGCAAGCGCCGCGCGCGCACCGCGATATGAAAAATCAGGGTGCTCATTTATAAAGCGCTCCAAAATCGGCACAAGGTCATAATCACCGCGCACAACACTTCCATCGTCTAAAATATACTCACACGTCGGCATACCGTCCTCACCGATTACAATTTTATCAGCAAAGCCGTCGCCCTTCATATAGCTGTAATAGTTTACATCGTCCTGCGACATTACAAACGGCTTTTTACCCTCGGGAAGCATAATATCGCCGGGCACAAATTTTGTAGTACCGTCAGCCTGTGTCTGCTCATAAGCTATGTCGTGAATGTCGACGAGCACATAACCACGCTCATACATTTCATCGAGCATTTTTTCAAACTCGCTTATCGTTGTCATATACTGGTTATATCCGTCAGATGTATAATCTTCGTCAAACGCCTTTGACGTATCGACTATAAGCGAATGAAAAAATATGTGTGGGATATCCGTTACGTCCGCGTGGCGCACCATAGTCGCCTTTGTTCCTTCATAGCGAGAAACCGCTGACGAAAGCTTTTCTTTACTCACCCAGTCTTCTCCATACTCTTTTATCTTTTCAATAGCGCCGTCATAGTCATAGCCCATAGCAAGAAGGTCTGCCTCGGCTATAAGCTCTTCGGGCTTCACCTTTTTTACAGGCTTTTCAGTTTTGGGCTTTTCCACCCTCACCACAGGTCTTGTCGCAAAATAATTCACAAGCGCCTTTACACCGAAAAAGCCACCCGCCAAGACAGCGGCTATAAGCAAAATGATAAAAATCGTTTTAAAGATTTTCTTTCTTTTTCTCGCGCGCATCCCATAGCGCTGCGAAACTCTTTTCGAAAGCGGCAATCTGCCGTTATTGTTCATCATAATATCCCCCTATGTTATAAAAAAATATTGTAAAAACCGCTCATTTTACCGAAAATCAACTGCTTCGCTTAATGCTTGCCATGTCTGTTCAAGCATTTCCTGCGTATAGCTTTGCGACTTGCTGAAAACCGCCTGCCCAAGAGCATTTAATTTATCATAAAGTTCTTTATTCATATCAATTTCATAATAGGCATCACACCCCGAAGCCTGATCAAGCAGCATTATAATATCGTTAAAGCAATGGTGCTTCAAATATGAATTATACGGATAAAGCTCTACCAAGCGATAACCATATTTCGTATTTTCAATATCATATTTATGTATTGCATCCTCCTCCGTTTGTATGCTCCTATTAAGCATGCCAATTATCAGGTTTCCATAGTCGCTCATAAATTTGGTATTTATATCAGCCTGAATACGTTCTTGTTTCAAAGAATTCGCACCAAACATTGCTAAAATTATTAAAACCAAAACAACCGCCAGATATATAAAACTTTTTCTTTTCATCTGTTTTCTCCTCTCGATGCTAATTTTTTAAACTTCTTTATGCATCAATTATACTATCTTTGTCGAATAAAGGCAATACAAAAATAAATATTCTCTTGCGCCGGCGCGGTGTATATTGACAAAGATAAAAAAAAGTAATACAATACCTTAGCAAAGGCATACTATAAACAAATACATTAAAAATTACTTTTTAAGAAGGTTTTATCATGAAAATTTATAAAAAAATAACAGACCTTATCGGAAAAACTCCGCTACTCGAGCTTACAAACTTTGAAAAGGAAAACAATCTTTGTGCAAAGGTTGTGGCAAAGCTTGAATACTTTAACCCCGCAGGCAGCGTAAAAGACAGAGTCGCAAAGGCGATGATGGACGATGCAGAAAAAAAAGACCTTATAAAGCCCGGCGCGGTAATCATAGAACCGACAAGCGGCAATACGGGCATTGGTCTTGCCTCGGTTGCGGCAGCGCGAGGCTATGAGCTTATTTTGACAATGCCCGAAACAATGAGCATTGAGCGGCGCAAGCTTCTGGCAGCATACGGCGCAAAAATCGTTTTGACCGACGGCAAAAAAGGCATGAGCGGTGCTATTGAAAAGGCAAACGAGCTTGCAAAAAGTATAGAAAACAGCTATATACCGAGCCAGTTTACAAATATGGCAAACCCCGAGGCTCATATAAGCTCAACCGGTCCTGAAATATGGGAAGATACCGACGGAAAAGTGGATATATTCGTCGCAGGAGTAGGTACGGGCGGAACGCTCTCGGGCGTTGGAAAATACCTTAAATCGAAAAATCCCGACATAAAAATCGTGGCAGTAGAGCCTGCCGATTCACCGCTTTTGTCAAAGGGAACGGCGGGCGCGCACTCTATTCAGGGAATTGGAGCAAACTTTGTGCCCGACACGCTTGATACGTCTGTATATGATGAAATTATAACAGTTACAGAAGACGCCGCGTTTAAAACGGGCAAAACGCTCGCAAGAAAAGAGGGCATTTTGGTCGGAATTTCTTCGGGCGCGGCCTTGTGGGCAGCAGCCGAGCTTGCAAAAAGGGAAGAAAACAAGGATAAAATTATAGTCGCCTTGCTCCCCGATACGGGCGAAAGATATTTATCAACGCCAATGTTTGAAGATTAAATTTTATACCACGTGCAAAAGAAGCAAGAGCATTCACTCTTGCTTCTTTTGTCTTATTTTGTTTTTTGTTTTCAAAAAATCGGGACGTTTAACTGATAAATATTTATTTGTAAATATTCCCTTTATTGCATCAATGGCGCTAAACGGAGCATACGGCGCAAAATACGGAGTTTTAAGTGAGGTATCTGAAATAAGCATAAGTGCGAGCAAAAACAATCCGCACACAAGTCCAAACAAGCCGAAAAATGCCGTCAAAAATATAAGCACAAATTTTATCATTCGCACCGCATTTGTAAGATTGTAATCAGGCACGATATACGAGCTCATAAGCGAAAGCGCCGCAAGCACAAGCACAACGGGGCTGAAAATTCCTGCCTCTACCGCTGCCTGACCTATTACTATACCACCTACAATTCCCATTGCCGAGCCGATGCTTCGAGGCACACGCAAAAGTGATTCGCGCAGTATTTCGATAAGCACTTCTATCAAAATAACCTCTGTTACAACGCTAAACGGCACTCCAGCGCGCCCCGATGCAATCATCATTGAATACACCGTCGGAAGCGCGCCTGCATGAAAGCCCGTGAGCGCCATATAAAAGGACGTTATCGTTGCAGAAAGAAAGACTGACAATATGCGTAAAAGCTTTGAAAATATACCAAAGTATATATTATCACATTCGTCATCATCAGACCATAAAAATTCAATCAAAAGCTTTGGCAAAATAAGTGCAATACCGCTCCCGTCAAGCAAAAGCACAATTTTTCCTTCGAGCATTGCACTGCACGCTATGTCAGAGCGTTGTTCAAGTCCCGCCTGTGGAAAGAGTGCAAGCTTTTTATCATTTAAAAACCATTGAAGCTTTGCAGACTCCAAAATTCCGTCTATATCAATTTTTTCTATGCGTTTTTTTATTGTATTTACATATTCTTCATTTGCAACATCGCCGATATATGCCATCAAAAGCATAGTCTTTGTCCTGCGCCCCACCGTATACATATCAAGCTTTAAAGAAGGGTCCTTTATACGATAGCGTATGAGCGATAAATTCGAGTCAAGATTTTCAGTAAACGAATCCTTTCCGCCCCAGATTGAATAGTTTATCTCGGAAGCATCAGGCGATTTTTTCTCAACTTTTTTAAGGTTTACCTCTATTGCAGTTGTATCACCTAAAAAAAGAACAACTACCATACCCGAAAGCACTTTTTCACGTATCTTGTCTTCGTCATCTGTAAGAGTGCAGTCATCCGCCGTAATTATACTGCCAAGTGCAAACTCGGCATTTATTTTGTTATCGTTTTTTTGCCAGTAATGCTGTATCGGTCTTATAATGTGCTCTGACAAAAGATTTATATCGCAAAGCTGTTTTACATATATTATATATACCTCACCATTTTCGCTTTTTAACACTCTCTTTTTGACATTGTTGTTTTTTTGTATATCGTCGCATAGCTTTTTTACGTCTGTAATTGCCACAATCCATCACCTCAGCGCCTTGTTTTTCACCTTATCTATACTTACATTCGTTGATATATTCATCTCGGAAATCATCTTTTTCCAGTCAAGCTTATAAAAGCGTGCGCGTTTTTTTGTCTGATACGCTTTATAAAGCTCCAAAAAATCGCACCCCTGCTCTTTTGCTATATTTAAAATATCGTTAATCTGTTTATTTATAATATCACTTACATTCCTTTTTATCTGCTGTGTCTGCTCATGCGTCAGATACTCATCACCCGGCACGCTCATAACTATATCAAACACAAACGATATATCAGTACACAATCTGCCATCTGCACCCTCAAATACATCAATATCTTTCTTTACCATTTCGCAGTAAACCTCAAATTCGCCCACATCAGGCACTACAGCCATATATCCTTCGCGCGCTTTTTTGCTCAGTATATAATTAAGCCCCGCTCCCGAAAGTGCGTCTATGTGAAATATCTTTTTTTCTCCGTCAAAAACACTGTATCCGTTTACACCCATTACGCCGTCGGCTATTTCAATGTCAGGCAGTGCAAACCCAACACCCTGCAGCTTTGCCTCCAATATCTTTGACAAGCTGCAATTTATCATAGCATTTTGCGACTGCAGAGTGCTCACAATACTCTCTGCCGCAAAGCCTCCCGAAAAGTCATTTACTGCCTTATACTCCACAATATCACGCGCAGGCGCAGAAGATGTAAATACGCTCACATTCGCCCTGTGGTCAGGCAGTGTATTAAGATAATCAAGAAATTCCCCTACGCCACTGTCTGCATACTCATTTCCGATTACAAGCGCGCGTATACCACCATAAAAAAGCTTGTGATCGGCGCTTAGCGCGAGTTTTTTTGATGCTTCATACAAACTGTCCGCCTGTGCACTTATATAGCTTACAGGCTTGTCTGCCATAGAGTCTGACAGGCTTCTTACATTTGCAATTCCTCCGCCAAGCTGTATTTTATCCCCATTTTTATATACAAAATGAGAGGTAAGTATATCCATATTTTCAATTTCGGTATATCCCGTGCATGAACACAAAAAACAAGAAAAAAAAGCTATGCACAAAGACAAACAAACCACTTTATTTTTTCTTTTCATGACGCACCCCCGAAAGAGCAAAAATTACTGTTGGCATTACAAAAAGCACAAAAAAACCAAGTGTTTTGCACCATATATTGATATACCAAAGTGCACACTGAGCATCATACGGCACAGCTGCAACAGCAAAAATCAATATGCATATACACAAGATTTTTATTTTTTCTTTGACGTTTAAAAATATGCTTTTTACATAAACATAAGGAATATGACATATACCGCAAACTCCGTTTAGTACCAGAAGCGTCCATGTAATTATAAATATTATATCCGCCCTTTGTATAAAGCTTACAGAGGATATATCAAAAGCCTTTACAGACAAAAGCGCCGCTTCGGGATAAAGGCTCGTTCTGAGCGGACCGAGTATACAAAAGCACGATGCACACACCAGTATAAGCAGCAGCGCACCTACGCTTATAGCACTCACCACCCAAAAACCTCTTTTTTGCTCTTTGGTATGCGGTATAATGGCCAGAATTCCCGTCCCGAAAAAGAACACCGCCACGGATACTGTGGCATCTAAAAAGCCCTTTTTTACCACTCCAAATTCCACAAGCGGAAAAAGTCCCCGTATATCGCCCGAAAATACCATCGAAAATCTCATCGCCACAACAGCCAGAACCGTAATTATGCCCACAAAGCTCACAAGACGCAGCGTAGCGATAAAGCCTTTTGAAAGTGCATAGGCACATACGAATACAATAAATGCACACACAAGATGAAAGCTTGTATCAGGGAGTATCCAAGAGCAAACTATATGCGAGAAATATGATATAAAAAGCGCAGTAAACACCAAATAAAAAAGAGCAAAAACAAAAGAGTATATCTCACCTGTCCGTTTTCCCAGAACTATTTTTGAATACTCAAACAAAGTCGCCCCATCATATTTTTTTGAACTATAAGAAAGCAAAAGCATTGGTATAATAAAAATGCTCGCCGCAAAAGATATTGAAATCCACGCCCCTGTCGACATATACCTTGAAGCAACATACGGCACAGTAAAAATGCCCCCTCCAAGCATTGTGCTAAGAAGCGCAAAAAATATTTGTCTGCCTTTTACATTCTCTTTCATACGCCCTCCAAAAACAGATAAAATATACATTTATGCTATCCGTTTTTTAGAAAAACTATGCAAAAAACCTTTGTTTGTACAAAAGCGCAGTCTATAATTAACACGTTTTTTGTTGCAAATCTTCAAACACGCCTGATAAAAAGCCATTTTCATTTCTCTGCCACTTTACAAACTCCAAAATTTCAGTTATAATGATAAGAGTGATATTTTAGTTATATGTACTTATAATTATTTTGAAAGGATATGAAATACAATGAACATCAGTATTACAAAAACAACAAACCCAATGCAAAAGCCCGCACCGGATGCACCTCTCGGCTTTGGCAAAATTCCGACTGACCATATGTTTATTATGAACTATACAGAGGGCAAGGGCTGGCACGATGCACGAATTATCCCCTATCAGAACATCTCGCTCGCTCCGTCAGCAATGGTTTTCCACTATGGTCAGGAGATGTTTGAAGGTCTTAAAGCGTACAAGGGCGTTGATGGAAAAACAAGACTTTTCCGTCCCGAAATGAACGCAAAGCGTGCTAACGCGTCAAACGAAAGACTCTGTATTCCAAATCTTCCCGAAGAAGACTTTGTAGAAGCCGTTAAAGCACTTGTAAAGGTTGATGAGGACTGGATTCCGACAACAGAAGGCGCATCACTTTACATAAGACCGTTTATTATCGCAACAGATGAATTTTTGGGAGTTGCTCCTTCAAAGACATATTTGTTTATTATAATTCTTTCACCAAGCGGTGCATACTACGCAAGCGGACTTGCTCCGGTAGGCATCTGGATTGAAGATGATTATGTGCGCGCAGTAAAGGGCGGCATCGGCTATGCAAAAACAGGCGGCAACTATGCGGCAAGCCTTGCAGCGCAAGTTAAAGCGCACGACGACGGATATTCACAGGTGCTCTGGCTTGACGGTGTTGAAAGAAAGTATATAGAAGAAGTTGGCGCAATGAATATTTTCTTCAAAATAGACGGAAAAATCATTACACCTATGCTGAACGGAAGTATCCTTCCCGGTATTACAAGAAATTCTGTAATAAATGTATGCAAGAGCTGGGGCTATGAGGTTGAGGAAAGAAAGATATCGGTTGACGAGCTTATCGACGCTCAAAAGAGCGGCAAGCTTGAAGAGTGCTTTGGCACAGGTACAGCCGCTGTAATTTCGCCCGTTGGCAAGCTTCGCTTCAAGGATGACGTTATGACAATTAACAATAACGAAATCGGACCTGTAAGCCAGAAGCTCTATGATACAATCACAGGTATTCAGTGGGGTAAATGTGAGGATACATTTGGCTGGACAGTTACGCTATAATTTAGGGCTGTAGCAAAATGCGCATACCACACAAGACAATGAAAAGCGTATAATAAGCCTTTTCGTCTTATAGTCAAAACAAAAACAACATACAATGCAAGAAAGAAATTCGTCATTTGACGAATTTCTTTTATTTTTTACAGTCTTGTGTTTTGAACAAACTTCGCCGCTCAACGCACACTCGTACGCCTTCGGGTAACCGAAAGCAAGGCTGCGCCTTGTTTTCGCTCAGTTTGTCCAATCTGCGCTATTTTTCGTCCAGCCCCCAACCGCCCAAAAGAACAGGTTTTCATCACAACACAGTTTTAAATCCGCGACCTATAATCTCGCTCGAGGTGCAGATAATACTAAATGCGTTTTCATCTGTTTTTTTAATTTTATGTCTTAGCCTTACCGCCTCGCGCCGTCCGACAACCGTCATTATAATCGTTTTTTTCTCATTCGTAAAAGTTCCGTATGAATTTGGCATAACCGTCGCACCGCGCTCTAAATCATCATTTATATAACGGCAGATTTCATCAGCTTTGTCTGTAATAATGACAAAATATTTTGATGTATTAAGGCTTTCCATAGCATTGTCAAGCACAAAGGTTCTCAGTACCAGTATAAAAATTGAATACAGCGCCGTTTCTATGCCAAACGCTGCAAACGATGCACAAACGACAAAAAAATCGACAATCATAAGCGACGTTCCTATATTAATGCCAACATATTTTTTTATAATCATCGCCACAATGTCGCTTCCTCCCGAGCTGCTTTCTTCATTAAAAATAATAGCGCTGCCTATCGAAATAAGCAAAACATCCAAAAACATTTCAAGAGTCTTTTGATTTGTAAGCGGATGGCTTAACGGAAATAAAAATTCCAGAAGATACGTTATAGCCGACAACAAAAGCGAACAGTATACCGTTTTTATGCCAAACTTTTTTCCAAATATTATAAAGCCTATCGTTGTCAAAATTAAATTTAAAACAAAAAACCAGCCCGCCGACGATATATATGGTGCTATTTGTCCAAGCACGATTGATATACCGCCGACGCCGCCGGTCGTAAATTTGTTTGTAAATTCGAAAAAATATAATCCAAGCCCTATTAAAACCGCTCCAAGTGTAATTATTAAATAGGATTTTACCACAGCCTTCATACATTTGCACCCGCTTTTTTGTAAATATGTACGCATTTTTCGGTGCTCTGTTTTATAAGGGCTTTAATATTATTTCCAAAAACTTTTAAAATTATTTTTTAAAATCCAAAATACTCCTTGGCATTTTCATAGCAAACGCCCTTGATAATCTTTTCAAGATACTCACGGTCGTTGGGATATTCGCCTTTTTCTACCCATCCGCCAACGAGGTTGCAAAATATTCTTCTGAAATACTCATGGCGCGGATACGATACAAAGCTTCTTGAATCAGTAAGCATACCAACAAACTTGCCCAAAATTCCGAGATTTGCAAGTGCACACATCTGTGCTTCCATTCCGTCGCGGTTATCATTAAACCACCAACCCGAGCCAAACTGAATTTTGCTCTTTACAGGACCTTGCTGGAAGTTTCCAAGCATTGTACCAAGAACATAATTATCCTTTGGATTAAGAGTATACAAAATAGTTTTCGGTAGCATATCCTGCTTATTAAGATTATCCATAAGAGCCGACAAATTCTGTGCAACGCACAAATCGTTTATACTGTCAAAGCCTGTATCTGCGCCAAGCTTTTCAAACATTTTTGTGTTGTTGTTTCGAAGAGCGCCGATATGTATTTGCATCGTCCATCCAAGACGTGCATACTCTTTTGCGCACACATTTATAACCGCAGTTTTGAAAATGTCAATTTCCTGCTGCGTCAAAGCATCACCATTCATTTTCTTTTCAAATACAGCCGACGCATCACCTAACTCAAAAGGTACATAGTCGAGCGCATGGTCTGAAAGACGGCATCCGTTTTCGTTAAAGTATGCAACTTTATCAACAAGCCACGATACAAGCTCATCATAGCTTTTGATATTGTTGGCATTTATATAGTCTTCAAATCCCGCCTTGTCAATATTTACTGCCTTGTCAGGACGAAATGTCGGAAGAACCTTGGTCGCAAAACCATCAGCGGCAAGCTTTTTGTGATACGCAAGGTCGTCTGACGGGTCATCTGTTGTGCATATAGTTTCTACATTTGACTTTGTGATAAGTGCTTTTGCGCTAAAATCGTCGCCTTTAAGCTTTTCATTACAAATATCCCATATTTTTTTCGCGCTCTTTGGTGTAAGCGGCTCATCAATATCAAAATATCTTTTAAGCTCAAGCGCAGTCCAATGATATATTGGGTTGCCGATAAGATACGGCATAACATTTGCAAAGCCAAGCCATTTTTCGTATCTGTCGGCGTCGCCTGTTATAAACTCTTCATCAATGCCAAAGCTTCTCATCTGGCGCCATTTGTAGTGGTCTCCACCCAAAAATAAATCATATGTATCTTTAAATTTGTAATCATCTGCTATCATCTGCGGAACAAGATGACAATGATAATCTATTATTGGCAAATTCTGTGCATAATCGTAGTAAAGCTTTTTTGCCGTTTTATTATTAAGCATAAAATCCTTGTTGATAATTCCCATGATAAAAATCCCCTTTTATATTATTTTTTATTTATTTTCTTCATCATCTGCAAAAAAGCAGTTTAAAAACTTAATATCGTATGGCGTTTCGCCATTGACCTTTTTATATTTATCACGGCGCACAAAATCCTTTTCTCTTATCCTTGCCGCCACAAACGACACATCACAGCGCTTTGCAATATCTTTGGCGCTTCTGTCGCCATAGCTGTCAAGCACAGAAAGCGGCATCAAAAGCTCATCGGCAAAATATGCCGCCTCAACATCTGTTGCTTTGTCGGATTTCCCTTCTGAAATGTGCCCCAAAAATATATGTGCAAGCTGACATGCAAGAGTATAGCGAATTCTCTGGCGGGAATGCTTTGGATTATACACAATGATATACTCGTCGCCGCTTTTTATAATATATCCGTCATCGCTCGCCGCAGCCGCTTTCTGTGAGGTTCGCGGTGCAATCTTATCCATTTTAATGCAGCGTATGTTATAGCTCTTTAATACGTTATTTATTTTAACAGGAAGAGCATGAATGTCAGATTTTCGCATTATGTCAATGACTATATCTTTTATTTCGTTTTTTCTTTGTCTTGTTATAAAGTATTCAGGCACACCCTTCACCGCCTCTTTAAAGCCCTACTGACAAATCAAAGATTTGTAACCTTTCTTATCGTTGTACTTCCCTTTTCAAGAGAAACGCTGCCCGTACGGCATATTTCAAGTATTGTATAATCACGCATAAGATTTATAAAATCATCAATTCTCTGACTTGTACCCGTAAGCTCAAGCATAATCGAATCCTTTGAATAATCTACTGTTTTTGCATCAAATGCCTGCGCCGCAGCACTTATTTCACCGCGCGTATCAGCATCATTTTGCATTTTTATAAGCAAAAGCTCGCAGCTTATCGAATTTAATTCATCAAGCTCACTTATAGAACACACATCGGCCAGCTTATAAAGCTGATTTATAAGCTGCTGCTTGTTTGCTTCATCGCCGTCAAACACAACCGTAATTCTCGAATATGCACTCGACTCCGTTTCGCTAACCGTAAGCGCACTTATATTAAATCGTCTTCTACGAAACATACTCGTTACACGATTAAGTACACCGAACTGGTTATTTACAAGCACAGCTACTGTATATCTGTTCACGTTAATCTCCTACCTTTACAATTATATCCCCGCTTGTCCCATTTGGCGGAAGCATCGGCAAAACAAGCTCGTCTTTATCAATTACGCAGTCAATTACATATACGCCTTTAAAAGAAAACGCTCTGTCAAACGCCTGTTTTAGCTCATCTATACGCTCTACTCTTTCACCATCTGCGCCAAAGGCCTTTGCAAGCGCAGTAAAATCGGTCTTTCTGTCAATTACAGTAGAAGAATAACGCCTATCAAAAAACATTGTCTGCCACTGACGAACCATACCTAAAGCACCATTGTTCATAATAAGAATTACAATATCTGTATCATAATTTACCGCAGTGGCAAGCTCATTTAAGCACATTCCAAAGCTTCCGTCGCCTGTAACAAGAACGCTTCGTTCATTCGTGCCAAAATATGCGCCGATAGCCGCTCCAAGACCATATCCCATCGTGCCAAGACCACCGCTTGATAAAAAGCGTCTGTTTTTTCTGAACACCAAATTCTGCGCTGACCACATCTGATGCTGACCAACATCGGTTGCAACCGCAGTATTTTCATCAAGATAATCATTTAGCATCAAAATCGCACTGCGTGGTGTAAGCGTATCTCTTTTGTCATTATAATAATACTCATCTTGTTTAAATGATTCTATCTGCTTTTGCCAAAGTGGCTTTTCGCTTTTATCTGTGTAGCTTAAAAGCTTTTCAAGCGTAAGCTTCAAATCGCCTCTCAGACCATAATCGGTCGGTACATTTTTACAAAGCTCAGAGCCATCTACATCTATATGAATAACATCTGCATTTTTGGCAAAATTTTCACCATCGCATGTGGCTCTGTTGTTAAAGCGTACACCAAGCGAAATTATGCAATCGGCATTGTGCATCGCCATTGTCGAGGCATAATGACCATGCATACCCTGCATACCCAAAAAACGTGGCTCATTCGTCGCAATAGCCGATATGCCCATTAAAGAACATCCGAGCGGCGCATCAATTTTCTCTGCAAGCTTTAACATCTCGTTCTGCGCATCAGCCGCTATAATGCCACCGCCAAAATATATGTAAGGACGCTTTGCGCGGTTTATACACTCTGCCGCCTCTTTTATGCGCATATCCTTTGCCGCAAAAGCTTCGTCCTGCGTGATTTTTTCTGCCTTTGTATATTCACAAAGAGCTGTCTGCACATCCTTTGGAATATCCACAAGTACAGGCCCGCGCCTTCCCGACATAGCAAGCCTGAATGCCTCACGAAGCGTTTGGGCAAGCTCACTTATATCATTTACAAAGAAATTATGCTTTGTTATAGGAAGCGTTATACCCGTAATATCTATCTCCTGAAAGCTGTCCGTTCCGATTTTGTCCGTAGCAACGTTTCCGCAAATCGCCACAAGCGGCACAGAATCAAGATGTGCCGTAGCAATTGCGGTTACAAGATTTGTTGCACCGGGGCCCGATGTTGAAAGCACTACGCCAACCTTTCCCGTAGTTCTTGCATAACCGTCTGCCGCGTGCGCTGCCCCTTGTTCATGGGCACCAAGAACGTGCTTTATTTTATCTTTATACTTGTATAAGGAATCGTATATATCTATTACCTGTGCTCCAGGATAACCAAATATCACATCGCACTCTTGTTCAAGCAGCACTTCTATGACTATGTCTGCTCCCGATAATATCATACTGCCCCTCCTTTGTTATTTTTTATCTCAGGTTGTCAAAGTCTGATAAACCCGTTATTTTTTATGCCTTTTAACAAAGCGTTCAATGCGCTCAAGCGCCTCTTTTATATTCTCGACAGAATATGCATATGAGCAACGTACAAAGCCTTCACCGCTCTCGCCAAAGGCGTTACCCGGCACAACGGCAATTTTTTCCTCCTGCAAAAGCTTTTCACAAAATTCTTCCGAGCCAAAGCCCGTACTTTTTATGCACGGAAATACGTAAAACGCACCAAGTGGCTCAAAACAACTAAGTCCCATTTTTCTGAAACCATCAACTATAAAGCGACGGCGACGATTATATTCTTTTTTCATGCGCTCGATATCCTCATCGCCATTTCTAAGTGCCTCAATAGCTGCATACTGACTTGTCGTAGGTGCGCTCATAATTGCATACTGATGAATTTTTGTCATTGCCGCAATCAAATCCTTGTTTCCGCACGCGTAGCCAAGCCTCCAGCCTGTCATGGCATACGCCTTTGAAAAACCGCTCACTATAACTGTGCGCTCGTGCATTGATGGAATTTGCGCTATTGAAAAGTGCTTGTTATCACCATACGTAAGCTCGGCATATATTTCATCTGAAATAACTACTATGTTTGTTCCCTCAAGCACTTTTGCAATTTCATAAAGCTGCTCGCGCGTCATAATGCCACCCGTCGGATTATTAGGATATGGCAAAATAAGTGCCTTTGTCTTATCTGTAATTGCCGCCTTCAGTACATCAGCTCTTAAAGCAAAGTTGTCCTCTTCATACGTTTCAAGCGGCACAGGCACGCCTCCTGCAAGCTGTGCATCAGGCTTATAACACACAAAGCTCGGCTCGGGAATAAGCACCTCATCACCGGGCGACACAAGTGCCCGTAGTGCAAGGTCAATCGCCTCACTTCCGCCCACAGAAACAAGCACTTCACTTTTATAATCGTACGATAAATCAAAACGTCTTTTTAAATACTTTGCAATCTCATCTCTAAGCTCCACAATACCTGCGTTTGAGGTATAATATGTATGTCCGTTTTCAAGAGAAGTAATGCCCGCCTCACGAATGTGTGCCGGCGTGATAAAATCAGGCTCACCGACTCCGAGCGAAATTGCGCCCTTCATTTCATTTACTATATCAAAAAATTTTCTTATACCAGACGGGGGCATATTTGTAACCACCGGCGATAAAACGTCCTTCATCTCAAAGCTGCTCATAAAGTTATCATCCTTCTTTCGTCCTCGGATTCGTGTGCAAATACGACTCCCATATCCTTGTACTTTTTGAGTACAAAGTGTGTCGCTGTACTAAGCACACTGTCCAGGGGCGCAAGCTTTTCCGACACAAAAAGCGAGACCTCTTTTAGTGTTTTTCCTTCAATAACTACTGCAAGATCAAATCCGCCGCTCATAAGATACACGCTTTTAACACATTCGTGCTGATATATCTTTTTTGCAATCTGATCAAACCCTTTACCAAGTTGTGGAGTAACCTTAAGCTCGATAAATGCCGTAACATATTCTCTCATTGTCTGCTCCCAGTTAATAAGTGCGCCATAACCTACAATCGTCTTGTCCTGTTCATACGCATGAATCGCCTCCGCGACTGCACCGGGATCTCTATCAAGCATAACCGCAACCTGCTCAGGTGTAATTCTGCAATCTTTTTCAAGAATTTCTAAAATCTGTTCCATGATACCTTTTCTCCTTTAAACACTATTATCCTTTATTCTATATTATACGCCAAATTAATACAATAAATCAATACATTTAATTAAAATAAATCTTGTTTTTATTGCTAATATATACAGCCTTTCAATTTTTATCTATATAATCTGTAACCACTTTCGCACCTCGCTCATATTATGGTATTACAATAATCGCTTGAAAAAACTTTGAAAGCGGCTATTGGGCAGATGAGCCAAACGGGCAAAATCTGCGAAACTGTTTGCGAAAGGAGGTTTAGCTATGGGCTGCTTCTTCAACGGATGTGGCGATGATAACAACAGTTGTAGCTGGATTATCTGGATAATCCTTATACTCAT
>SVKA01000028.1 GCA_015068725.1 Oscillospiraceae bacterium | reverse complement strand
TCCTTGTTTGGTCATCACTGTTCAATTTTCAATGTTCAATGCCTTTTTGAAGGCTGTTTTCCGCCCGCTCTCGCAAGCGACGTGATTTAGTATACCATCTTTTTTACACCTTGTCAACACTTTTTTTAAACTTTTTTAAACTTTTTTTCAGGTTTTTTCGGATTTTTTCGGGTTTTTGCAGAAAGTGTTGTTTTTTACAGGCTAATTTGCAGTTTTTTGCCCACGCTTGTCGGCAACTGGATGTCTACTTTCAGATCTTTTGGCATATTCGGGCTCATAGATAACTCCCCTGTCGTAAAGCTTGACGGCTTTATACCAAGGAAATTTTCTATCATAACTATAATAGGCGAACTTGCCCACGGATGACAAAGGCTTGTGTTCCATTTTTGCTCCTTGCCCCACGCCTCATAACAGGTTGTAGCTCCCTCACTTATCATATTATACCACGAATGTTCACTTTTATTTATAATAAGTGAAAATGCTTCTTCATACGAACCAATTGACGCAAGCGCTCTTAAAACAAATCCAGAGAACCACACGCCACAGCATAGCCCTTTATCCATAATAAGCTTTTTCACATCATCAATCGCATCTTCAGGCACAAGTCCAAACAAGAGTGGAATCACATTAGAATGAAGGGCTGTATGTTTTGACTCTGCCGTGTCAGTAAACAAACCCTGCTTCTCATCGAAAAATTTGTCCACATAAGACTTTGACACTTTTTCAAACAAACCCTCATATGCGGATACATCCATGCCAATTATTTTTCTTAACTTAATAGTATCTTTTATTGCACCAATATAATATCCGTTTATTACATTGTGAAGTCCTGGGTTTGTCGGAGGATAATTAAGCTCAAACTCATAATCATCTCTAAGGTTCGGCGGCCAATCCACCAACGTTTTTGTATCCATAAGTCCCTCAATCAGCCCATCTTCGCGTGCAAAACTGCCAAACCATTCTATCATACCATCTATGATTGGCACAATCGGCTTTACTGTATCAATATCATTTGTATATTCAAGATATTTTAGCACAGCATATGGATACAACAATGAATAATCAGGATATTCCTGCATTTTTGAACCGGGAGCAACACTCATTAGCCCTTTGGCCGTTTTGCTCGTATCAGCAAACTCCAAAAGCGCCTTTTTAAACATTTCAAAATCGCCCGTAAGATACATGTGTGCAAGACCACTCACACAAAAGTCCCCAAGATACTGTGCCTTTTCTCTAGAAGGGCAATCCATATATATTTCCTGTACACTTATTGTCAAAGCCTGTGTACATATTTCCCATATATTGTTCAAAAGCTCATTGTTGCTTTTGAATTTGCACGCCAAACGATCAAACTTATGATTGCGCGCAATCATATCAATGCTATCAACGTCTATATTGTCGATATCCGTGATTATCTCTGCATAACGAAAAGTCATATAATCAAAGAACAAAAGCTCATCTTTGCCACCCGACAACGTACATACACTTTCATAATCACACGCACAGCGCATTTGATATCTTACGCATGTATCATCGCCTTGGGCAGTTTCTTCTCCGCATCTTATCGTAACCTTTTGTCCCTTCACGCCATTAAATACTGCGTGCACTTGTCCAACATACTCTTTTCCAAAATCAATAAAATAGTGCCCCGCTCCAAGCTTTTTTATGCTCTGTGGCTTAATAGAATATGTATCAACAACTTCCGTTTTACCGATAAAGCTATGGTCATCATCCGCTTTTTCTATAGCATTTATAAATGCGCTATCGTCAAAACCTGGCATATTCCATCCAAGCTGACATTTATTAAAATCAACATTTTCTATAAATTGTATTTTATAACCGACAAAGTGTCCTCTTACAAATTCAGCCGCGCGAGCATATTTCCACGAGCTGTCTGTGCCAAAAAGATATTTTCCATTACAAAACACATCTGCAATCATACCCTGGCGATTATCACCACTGTTAAGATGCGAAGCCAAAGGTCCATGATAATACACGTGAACACCAATTGTATTCTTTCCCTCTTTTATATACGGCGTAATATCCGCTTCATTATAATAATAGCACTCATGATAATTGTTTGCAGGTCCCTGACACACAAACTGTCCGTTTACATATAGCTTGTAATAATCATCTGCAGAAATTT
This sequence comes from Oscillospiraceae bacterium, assembly GCA_015068725.1. Lineage (GTDB taxonomy): Bacteria > Bacillota > Clostridia > UBA1381 > UMGS1253 > Aphodoplasma. Next base: position 12,619 of record SVKA01000028.1, on the reverse strand, counting down.
TAATACTATACTTACCTTTTGAATCAACACTAAACTCCTTGCGAAAATAATAATGACTTGCCCAAAATTGCTCCGGTACTTCCTCGATCACTTTTCCATCATATTCTCTGTGGCGAACTTCAATCGGTTTTAAAAGTGCAAACTCTTCAGTTGTAATCCACTTAGCATTAAATTTCATTGTTTTTATCCCCCAGAAACTATACTTTTTTACATCTTTCTACAAATTCTATCACAATTTAAATAATTTGTATTTAGAAAAAATTATACAATCAAAGAAAAATTTACAAAAAATTCTGCTTAGTATAAAACAAACCGCATACTCATTTCGGCAAAAGCATGCGGTTTTGTTAATGTTTCTACAGGCTGATTTGTAATTTTTTATCCTTTGATGTCGGCAGTGTAATATCAACACTTAATCCTTTGGGCATATTCGGACTCATATCAAGCTTACCCGTAGCAAAGCTTGACGGCTTTATGCCAAGGAAATTTTCTATCATAACTATAATAGGTGAGCTTGCCCACGGATGACAAAGGCTTGTATTCCACTTTTGCTCTTTGCCCCACGCTTCATAACAGGTTGTAGCGCCTTCACTTATCATATTATACCACGAATGTTCACCCTTGCTTGTAATAAGCGCAAAAGCTTCTTCATACGCACCAATTGACGCAAGTGCTCTTAGCACAAAGCACGAGAACCATACGCCACAACATAGCCCCTTATTCACAATAAAGTCTTTCACATTCTGGACTGCATCTTCAGGCACAATTCCGGAAAGTAGCGGCAACACATTAGAATGAAGCGCTGCATGAGCAGACTCTTTTGTGTCGGTAAATAAGCCTTGTTTCTTATCAAAGAACGTATTTATAAACGATTTTGACACTTTTTCAAACAAAGCCTTGTATTCCGATGTGTCCATACCAAGCATCTCTCTGAGAGTGATAATGTCCTTTATTCCTACAAGATAATATCCGTTTATTACGTTGTGAAGTCCCGGATCTGTTGGCGGCTCCGTAGCATCAAACGCATAATCATCTCTAAGGTTCGGCGGCCAGTCCACAAGCGTTGTTATCTCCATAAGGCCTTCCAAAAGACCGTCTTCACGCGCAAAGCCTTCGAAATATTTCATCATGTCATCTATAATCGGAATAAGCGGCTTTACAGTTTCTGTATCACCTGTATATTCAATATATTTTATCGCCGCATACGGATAAAGGAAAGAATAATCCGCAAGCTCCTGCATAAACGAACCGGGCACAACACACATAAGTCCCTTTGAAATTCTTGCCGAATCGGCAAACTCCAAAAGTGCCTTTTTAAACAGCTTGACATCACCTGTAAGATAAAGGTGCGCAAGTCCACTTACACAGTAATCTCCAAGGTACTGTCCCTTTTCTCTTGACGGACAGTCCATATATGCCTCCTGCACGCTGATAGTAAGCGCCTGCGTGCATATTTCCCATATATTATTCAAAAGCTCGTTGTTGCTTTTAAATGAAGACGCCGAGCGGTCAAATTTATGATGACGTACAAACATATCAATACTGTCTGCGTCTATATTGTCAGCCTCAGTAATTATTTCTGCATATCTGAAAGCTATATAATCAAAAAACAACAAATCATCTCGTTCGCCCGACAGCGTCAGGATATTTTCATAGTCGCAGTTACAACGCATCTGGTATCTTACGCATGTATCATCGCCTTCAATGGTTTCTTCGCCGCATCTTATTGTAACCTTTTGTCCCTTTACGCCATTAAATACAAGGTGAATCTGGCCTGTATACTCCTTGCCAAAGTCAACAAAATAGTGCCCCGCTCCAAGCTTTTTTACAAGCTGAGGCTTAATTATATATGTATCAACAAGCTCTGCCTCACCTATAAAGCTGTGGTCATCATCTGCTTTTTCAATCGCATTTACAAAGCACTTATCATCAAAGTCCGGCGTATTCCATCCAGGCTGCGCTTTGTTAAAGTCAATATCTTCCATATACTGTGTTTCATAACCTACGCTATGGCTGCGGATATATTCATACGCGCGCGAATATTTCCACGAGCTGTCTGTACCAAAAAGAAGCTTGTCATTGCAAAGCACCTCAGCAATCATGCCCTGGCGATTATCTCCGCTGTTAAAAGAACGGGCTATCGGACCGTGATAGTACACATGAACACCTATTACGTTTTTGCCTTCTTTTATATATGATGTAATATCAGCCACATTGTAATAATAGCGGTCATGATAATTGTTTGCAGGTCCCTGACATACAAACTGTCCGTTTACATATAATTTATAATAGTCATCTGCCGAAATTTTGATGCTATACTTACCAACGGCATCAACTTCAAACTCTTTTCTGAAATAAAAATGACTCGCATCAAGCTCCTTGGGCGATCTTTCAATCACTTTTCCGTCAAGTTCTCTATGCCATACGTTAATCGGCTTTAAAGGCGCAAATTCTTTCGTAGTAATCCACTTTGCATTAAATTCCATACTTTTATATCCTCCAAATTTATGTCTTTATCTTACATTTTGCCTTTTTAAACATTATACACCAACAATCAGGCTTTGTCTATTAAATTTTTCTTTGCGTGGCAAACACTTCAAAGCATATTGACTTATTTTTAAAAATGTGAAATAATTGTTATTAAATCACAGATAAAAGACATCTCAGAAACAAGGAGATTTTTTAATATGGAAAGATATCAAGAGATTGAGCAAAGTATTATAACACGCTATCGAAAAACGATATGGAGTCGTTTTACAAAGGCGCTTAAAGAGTATAAGCTGATAAACGAAGGCGACAAAGTTGCTGTTTGTATCTCTGGCGGTAAAGATTCTATGCTTCTTGCCAAATGTATACAGGAGCTTTCGCGCCACAGCAAAATTGCCTTTGAGGCAGAATACATTGTAATGGACCCCGGATATAACGAAAAAAACAGACTCAAAATCGAGGAAAATGCACGTCTGTTAAATCTGCCCATAAAAATTTTTGAAACAAATATATTTAACGTTGTAACTGAAACCGACCAATCACCGTGCTATCTTTGTGCGCGCATGAGAAGAGGCTTTTTGTATGACAATGCACAAAAGCTCGGTTGCAACAAAATTGCTCTCGGACACCACTTTGACGATGTAATCGAAACAACTCTTATGAGCATCCTTTATGGCGGTGAGATAAAGGCTATGCTTCCAAAGCTTCACAGCAACAATTTTGATAATATGCAGCTTATACGCCCGCTTTATTATGTAAAAGAAAAGGACATCAAGGCATGGGCACAGTATAACGAGCTTGAATTTATACGTTGTGCGTGCCGTTTTACAGAAAAGGTTGACGACGGCAGTATGGATTCGAAGCGTTTTGAAATAAAAAATCTTATAGCCGATTTAAAGAAAACCAACGTGAATGTAGAATATAATATTTTCAAAAGTATTTATAACGTAAATCTTGATACAATGATAGGCTACAAAACAGACGATGTTCGCCATCATTTTATGGACGATTATATTGACTAGAAAATTGCGACAAAAAAACAGACTCGGTCGAGTCTGTTTTTTTATTTATACATCAAGGATTTTTCTTACCTCGTTATAATCGAGCGTAATCCTGGCTCCCTGCATACTGTCGCACAGCTGATCAACATTTTTCGGACCAATAATCGCCACAGTATCAAAATCTGTATTTGATATAATCGATGACACAATCGCACTGCTAAGAGAAATACCATATTTTTCGCAAATGCAAACAAGCTTTTTATATCTTTCGATATTTTCATCACAAAGATACCTCTCTTTTGCCTTTGGCGAAAGCTCCCCCTCGCCGCCCGTATGATACTTTTGAAAAAATCCCTTCGCCTGCGATGCAAATGCAAACACGGGCATTTTTGTCTTTTTGTAGTATTCATATTCCGATTTATTCATTTCGACAAGCGTCGGGTCATCCTTATAGGTTGGCGAGCTTTTTGCCGCCGCCCACTTAATCTGGCTTGCACAAAAGGCGTTTTTGCCTGTTTGTTTTGCATATTTTATCGCTTCATCAATTCTGTCCGCGTGCCAGTTTGATGTGCCAAAGCAGCGTATTTTTCCTTTTTTTACAAGCTCATCAAGCGTATCTGTAATCTCATTTGCACCCACATTTATATCATCTCTGTGCAGCCATAAAATATCGATATAATCTGTACCGAGCGCTTGAAGGCTTTTATCAACATCATCTTCAATTTCTTTTTTTGACAAACGGCTTATATTCATAGTCGCCAGATTTGGATGCGCACATTTAGTTGAAATTACAACATCATCACGTTTTCCTCGCTGTGCAAGCCACTTTCCTATTACAGCCTCACTATCGCCTATTTTGCCACCAAAATGAGCGCCATACACTCTGGCAGTATCAATCGTATTGCCTCCTAAATAGCAAAACTTATCCATCAAAGAAAATGCGGTTTTTTCATCAATGATTGTTCCAAAGCTGTCAGAGCCAAGCACCACCGACGAAACCTTTATGTCGTTTATATTTTTGAAATTCATATGCATTTCTCCTTTTAGCATAAAAAAGTAAAACGGGTAGTCAAACGCCACCCGTTATTTTTTATCAAAAGTCCTTATAAGCTCGAAACCAAATCGCTCATACTGTAAAGACCAGGCTCCATTTTGCAAATAAACTGCGCTGCACGCACGGCTCCCACTGCAAACACCTCTTTTGACGCTGCGTGATGCGAAATTTCTATAATCTCGTCTGTGCCCGCAAACACAATCTCATGGTCGCCAACTATTGTGCCTCCACGAAGAGAATGAAGTCCTATTTCGGTCTTTGTGCGCTTTTTGCGTTGCGAATGTCTGTCGTACACATACTCAGGCACCTCACTTAAAACGCCCGAAATTTCATCAGCTATCGCAAGCGCCGTTCCGCTTGGCGCATCAATTTTCTGATTATGATGACGCTCAATAATCTCAATATCAAAATTGCCTTCCAAAAGCTTTGCGGCACGTTTTGCAAGGTCAATTATGAGATTTATTCCAAGGCTCATATTTGCCGAGAAAAACACAGCCACCTTCTCAGAAGTATTTTTTATAAGTTGTTTTTGACTTTCACTAAGTCCTGTGGTAGCAATTACCGATGGAATATTTTTTTTGCGCGAATATTCAAGAACGCTTTCAAGGCACATAGGATGTGAAAAATCAATTATAACATCCGCCTCTTCACTTACCTCAAAAATCGATTTATAAACCGGATAACCACTCGTCATTTCATCATTTATATCCACACCTGCAACGATACATACATCCTCTGTTTCGGATACAATGCGTGAAATAACTCTGCCCATTTTTCCGTTTGCACCACTAAGTATAACTCTTACCATATTTATAACTCCATTATCTTTATGTATATTATGCACAACTTTGAGAACTTTTATTTTACCTCAAGTCCGTAAGCAATAAGCGATGCTTTTACAGCTTCGGCGTTTTTGTCTTCAAGGTCGCAAAGGGGCATACGAAGATTTCCCACACCGTATCCAAGCATATTCATTGCATTTTTAACAGGTATCGGATTTACTTCTATAAACAATTTATCAATCAAATCAAGCGCATTAAGCTGCAGCTTTGCCGACTCTTTTACACGTCCGTCAAAATAAAGCTGACACATATCGTGCATATCCTTTGGAATAATGTTTGCCGCAACGGATATTACACCAAGTCCGCCGACAGAAAGTGTCGGCACAACCATATCATCATTTCCCGAATAAATTGCAAGCTCGCTCACGTTTGCGGCCACCTTTGAAAGATAAGCGATATCACCGCTCGCCTCTTTTATAGCAACAATGTTATCAATCTTAGCAAGCTTTTTAAGCGTATCTATTGCAAAGGACATCTTTGTTCTTCCGGGAACGTTATAAAGTATAATCGGAATGTTTACGCTCTCGGCAATCGCCTTGTAGTGAAGATAAAGTCCCTTTTGTGTTGTTTTATTATAATACGGCGTTACAATCAAAAGTCCGTCACAGCCAAGCTTTTCAGCAGCTTGTGAAAGCTTGATTGCGTGAGGTGTATCATTTGAGCCCGTACCCGCAATTACAGGCATACGTCCTGCCGTCTTTTTTACGGCATACTCAATAACACTAAGATGCTCCTCGTCGGGCATGGTTGATGCCTCGCCCGTAGTACCGCATATTATAATTGCATCGGTCTTATTTTCAACATGAAATTCTATAAGTTCGCCAAGCTTATCAAAATCTACGCCATTTTCTGTAAAAGGTGTAACAATCGCAACACCCGAACCTGTGAATATAGGTTTCTTCATGATAATCTCTCCTTTTTATTTTCAAAGCCAATTATAATGCTTTTATTACATTATATGCACAACATCATTTTTCATTGTATAAGCTCAATCAAAATATCCCTTCGCAGCAAGAAGCTCTGCCATCAAAACGGCACCGCCCGCTGCACCTCTTAATGTGTTGTGTGAAAGTGATACAAATTTATAGTCATATACACTGTCTTCACGAAGTCTGCCGATTGACACAGCCATTCCGCCCTCTAAATCACGATCAAGCTTTGCCTGCGGTCTGTTGTCCTCTTCAAAATAATTTAAAAACTGCTTTGGCGCTGACGGAAGCTCAAGTTCTTGCGGAGCGCCCGAATAATTTTTCCACGCATCCTTGATTTCATCAATCGAGGGTTTGTTTTCAAAATTTACAAATACTGCGGCAGTATGACCATCAGACACCGGTACACGAAGGCACTGTGTAGTGATTTTCGGCTCTGTTGCATCAACAATTTTATCGCCAACAATTTTGCCCCATACCTTCATCGGCTCTTTTTCGCTTTTCTCTTCCTCGCCGCCTATGTACGGAATAAGGTTATCAACCATCTCAGGCCATGTTTCAAATGTTTTGCCCGCACCTGAAATAGCCTGATATGTGCACGCAACAACCTCTTTTATGCCATACTTTTTAAGCGGATGAAGAGCAGGTACATAGCTCTGGATTGAGCAGTTTGATTTTACCGCTATAAAGCCACGCTTTGTACCAAGGCGTTTTTTCTGCGACTCAATAATCTCGGCATGCTCGTCGTTTATCTCAGGAATAATCATCGGGACGTCGTCTGTATGTCTGTGTGCCGAGTTATTCGACATAATCGGACACTCAAGCTTTGCATACTCCTCTTCAAGCGCACGGATTTCGTCCTTTTTCATATCAACTGCGCAAAACGCAAAGTCAACCAAAGACGCAATTTTTGCTTTATCCTCGCTTGCATCCATAACTACCATATCAGCAACGCTTTCGGGAAGAGCTGTTTTCATTGCCCAACGACTGCCCACGGCATCTTTATATTTTTTGCCTGCACTTCTTGTAGATGCTGCAAGCACCTTTATGTTAAACCACGGGTGCTTGTCAAGAAGGCTTATAAAGCGCTGACCAACCATTCCCGTTGCGCCGATAATTGCTACGTTATACTGTTTCATTACTAAATCAAACTCCTTTTTTGTTTCTGTTTTTTAAGCTTTTATGTAATAGATATTTATTGTACATTTTGCATTTAAAAAGGCAACAACGCAGAGCGCCGCTGCCAATCACAAGCACATATACCATGCCCGATTATTGTGCAGATAGCACTCCACCACAAAGGTGACAAACATATGGCTCTTAACCATACATCCAGATATGCCGCCACGACTCACGACACTCTTCGGCACCGTTCCCTTTCACGCGCAGCACCACGGTATATCGCCTACCTTCTTACGCGTTACTGATGAAAAGTGCGCCTCTATCAACATAAAATCTATTCACTATAAGCATATAATACCACGAAAGCGGCTATGTGTCAAACATTTTTTAATAATTAATTGTTTTTTCACACACTTTCTATAACAATTGTAACAGGACCGTCGTTTAAAAGTTCAACCTTCATATCCGCTCCAAACTCTCCCGTCTGACACTCTATCCCATTTTCACGCACGCACGAAACAAATTTTTCGTATAAGGGTATCGCTTTTTCAGGGCGCGCCGCATTGACAAAGCTTGGTCTGTTGCCCTTTCTGCAATCTGCGTAAAGTGTAAAATTTGACACTACCAAAAACGAACCTTCCACATCCTTTACAGACAAATTCATCTTTTCTTCATCATCTTCAAAAATTCGCATACCCGAGCACTTTTTTGCCAGATATTCGGCGTCGTTTTCTGTATCATCTTCGTGAACGCCGAGCAATACCAAAAAGCCATTGTCTATTTTTGATACTACCTTTTCATCAATTGTAACACTTGCATATTTTACCCTTTGAACTACTGCTCTCATTTCAGAGCCTCCGCTTTTGTCAGATTTGTGTGCTTACCTCACGTTTTGTTCCGTCTTTTTCGCAGATTATAAGCTTGTTATCGGCATACTGTACGCTTTCTACAACTGCATCGTCTTTATACGCCTCAACAACGTTTATATATGTAACATTTTTTGCGTTTGTACGCTGTATTATATATGATATCTCATCAATTGACGGATTGTTCGGTCCTTTTGCAAATATAACGTCCTTGCCCGACGCAAACGAATGAATTGAAAGCTTACATTCGCCGCAATCATAGTCAAAGCGCATAACGCCCTCGCCCTCGACTGTGCTTATATTATTCAAATAAGACTGTGGCTTGCCATCGTCTGCGATTTTGTCAAGCTTTGTCGCATTTTCAGGCTTGTTTACAAGCTCGCCATTAATATGAAGCGTCCAGTCTTTATGTAAATCATTATCAGACTCTACCGTAAATATATCCACAAAATATTTGTCAAACCAATGCACTCTGCGCTTCATTGTTACGCCTTCATAGCTCTCGTCGCACCACTGCTTGATTGTAAAGCTGTCGGGCATATCGCTTATGCCGTCCTTCCACGCTACCGCACCGTCAAATACGGGCATATCACCATCTTCAAATTTTGAATAAATAATTTTGCCTGCGGGCATATTGTCGCCGTTTATGCAAACTGTGTTATGTGTAGCTGTGTTTTTGTAATATTCATAGTGAAGCGGTGCGCCATAACGGCAAGTTCCCAAATCTGAGCAAACACCCTTGCCAAACGCATAAAAGCCTATACCAAGGCGGTCATAATGGTCATGCTCGCCGCCGTACGGTGATGCTTTGAACATAAGGCTTCTTTTATCCGAGCCGTGCACAATACCGATACTGCCATACATATTGCCGCCATAGTTTTTAACCTCGTGCTTTGGCGCAGGCGGAAATGTTTCTTCTCCATACAAAAGCGCCTCGGTCGTTATTCTGTCGCCGTCTTTTAGTCCCATTGTAACGGCCTTTAAAAGCTTTTCCGATTTAAAATACGAATACGCATACTCATAGTGGTCGCGTTTTAGGCCCAGATGAGTTCCCTGTGGCTTGCCTCCATCATTAATCGATGGAAAAATGCCGTCAACATCAACAAAATTTAATGGAAGCTCAAGCATCTGTTTGATTTTCGCGCCATATTTTTTATCTGCAAACAAGCTATACTTTGTATAACGTGCAAACTTTTCAAAATCCAAAAACGCATGAAGTGCATAAAAATGATAGTATATTGTACCTTCAAACCACATGCCGTCTTCACGCACGCTGTTATCAAGCTGATATTTTAAGCCGTATTTTCTTTCAAGCGCAAAATCCACAAGCTCTTTATTGTCAAGCAGAATGCCAACCATACCTACCGCTGCACATAGCCATACCTCGTGATTGTGAATCTGCTCGGTAAAATGCGTCATAATGTGATTTGCAACCTCCAAAAGCAAATCCTTTTCAATAAGCTCCTGCTCCTCTTTTGTAAACGTATCCTTTGTTATATCATACGCGCGTATTATTGGAATTAAAACTCCCGCATCAGACAAAACCTGCGCCATAATCTTTCCGGGCTTGTTATATGGTACATTTCCGTGAACCTCATACGATGGCACTACCTTTGCATAACCTAAAAGTATTTCGTGCACAAGCTTTAAATATGACTCATCGCCTGTAATCATATATAGAACAGCAAGCTGATGTGCTCCGCCCAAGGCTGTGCTGGCTGCCATGCACCACCATGCTCCTGTATACGGCTCTCCCGTAAAAACCTCTCCGTCAACAGGACATACATAATGCTCGCTGTCATCATAGTCAAACTTTAAAAGCACCGAATGCTTTGGACACATATAATACTGCGACCATGTCGAAAGCGCCTTTTCGGGAATGTAAATTTTTCTTCTAACATCCTTTGTCGCCTCTAAAAGCTTTTCAACATATTTTGGTTCGGCCTTTGCCCTTTTTCTGATTTTTTCTACATCCTGCTCAGTAAACGAAATCATAACAAATTCTCCTTTTTTATAGTATATTGGTTTTTAAAAATTTCCTCGCCGACATTATACCAAATAAGACATATACTTGCAATACTTTTAGAGATTTTTTTCGATTTTTTCACATATAATATTTCTTGTAACATTTCTTGCTTTTTATAATTGCATATGATAAAATTTAACTAAAAAAAATCTTACAGCTCCAAAGGAAGGTACAAAAAAATGAACAGAAGCTTTGAAACACATATAATCCGCGAGGAAAAATCTCTTGATGGTTTATGGAATTTTAAAATGAAGGGCTTTGAAAAAAATTATACATTGCCCGTACCGGGCTGTTGGGAACAGCATCCCGATTTTATATCGCATCGTGGCAAAGGCACTTATTCAAAAACCGTTTGTGTGAAAAAGACATCAAATCTTCGTCTTGAATTCAAAGGTGTAAGTCATACGGCAGACGTATATTTTGACGGCAAAAAAATCGCTCATCATTACAACGCTTACACTCCGTTTAGTGCAATTTTAAAAAACGTAACAGCGGGCGAACACGAGCTTAAAGTCGAGGCAGACAACACCTTCGGCGAACACTCCGCTCTGCATATTCCAAACGATTATTATACATATGGCGGAATTATCCGCCCTGTTACAATGGAGTATATCCCCGATGTGTATATTAAGCACATCCATTTCACTCCTTTGTTTGAAAATGGTGCGTGGAGCGGTAAAACACAGGTGTGCATATCAAACATTTCATCATGCAATAAAACAATCACCCTTCGCACAAGCCTTGCCGATAAAGTTTGCGAAAAAACCGTCGAAATCGGCGCTGATTGCGAAATCATCTGCGAATTTGAGCAAATCTATACAGATATCAAGCCCTGGAGCAGCAGCAATCCACATCTTTATTTACTCAAAGCCGAGATTGACGGCGATGATTTAATCGAACGTGTAGGCTTCAGGACGATAAGCTTTGATAAGACAAGGCTTTACATAAACGGTGAATCGGTTTTTCTTAAAGGAGTAAACAGACACGAGGATTTTGCTTCATTCGGCTCTGCCCTTTCTTTACAGATGCACTGTACAGACCTTGACCTTATCGAAAACCTCGGTGCCAACGCCGTAAGGACAAGCCATTATCCTAATGACGAAAGATTTTTGGATATGTGTGACGAACGCGGAATCTTCGTCTGGGAAGAAAATCACGCGCGAGGTCTTGAGCTTGAGCAAATGCAAAACCCAAATTTTGAAAGGCAATGCAAAGATTGCATCTACGAAATGATACAAAATCACTACAATCACCCGTCAATCATAATCTGGGGTATTTTAAACGAATGTGCCTCTAATACTTGCGAAGGAGCACAAATGTATAAAACACAGTTTGAGCAGATAAAAACTCTTGATACATCGCGTCCGACAAGCTTTGCATCAAACAAGCGCTATACTGATTTGTCGCTTGGCTATCCCGATATTGTGTCATACAACATTTACTGTGGATGGTATCATGTGAATGATTCCAATGCCGAGCTCAATCGTCTATACGACTGGATTCAGACTACGGACGGCAAGGACAAGCCAATGATTATAAGTGAATTTGGTGCAGGCGGCATTTATGGCTATCGCGACTCTGCACGCGCAAAATGGTCCGAGGAGCGCCAAATGGACATTCTTGAAGAAAACATCAATACTTATCTTAACAACAACAAGCTGACGGGCATTTTTATCTGGCTTTTTGCAGATTGTCGTGTCGATGAAAGCTGGAGCTTTGGCACGCGTCCAAAATCACAAAATAACAAAGGATTATTTGACATATACAGAAGGGAAAAGCTGGCGTTATCAAAAGTAAAAGAACTTTTTAAATAATATCAAGCACATAACACAATCGAACGAAACCTTGTTTTTTCAATAAAAACAAGGTTTTTTCTTGGCTTTTCGGGGGATATAATAGTATAATAAATTGAAATTGAAATCCGTTTTCAATTTCAATTTACACTGTCAAAAAGGTGATTATTTGTGAGAAATGCTTGATGGTTTATTCAAAAAGCTGCCTGTTGATGCGAGACCACTATTTCATTCTGATCAAGGTTGGCAATACCAACACGCAGAGTATCAAAGATTATTAGCAGAGCACAATATTACGCAAAGTATGTCCCGCAAAGGAAACTGCATGGATAATGGTGCTATAGAGAATTTCTTTGAAAGATTAAAGGTTGAAATGTTTTATGGTGAAAAATTCGACAGTGTTAATGCTTTCATTGATGAATTGAAAAGATATATTGATTACTACAACAACGAAAGAATTTCTATGAAACTAAAAGGAATGAGTCCGGTACAATACCGA
>SVKA01000027.1 GCA_015068725.1 Oscillospiraceae bacterium | reverse complement strand
GCATGTGTTAGGCACGCCGCCAGCGTTCGTCCTGAGCCAGGATCAAACTCTCGAAAAAATATTTCGTTCGTTTAATTAGCTCATTTTGCTGACATTTGTCAGGTGCAAAGCTTATGCTTTGCGTTTTTTAACTCAAATTTTTTGACAAGTTCCTTTTTTTGGTCATCACTGTTCAATTTTCAATGTTCAATGCCTGTTTTTCAAGGCTGTTTTCCGCCCGCTTTCGCAAGCGACGTATGTTAGTATACCATCTTTTTTACACCTTGTCAACACTTTTTTTAAACTTTTTTTAACTTTTTTTCAGGTTTTTTCTCCGGCTGAGTTTCTTCCTATTTATATGCTTTTATTTTTTCTTTACAGCGGCATAAACCTCATTTTTACGAAGGCCGCGCTGTTTTGCGACAGCCTTTATGGCATCCATCTCACTCATACCTTCATCTTGAAAGCTTTTGACGTGTTCTTCAATAGACAAATCAGAATAATCTACAGCCTCTTGCTGCTCGGTAGCGCCTTCTATAACGAGCACATACTCTCCTTTTGGCGGCGTCTCTTCATACATCGCGATAGCCTCTTTTATAGTTGTGCGTATAATCTGTTCAAATTTTTTCGTAAGCTCTCTTGCAAGGGCAATCCTTCTATCGCCAAGCGTTTCATACAAATCATCAAGTGTACGGCATAGCTTGTGCGGCGCTTCATAAAAAATCATCGTGCGTTTTTCGTTTTTAATTTCTTCAAGGTGAATTTTCCTTTGACGGCGGTTCATCGACAAAAAACCCTCAAAACAGAATCTGCCCGTACACAGCCCCGAGGTTATAACTGCACTTATAAGTGCCGCAGGACCGGGTATGCTCACAACAGTTATATCATTTTTTATACATTCCTCCACAAGCTCTTCACCAGGGTCGGAAATTCCCGGAGTACCTGCATCGGATACAACGGCAATATTTTTTCCTTCCTTTAAAAGAGAGATTAAATATCCTCCCTTTTCATATTTATTATGTTCATAATAGCTTGTCATCTTTGTGTCTATGCCAAAATGATTTAAAAGCTTGACAGTCTGTCTTGTATCCTCTGCCGCAATCAAATCGACCATCGACAAAGTTTCTATGCACCTGGGCGTCATATCACCAAGATTTCCTATCGGTGTTGCGCAAAGATATAAGGTTCCACTCACGCCTCGCACCCCCGTTCATAAATTTCATCAATCTGCTTTGTATAATTTCCGTTTTCATCGTACACATAAATCGGTTCAAGCATTTTAAGCTCACGCCCACCCATATACGCGCCCTCAACAAGTACAATGTTAGGCTTTTTCGATGCACACGGATGCACCATCTGCATATACTTTGGCTCAATTTTATGTTCTCGCATAGCACAGAATATATCGCAAAGCCTTTCAGGACGATGCACCATAAAAAGCTTGCCGCCCGGCTTTAAAAGATACGCCGCCGCTTTAATAACATCCTCAAGCGTACACGCAATTTCGTGTCTGGCAAGCCGCAGCGCATCATTGTCGTTTGTAATTGCACATGTGTTTTTCACATAAGGCGGATTGCACGTAACAACATCAAAGCTACCGCGTTCAAATATGTTTTCCACATTTTTAAGGTCATCGCAAATAACATCTATCCTGCCCTCGAGGCCATTTAACTCGACGCTCTGCTTTGCAAGCGAAGCCGCCTCCTTTTGAAGCTCGAGTGCATATATTTTGGGCGTATCAGTCTTGCCCGACAAAAGAAGTGCTACAATTCCATTACCGCTGCAAAGGTCAATCGTCTTTAAGGAGCGTGCCTTTTTTGCCATATTCGCAAGCAGCACCGCATCTACTCCAAAACAAAAGCCGTCGCTGTCCTGCACAATTTTCAAGCCCTTATATTGCAAATCATCTATTCGGCGCAATCCTAATCCACCTCACAAAAATCAAATAAAAATTTTACCGCTATACGAAAATTGTCGGTCGCCACATAAGCAACCGACAATTAAGTTCGTGTGCAAAAGATTATGCCTGCTGCGGAGCGCCTACAGGACAAGTATCAGCACAAGCGCCGCACTCGATGCAAGCATCAGCGTCGATTACGTACTTATCATCGCCTTCCGAAATACAACCTACGGGGCACTCACCTGCACAAGCACCACAGCTGATGCAAGAATCGTCTATTTTATATGCCATGAAAAACACCTCCTACCAATTATAGTGTATATCATTATAACAGATATTTTTCTATTCTTCAAGTGTTTTTAAAATTTCTGCATCAATTTGTTCATTTTCCTCATGCTTTGCGTCGGAAATCACCTTTACATCCCTTACATCAAACTCTGAAAGCTGCTTTTCATTTCCGCCGTCAATACTCACCTTAAGCTTTCCTTTCAAAAGGTTTACATATACTACTGTTCCATTGCCTGACGGTGTCGATACAATCGCGCCCTGCCTTGGTGTGATTTTGAGTAAATCGTCATACGCATCCTGCTCGTATTTTAAGCAACACATAAGTCTTCCACATGTGCCCGAAATTTTGGTGGGATTAAGCGAAAGTCCCTGCTCCTTTGCCATTTTTATGCTCACCGGCGCAAAATCACCCAGAAACTGCGAGCAGCACAGATTTCTGCCGCATATTCCATAGCTTCCAATCATTTTAGCCTCATCTCGCACACCGATTTGTCTAAGCTCTATGCGAGTGCGGAATACCGACGCCAAATCCTTGACCAGCTCGCGAAAATCAACGCGTCCGTCAGCGGTAAAATAGAACAGCACCTTTCCACCGTCAAAAGTATACTCAACATCAACAAGGCGCATATCAAGCTTATGCTCTCTAATTTTTTCATTACATATTGAAAATGCTTCTTTTTCTTTTTTCTTATTCTCCTCGGCAGCTTTAAAATCCGCCTCTGTGGCAATACGCAAAACCTTTTTAAGCGGCTGCACGACATTACTCTCATCAACAAGCCTGTTTTCAAGCGCAGCCTCGCCCATTTCAACGCCTCTCGAGGTTTCAACAATAACTCTCTGACCTTTTTTTACCGTCAGAGAGCCTGGGTCAAAATAATATATTTTTCCAACGCTTTTGAAGCGTACTCCAATAATCTGTACCATGTTTGTTCTCCTTAGCAAGTTTGAAAAACTAATCTACATAAAAAATATCAAGCGCAAGCTTCATTATTGCTGCCTTATGCGACACATACCTGGAGAGCATCTGTTTTGCTTCCAATACAGAGCTTATCGCATTATATACCCTCTCATAGCATGTTCTCAGAGCAAGCGCAGCAAGCACATCTTTCTGGTCTTTATTAACGCACCTGCCTTTTGCGCCGCCAAGAATATAAAGTATATCCTTAAAATATGACA
Source organism: Oscillospiraceae bacterium (assembly GCA_015068725.1). Taxonomy (GTDB): domain Bacteria; phylum Bacillota; class Clostridia; order UBA1381; family UMGS1253; genus Aphodoplasma. The sequence goes on along the minus strand of SVKA01000027.1, from coordinate 13,444 downwards.
ACATAAAGTCGAGCATTATCTGCGATGTGTCGTGTGAAATATTTTTGTCCTTTTTATATTCCTCAAAAACATCACACATTTTAAAAACGGCGTCCTCATCGCGACCTTCAAGAAGAATTTTTACAAATTCAAGCGCATGTGCCCGCAATTTCAAAGCCATTTCGTCCGAGCATATAAAATCAGCTCTTCCCAAAACGCCATCTGCAAAGCTTGCCACCAATTCGGCGCTCTCTGCCATATGAGGATATTTTTCTTTCACATACTCTATAATTTGTCTGTCGCTTGCACTCGCAAAACGAACGGCGCGCGTTCTTGAACGCACCGTTGGCAAAATAAGTTCTCCGTTTGACGTACATATAATAAATACTGCATACACGGGTGGCTCTTCAAGCACTTTTAACAAAGCATTCTGCGCCTGCACCGTAAGCGCATCGCCATCCTCTAATATATACACCTTTTTTTCTGCTTTAAAAGGACGTGTATACACATCGGATATAATTGAGCGCACATCGTCTGCACCAATGCTTTTTTTATCCGTAATATCCGAAAGCGTCAGACGTTTTATATCGGGGTTGTTCCCGCCAAGCGCCTGAATACAACTTTCGCATTCACCACAAGGGACGCCCTTGTCATTTTCACACAAGAGCGCCGCCGCAAAATATGATGCTGTTTCTCTTTTTTGCAAACCTTTTTCGCCTTCAAACAGATATGCATGTGTATCGGTATCATTTTTTATACTGCCAAGCAGTACATTTATAACACCTTCATCTGCCATAGGCTTTTTATATGACATTATACCTTCTCAAACCTTTCAACATCAACAACAAAAATCGTAGCACCGCCAACCTCAACCTCAACAGGATATGGTGTATATCCTGCACCAAGACCTGACATAGGCACAGGCGTGCTTATAATCTGCTTTCTTGTTTCACTCTTTGATTTTATAATGTCAACAACTGTCTGCACGTTCTGTTCACTTGTTCCAACTAAAAGCGTCATATTTCCCGCCTTTAAAAAACCACCTGTTGTCGCAAGCTTTGTAACACTAAAGCCCTGTTTATTAAGCTCATTCATAACCTTTGAGCCGTCCTCATCGTGTACTATAGCAAGTATAAGTTTCATAATTGTTCCTCCCTACTTTTTATTGTTTGGATATATAAAGCACATATTAATATGCTTATTACTACTTATAACAATATTATACCACCAGTATAAAAGCCTGTAACACCTTTATCAAAACTTATTTTGCAATTTCATTTTATCATACATTAAAAAATAAATCAACTTTTTTATATTTTCACTATCAAAGCTCAAGGCTTGCCACTGCGTTAAGGCTCATATCAGCAAAATCGCCGTCTAAATATTTATAATATGCGCTGCAACCTATCATCGCCGCATTATCTGTGCAAAGCACCGGCGGCGGTACAAAAAACTCAAATCCATTTTCCGCGCAAAGCTTTTGCATGCGGGCTCTGAGCGCACTGTTTGATGCAACGCCGCCCGCCAAAGCCACCTTACAAACGCCGTTTTCCTTTGCGGCCCTTATTGTATGCTCGCCCAGAACATCTACCACAGCCTCCTGAAAGCTTGCCGCAACGTCTGCTTTGTTATACTCTTCGCCGTTTTGTTCAAGCTTGTGAAGATAATTTATAACCGCAGTCTTTACGCCGCTGAAGCTAAAATCAAGCGCATTTGTCATTTTTACTCTCGGAAAAGCAATCGCCTCGCTATTGCCTTCTTTTGCAAGCGCATCAATTTTCGGGCCACCGGGATAACCGAGCCCGAGCACTCTTGCAACCTTGTCATACGCTTCGCCCGCTGCATCGTCGCACGTGCGTCCCAGAACTTCAAAATCATTGTAATCCTTAACAAGCACAATATGACTGTGTCCGCCCGACGCCACAAGGCAAACAAACGGCGGCTGTAAGTCCTTGTGCGCGATAAAGTTTGCCATTATATGCCCTTTTATGTGATGAACTGCGATGAGCGGCTTATTTTTTGCAAAAGCAATAGCTTTTGCCTCGCTCACGCCCACCAAAAGCGCACCGACAAGACCCGGTCCGTATGTAACGGCAATCGCATCAACATCATCAAGCGTTACGCCTGCCTTTAAAAGCGCCTCATCAATAACTGTATCAATCGCCTCGATATGACATCTTGACGCAATTTCGGGCACAACTCCGCCATAGCGCTTGTGAATTTCTATTTGCGAATTAATCACGTTTGACAAAACCTCGCGACCGTTTTTTACAACCGCAGCCGCAGTTTCGTCGCACGAGCTTTCAATCGCCAGTATTAAAACATCTTTCTTTTCCAAAAATATCACCATTCTTTTATCATAATAACTGCATCCTCGCCGTTATCGGCATAATATCTTTTTCTTATACTAATACTTTCAAAGCCATTCTTTTCATAAAGCGAGCGTGCAGCTTCGTTTGAACTTCTCACCTCGAGCATCATTTTATCTGCCCCAAGCTTTGATGCCAAATCTATCATATATTTTAAAATCTTTTCTCCAAGTCCCATACGCCGAAAATCCGGATGCACCGCCACATTTGTTATATCCGCTCCGTCAAACGTATACCAAAATCCGCCATAGCCCACAATTTTTTCGTCTGCGATACATACAACATAATATGTAGCAGGATTACAAAGCTCTCCTTTAAACATATTTTTTGTCCACGCATCTTCGGGAAAGCATAGCTTTTCAAGCTCTGTAACATCATCTATATGAGCCATACTCATTTTTTCAATAGAATATCTCATACGCTCTTATCTCCGTATTTTATCGTATATCTTCCCGATTGCACCTTCAAGCATATCGGCACACTCTTTATAACAGTCTATGCCCGCACCATACGGGTCAGATATCTCGCCATCTATATCTGCATATTCGCATACTGTATATACTTTGCCTCGCGCCTCATCGCCAAAAGCCGCAATAATCATTTGCTTATGCGAACTTGTCATAGCAAGAATTAAATCCGACTCACCGATAACGTCCGGGTTTATGTTTTGTGCCGTGTGTGCTGATATGTCAATTCCCTTTTCTCTCATTGCCAAAATTGCATTCTCACTCGCTCCCGCTCCCTGCGGCGCAAAAATCCCGCCCGAAAGCACCTGTATATTGTCTTTTTCAGACAGCATACTTTTCAAAATTCCCTCTGCCATTGGCGAGCGGCAGGTATTGCCCGTACATACAAATAATATGTTCATTTGTGCTCATCATTTCCTTTTTTCAAAGTTTAAAATATTGTTCGATGCCGCCTTATAGAGTCTGTTTCTGACGGCATTTGACATATCGTCGCAAAAATTCATCGGACACAAAATTACATCTATGCCCTTTTGGTCAAAATCCCTTAAAAGATAAAAGAGGTTTTCGGCATATTTTTCCGAGCTTTCACCACAGCAAACATACATATCCACGCCATACAAATTACCATTATCCGCACAGTCGAGAATTCCTATGCGTGCGCCTTTTTTCTTATAGCCACAAATCATTTCACATACGCGCTTTCTGTCAAGCTCATTTTCGTACTCGAGCACATACACGCTTGCCTTTGGTGCGTAATGACGATATTTCATCCCCGGACAGCGTGGGGTATTTTCATCTGCCACGTGCTGTTTTGAATACTGCACCTTGCCAATAACGCTCTCAAGCATGCCCGGAGTTACCCCACCCGGTCTGAGTATAACCGCCTCATCGCCCGAAAGGTCAAGTACAGTTGACTCGACGCCGACAGAGCATCTGCCGCCGTCTACTATCATATCGATTTTTCCGCTCATATCCTCACTCACATGCTTTGCCGACGTTGGCGAGGGCTTTCCAGATGTATTTGCCGACGGAGCCGCAACGGGAACACCTGCCGCCTTTATAACCGCAAGCGCAACAGGGTGCGACGGCATACGAACCGCAACCGTATCAAGCCCTGCGCTTACCGCATCACCGATTTTGTCCGATTTTTTCATTATAATGCTCACAGGCCCCGGCCAGAATTTATCCATAACAAGCTTTGCCTTTTTGGGTACAAACTCGACCAGCTCTTCTACATCCTCTTTTGACGCGACGTGTACTATGAGTGGGTTGTCATTTGGACGTCCTTTAGCAGTAAAAATTGACTTTACTGCATCCTCATCGAACGCATTTGCTCCAAGTCCGTAGACCGTTTCGGTTGGAAAAGCGACAAGACCGCCGTGCTTTAATATTTTTCCTGCCTCGCTCGCAAGTGAGGAATCTATATTATTAGGATTTATAAATACTTCTTTTGTTCCCATTACAAAAAAGCCTTCCTTTTTTTGCGCTCATTTTTTATACATAAATTTCATTTATACAAATAAAATCCGTTACCCTTTATCCTTTGCGATTCTGAAAATACAATAAACGCCTGCTCGTCAATTTCCAAAATTTTTCTTTGAAAAGCCTCCGATTCGCTTTCTTTTAATGCACAGAAAAGCATTTGTTTATCCGTTTTTGTATAAACGCCCTTTACATCTATCAGGGTTACGCCTCTCGGAGATGTCGTTACAAGCTTATCGGCTATTTCTTCTCCCTTATCTGTAACAACAAATGCGATGCGCGATATGTTAAGTTTGCTTATAACAAAGTCTATCGAATAGGTTGATATAAAAAGAGATATTATGCCAAACATCGTAAGCTCTATGTTTTTAAATATCATCAAAGATATCGCAATAATAAGTCCGTCAACAGCTAAAAGCAACTTGCCTATCGGAACATAAGGGAATTTAAGCTGAATCATTCTTCCCACAATATCGGTGCCACCGGTAGATGCCCCCGCAGCAAACGCAAGCCCGATTCCAAGTCCGTAGAGCACACCGCCAAACAATGGTGCAAGTATCATATTCTCGGTGTAAATAGGAAACATTGAAAATAACTGCACAAATGCAGAAAGTATGGTTGTACCAAAAAGCGTTTTTACTATAAACCGCTTGCCAAGCGCCCTTATTCCAAGAAGCAACAACACAAGATTGAGCGCATAAAAGCTTACACCGGGAGTTATGCCCAAGGTGTGATATAAAATCGTCGAAAGGCCCGATACCCCTCCGCCTACTATTGCGTTCGGCGTTAAAAATGAACCTATTGCAAAGCCTGTTATAAGTGTGCCAAGTATTGTCAGTAAAATTGATTTTGTTTTTGTCATCGTCATTGTCATTCTCCTTACAGCTTTAATTCACTCTTATTTTTAGTTTATCTTCGCATATAATCGTTTTCTTTTTGCAGGCAGCAGCTTTTTTCGCTGCCTCGTCGCGATTTTCTATAATATATCTTCCGTGATGGTTGAATAAAAGGGTTTCTACGTTATGATTTTCTACATATTCAATAACATCATCCATATTATGATGCCCCGTTTCCATAATAAGATAATCACACCCATCCGAAACTACTCTGTCCACATCGTCAAGGTCCTTGACATCACCTGAAAAAACAATGATTTTTCCGTCGATTTTTATCTTAAATGAATACGAAATCTTTTCATCACCAAAAAGCTTTTGCATATGTCTGTTTGAAAACGCCTCTACACTGATGTTTTCATCTGCGAAAATTACGCCCTCTTCTGTAAGATGCGCGTTCACATCAGCAGAAGCATTAAGTGCTGTGCCTTCGAACTCCAAAAGCCCGCGCGCACAGTCCCACACCTTCATCTTCGGCACAAAAAGTTCAAGCGCCATATCACGCTTTTCGCCTCTTCTTGACAAAAGCTTTCGCATTGTAAATATAAGGTTTGCAAGGCCTCCGGTGTGGTCTATATGAGGGTGTGAAATAAATACAGTTTTTATGCTTGTAACATCTTCACCCATAAGGAGCGCCGTCCTCGAACATCCTTCACCTGCATCAAACCAATAATAAACATCGTCCTTTTTTATCGCCCATGCGCAGTGATGCATATCTTTTTGCGGTTCAGTTCCCGAACAGGTTCCAAAAAATATTATTTCAAACATATAATCCCATCCTTTACGTTTTGTAATATGCCTCATCATAGCGATATTACCACATATTACATTGTAACATAAAATGTCAATACAGTCAATTTGCAGCATAAATATTTTTTAGTCATATCCAAGTTTCGTCAATTTTATTGACACATTAAATACCTATATGATATATTATATGTAGAGATTTTTTATACCTTGCGGCAAAAAATGAGGCTATAACAAAAAACAAACGCTAAATGCCGCCAGAAAGAAAAGAGGATAAATATGGGACTATTTACTAATAAAACACTTTTAATAACAGGTGGAACCGGCTCGTTTGGAAATGCCGTTTTAAACAGATTCCTTCACACCGATATCGGCGAGATAAGAATATTCTCCCGTGATGAAAAGAAACAAGACGATATGCGACACGAATTTCAGGTAAAGATGCCCGAGGTGGCAGACAAAATCAGTTTTTACATCGGCGACGTACGCGACCTTGCATCTGTAAAAAATGCAATGCACGGTGTTGATTACATTTTTCATGCAGCGGCGCTCAAACAGGTTCCGTCTTGTGAGTTTTTCCCGATAGAAGCTGTTAAAACCAATGTTTTGGGAACAGAAAACGTACTGACGGCAGCGATTGAAGCTGGTGTTAAAAATGTAGTTTGCCTTTCTACCGACAAGGCGGCATATCCTGTCAATGCAATGGGCACGTCCAAAGCAATGATGGAAAAGGTAATTGTTGCAAAAGCCCGTACAACTAACGCTACAAAAATTTGTTGTACCCGCTATGGAAACGTTATGTGTTCTCGCGGTTCGGTTATTCCGCTTTGGATCGAACAAATCAGAAGCGGCAATCCAATTACAATTACCGACCCGACCATGACAAGATTTATTATGTCCCTTGACGAGGCTGTTGACCTTGTGCTTTTCGCCTTTGAACATGGCGATGCGGGAGATATACTCGTTCAGAAGGCTCCTGCCTGCACAATCAAAACACAGGCGGAGGCAGTATGCAGACTATTTGGGGGCAAGGAAGAGGATATCAAGGTTATTGGTATACGCCACGGCGAGAAGGTGTACGAAACTTTGCTCACCAACGAGGAATGTGCTCACGCCATTGACATGGGCAATTTCTACCGTGTTCCATGCGATAAGAGAGGACTAAATTACGATAAGTATTTTAATAAAGGAGACACCATGCGCAACACATTGACTGAGTTTAATTCCAATAACACACAACTGCTCAGCGTTGATGAAACCATGGAGAAGATTGCTTCTCTTGAATACATTCAGTCCGAGCTTGCAAAAGGTGTAAAGCGATGATGAATATACTTGTAACTGGTGCCAACGGCTTTGTTGGCAAAAACCTTTGTGTAGTTCTTAAAAACATCCGTGATGGCAAGGATAAAACCCATCCTGCACTGACAATTGGTGAGATTTATGAATATGATATAGACACTGATCGTGCATTGTTGGATGAGTACTGTGCAAAAGCAGACTTTGTATTCAATCTCGCAGGCGTCAACCGTCCGCAAAATGCCGAAGAATTTATGCAGGGCAATTTCGGTTTTGCAAGTACGTTGCTCGACACTTTAAAAAAATACAATAATACTTGTCCCGTCATGATCTCATCCTCTATCCAGGCTACTTGTACCGGGCGATATGACAACGATTACGGCAGAAGTAAAAAAGCAGGCGAGGAGCTTGTTTTTGCTTATACAAAAGAAACAGACGCAAAGGTCCTTGTTTATCGTTTCCCAAATCTGTTCGGGAAGTGGTGCAGACCGAATTACAACTCTGCTGTGGCTACTTTTTGTAATAACATCGCAAATGACCTGCCTGTTACTGTAAATGACAGAAATACACAGCTTGAGCTTTTGTATATTGACGACCTTGTAGCTGAAATGCTTGATGCTCTTGAAGGCAGAGAGCATCGTTGCAGCTTCGATGGAATTAATACCGTGTTGTGTGATGACGGCAAATACTGCGCCGTACCTGTTACTCACAAGGTTACGCTCGGCGAGATTGTTGATTTGCTCGACATATTCAAAGCACAGACAAGCACTCTTGTTATGCCGGAAATTCCTTATAATTCCTTTGCAAAAAAACTGTATAGCACCTATCTTAGCTATCTTCCAAAAGAAAAGGTGTCGTTTCCTTTGAAAATGAATGAGGATGCACGGGGAAGCTTTACAGAGCTTTTAAAAACAGAAAAATGCGGGCAGTTTTCGGTAAATATTTCAAAGCCCGGTATTACAAAAGGCCAGCACTGGCATCATACAAAATGGGAATTTTTTATTGTAGTCAGCGGCAAAGGGCTGATTCAGCAAAGAAAAATCGGCACGAACGAAGTGCTTAACTTTGAGGTTTCTGGCGATAAAATCGAGGCAGTTCATATGCTTCCAGGATACACTCATAATATCATCAATATGTCAGAAACGGACAATCTTGTAACGCTGATGTGGGCAAATGAGCAATTTGATCCGAATCATCCGGATACATTCTTTGAGGTGGTAGAATAATGGAAATGAATATTAAACTCGATTACAGCGATATAAAATTCAAAAACGACGGCAAGATTAAATTGCTGATTGTCGTGGGCACACGTCCCGAAATCATTCGTCTTGCGGCCGTTATTAACAAGTGCCGTCAGTATTTTGACACAGTTCTTGCGCACACAGGGCAGAATTACGATTATAACCTCAACGGCGTTTTCTTCAAAGACTTGAAGCTTGCAGAGCCCGAAGTATATATGAACGCAGTAGGCGATGACCTTGGTGCAACCATAGGCAACATCATCAACTGCTCCTACAAGCTGATGAGTCAGATTAAGCCCGATGCGCTTCTTATTCTTGGCGATACAAACTCCTGTCTTTCTGCAATCGCGGCAAAAAGATTGCATATCCCGATTTTTCATATGGAGGCCGGAAATCGTTGCAAGGACGAGTGCCTGCCAGAGGAAACAAACAGAAGAATTGTCGACATTATTTCCGATGTCAATCTTGCATACAGTGAGCACGCCCGCCGTTATCTCCATGAGTGTGGTCTTCCAAAGGAGCGGACATATGTAACCGGTTCTCCCATGGCAGAAGTGCTCCATCAAAATCTTGCGCAAATTGAAGCAAGCGACATACTCAAACGACTTGGGTTGGAGCCGAAAAAATATATTCTTCTGTCTGCACACAGAGAAGAAAACATTGATACTGAAAAAAATTTCACAAGTCTTTTTACGGCAATTAACAAACTGGCAGAAAAGTACGATATGCCCATCCTCTATTCCTGTCACCCCCGCTCTAAAAAGCGTCTTGAAGCTACAGGATTCAGGCTTGATGAACGCGTTCGTATGAATCAACCACTTGGCTTTCATGATTACAACAAGCTTCAAATGAACGCTTATGTTGTTGTTTCCGACAGTGGCACACTGCCCGAGGAAAGCTCTTTCTTTACAAGTGTTGGCCATCCATTCCCAGCGGTTTGTATCAGAACTTCAACAGAGCGTCCCGAAGCGCTTGATAAAGCCTGCTTTGTTTTGGCAGGCATTGATGAATACAGTCTTCTTCAGGCAGTAGCTACCGCAGTGGATATGGATGATAACGGAGATTATGGCATTCCCGTCCCCAATTATGTAGAGGAAAATGTTTCTACCAAGGTTGTAAAGCTTATTCAGTCTTATACCGGAGTAGTTAATAAGATGGTTTGGAGAAAATAAATTTGAAGGGTGAACGATATATGGACGGGATGGAAGTACAGAATATATTGATAGAAATTCTTTATACCACTATAAACGATATAAAGAATAATGATTCTGTCAAACAAAAAATCACTCCTGATATACTTTTGTCTATATATCAGTTGGCAAAAAAACACGATTTGGCTCATATAGTTTTTGATTTTATTTATCGTAATAAAATAAAGGTTTGTCCAAAACTGCAAGAGCAAATGCAACAAGAAAAAATTATGTCTGTTTACAGACATGAGCTGATGGTATACACCTACGAAGAAATATGTAATACATTCAATGAAGCTAAAATTGCATATATTCCGTTAAAAGGCTCTGTAATTCGCCCATATTATCCTTATGAAAGCATGCGGACAAGCTGCGATATTGATATCTTGATTCACGAGGAAGACATAAAGTCAGCAGTACGCATTTTGGAAACAAGGGGATATTGTTTCAAAAAACGAAATTATCATGATGTATCATTGTATTCCCCAAATAAAATTCATTTGGAGTTGCATTTTAATATACAGGAAAACATGGATAATCTGGATGCTATATTAAAGGACGCATGGGAATATGCCGTGCCTGTAAACAGCACTCAATATGCGTTTTCAACGGAGTTTTTTGCCTTTCATATTTTTGCGCATATGGCCTACCATTTTGTTTCAGGTGGTTGTGGAGTTCGTTCATTATTGGATATTTGGATAATGGAACACAAAATGGGAATTTCGCATTCGTGTGCCAAAGGATTGTTGCAAAAAGCCGGCATATATCAATTCTCATCCGAAATGAGCAAGCTTGCAGAGTTGTGTTTTACTCATAACAAAAGAGATGTTTTTTTCGATTCCGTACTCAAATATATTTTTCAGGGCGGAATATATGGCAGCAGAGAAAATCGTATCTCAATAAGCAAATCAAAAAATAACAGCTCTATGGTTTATGCGCTAAAAAGGCTTTTTCTGCCATATAAATCTATGATAATATTATATCCGGTTTTAAAAAAAGCTCCATATCTGCTTCCGATTTGTTGGCTCGCAAGGTGGACAAACGCAATATTTAATGGCAAATCAAAATCCTTTATTTCGGAGATGTCATGTGTCAACAATACATCTGCCGAAAAAATCAAAGAAATAGTGGATATTCGTTCAAGGTTAGGGCTATAATTACCTGACCTTGTCTTTGTCTATTGTCAGTTGAATCCGAAAATCATACTCAGTTACCTATATAACAAAAAAACGTTTCATGAACAAAAATTCAGGAAACGTTTTTTATTTGCCTGCCACTATTATCTATGTAAAAATTATCCTTATGTATAAGCTCGCCCACACTTTTAAATGAATATCCCATCTCGCTAAGCCTTGGTAAAAGCTTTTCGAGAGCTGACGCCGTGTTTTGCGTGCCTGTATGAAAAAGAATTATTGAACCGTTTTTTACCCTTTTTAATATGCGCTCACAAATTTGCTCTTCACTAAGCTTTTTATAATCAAGGCTATCTGCATCCCATTGAATAAAATAATACCCCATAGAATTTATTGTAGAAACAGTGTCGTTATTATATTCTCCGTATGGTGCACGGTAAAGGTTATTTCTTTTTCCCGTAAGCGCGAAAATTTTTTCTTCACATTTTCTTGTATCCTCTTTAAGCTGTTCTTCTGATAGCTTGTTTGGATGCGGGTGCATATCAGAATGATTTGCTATTTCATACCCGGCATCATAAAAAGCCTTTGCAGATATACCACACCTGTCAAGATAATCCCCTGTTACAAAAAATGTCGCCTTTGCATTGTTTTTTGAAAGAGCGTCCAGAATTTTTTGTGTATCCTCATCACCCCACGCCGAATCAAACGTAATTGCGACGCACTTTTCGTCTGTTTCAACACTATAGATAGGCAAAAGACGCGCCGATGCGTTTGCAACGTCGGTATATCCAATGCTTCTTAGTGTCATCATACCAATTAAAGCTATTGTCAGTATACCATAAAACAACATATTATTTTTTGAAAAAACAAAAATTCTCATACTATCTGCCCCCTTGATACCCCATACACTATTATGAATATGAGAAAAAGACTTTGAGTATTCTCTTGCAATACGTTATAAGTTTATGATAAAATTAAAATAGCAAAAATATTGAGAGGACGATGAAATATGAAGATAATGTTTGCATCTGATATACACGGAAGCACCGCAGCAGCGAAAAAAATCGCCAACAAATATAAATTCGAAGGCGCAGACAGACTGGTACTTCTTGGTGATATACTTTACCACGGGCCAAGAAACCCGCTCCCCGAAGATTATAATCCGCAAGAGGTAGCCAACATTTTAAATTCACTAAAACAAAATATTTTATGTGTGCGCGGAAACTGCGACAGCGAGGTTGACCAGATGCTTTTACAGTTTCCGATTATGGCTCCGTATGTACTTTTAAACGCTGACGGCCACACAATGTTTCTCACGCATGGTCATCTGTATAACGAAGACCAGATGCCCCCGATACAAAAGGGTGATATATTTATAAACGGACACACGCATGTGCCATGTGCTATTTTAAAAAATGATAATATATTTTTAAACCCCGGCTCAGCGTCGCTTCCTAAAAATGATTTTGCGCCCAGCTATATGCTTTATGAAAACGGCAGCTTTACAATCTGTTCATTTGACGCAGAGCGCATTTTTGAGATTTCGTGCTGACAAAATATTATTTTTAAAAACAAAGAGGTTGTAGCAAAGTAACATTTTGCTACAACCTCTTTTACATGCTTATTGATATTATATACTTTTTATCGTGCTCCATCAAATCAAGTGCATCAAATTCATACGGCATCATTGCGGTTATCTCGACTATCATAGACGAATCCTCGTTGTGCTTGACATTAACTGAATCGGCATCAATTCCAAGCTGTTTTATGTAAGTCTTTAAATATTCAAGTGCGTTTTCATCGCTTGTAATATGAAAAACAAGCGTTTCCTCAACGGGCTGACGCAAAAACTTCCATTTCTGATGAGTAAGCAGTTGTATAATTAATATGAGCAGCGAGGTCAGCACGCCGAGCATATACATTCCGCTTCCTATTGCCATGCCAATGCCCGAGGTTGCCCAGATACCCGCCGCAGTTGTAAGACCTTTTACAGTTTGCCTTTGAATAAAAATCATACCTGCACCAAGAAAGCCGACTCCCGATACTATCTGCGAAGCAACTCTTGACGGATCAAGGCGAAAATCCTCGCCAAACGCAAGGTCATTAAAGCCATATTTTGATATAACCATCATAAGTGCCGAGGCTATTGCAACAATGATATGTGTACGAAGTCCCGCACCTTTTCCCCTGTTCTTTCTTTCATAGCCTATAACAGCACCACATATTCCTGCAAGAAGAATTCTAAAAAGGTATTCGAGCATAACGAAAATATAGTCCACAAAAACTTCCTCCTTTTTGAAGATAAAAAAAGCACGCCAAAAACAAATCCCGTCTAAACAAGTTCACTTTTGTGCGTCTGTTAACTTTTGTATTATATTATGTATTGATTTAATAATAATACCATATATTTTTTAAAATGTCAACAAAGAGTATCTCTTTTTTGCTTTTTTTAAAAATATATAATTTTTATATTGACATATGACACAAAACCGAGTATAATATATGAGTATCATATTTTTATAGGGGTATAGCTCAGTTGGTAGAGCATCGGTCTCCAAAGCCGTGTTCCTATGTTGCAAATACTGCATAATAAAAACTTAATATGGCGCTCTTTAGGGGTATGATGTAATGGTAACATGCCGGTCTC
>SVKA01000045.1 GCA_015068725.1 Oscillospiraceae bacterium | reverse complement strand
TTTCTTTTGCTTCAAGTCCACCTGCTTTTCCCACTTCAAAGGCAAGTTCTGTATCCCAAGTGCAAGCAATAAGGGTGGCACAGGGCCAAGCGGTTGTGGAAATTCCGGTCTTGGGGTCGATTCTGACGCCTGCAGGGCCATCGACGGTCATAACTGCGGGGATTCCGAGCCGTTCAATACCACCAAACCCCGATGTATTGGCAACGCCACGGTTAGAGGTGCCGCCAACAAGAGCTATGAGCTCGTCTTGGGTCAGTTGCGTCAAAAATTGATCTACGGCAGTTAAATTTATTGAAAAATAATTTATTTTTAGATCAACAAAAATCAAGATATATTTTCGAAAGGGCGGCGACTCGAAAAAGTCATCGCCCTTTTCGCATCTCCATTTAAAATTTTAAAAACAATTGGAAAATCTGCTCATAATTTATACAAAAAGTGTGATACTAATATCACATTAAAATTGTAAAAAGAGGAGATTTATATATGAAAGCAACTGGAATAGTTCGTAGAATAGAGGAATGTGTTATAATAGGACAAAAGTCGAAAAAACCGCATAAATACTAGGGCTTTTGCTGATTTTTGTCCAACTCAATTTGCATATAATTACACATTTCGACCTATACACAACAAAAGCGAGGCGTATTTTGCCTCGCTTGTTTTATGCAAGATAATATGATATAATAAATTAAAAATTTAAGATATTGCTTCGGGAGATAAAGAAATGATCATAACAATTGGCACAAAGATTAAAGACGGAAATCAAAACACTTATATTTTAGATCAAGTGTTGGGACAAGGTGGCTTCGGTTGCGTATACAAAGCGCACAGAGAAACAGATGGACAAGTTTTTGCAGTCAAGACTTTGTTGGCCTCTTTTGAGAGCCCAGATACAATATTGTCATTTCAAAAAGAAATTGCTCAAGCAGAATTGATTAGTTCCGAGCACGTCATTAAATACATATATGTGCATGATGGAACCACATATAGTGAGTATCCGCCGTATATTATTATGGAATATGCGGATGGTGGAACATTGGCTGATCTTATTGACGGACACCGAACCAGAGGCGATATGTTTGAACTGGATTTTATTTGTGATGCTATTCGGCAATTGTCTGATGGCATGAAAGAAATAAGTAAATATATTGTTCATAGAGACATTAAGCCGGAAAATATTTTAATAAAAGATGGCGTACTTAAAATTAGTGATTTTGGATTATCAAAATTCTCTAACGACAGCACTAATACGATCACATTTAAGGGATATGGAACCGCCAGATATGTTGCCCCAGAAGGCTGGATCAATGATAAAAATACAATTCAAATGGACATTTATTCAATGGGAATTGTTTTTTATGAAATCGCAACACTAAACTATCCATACCCACTCAAACAAAATCCCGATTTGTCGGAATATCGTAATGCGCATTTGTATAAAGCAGCAGATAATCCAACGAAGTTTAATCGTGCGTTACCACAAAACATCGTTTCTGTGATAATAAAGATGTTGGAAAAACCCACGCAAAAGAGATTTGATTCTTGGGATAGTATCATTACATCTGTATCGATTATTCCGCCTTCTGAGGATATTCTTGGCGCCGCAGTAACTCGTGCATTAGCGAAGCGAAACGAGACAGACTTGATGATTCAAAAACAGAGAGCAGAACAAGAGCAAGCAAGAAAAGAACGAGAAGATTATTGTGATTTAATATATTCTCAATATGAATCTGCCGTATTTGCACCTATTGAAAATTTTATGGAGAGCTTTAATGGTCAGTATTCAGGTGATATAGGTTTTAGAGTAAGCAAAAAAGGATTCACCTATAAAGAAAAGTTTTCGTTCGAAATTGCCACTCCATCTACAGAACGAATAACAATAGAAACAGAAGTTATATTTGCTGAAAACTTCAGAAAACAAGTTCCTACAGATCGAGTATTTGGCGGTTCAGGATATCGTTTTATAAACTATATTCCCAAATGCCAAAATCGAGAAGTTTTAGCATGGAGTCAAGTTACAGATGCAAACGGAAAAGGCTTTAACCTCCTGTTATTAAAAAACGAGGATTCATTATATGGAGATTGGTTTGTTTTGACAAATACAAACACGGCATTCAACAAAAGTCGCCGAGAGGAACCGTTTGGATTTACACTAAAAGAACTGCCCAAAGAGATTGTGTACATAAATGTTACGCATATTTATGACCTTAAACTTACAGAATTTAACGAAACTGTCTTGTTCGATTTTTTGGCAGACCATGCATAAGTAAAGCGTCGCAGAAATGCGGCGCTTTTGACTTTTCTGTGAACTTTTATAAGGCCTCTTGACACGCACGCAACAGCTGTATATAATAGATATATACAGTATAAACAGAGGTGATGACGTGAACATACTGATTGATAATAAAAGCGGAGCACCGATCTACGATCAGATATACTCTCAAATCAAGAGCCAGATTATCAGCGGAGCCTTGAAAGAGGACGAAATGCTGCCATCCATTCGTGGTTTAGCGAAAGACCTTCGTATCAGCTTTATTACTACAAAGCGTGCTTACGAAGAACTCGAAAAGGACGGCTTT
>SVKA01000026.1 GCA_015068725.1 Oscillospiraceae bacterium | reverse complement strand
TCATCTTGTTTATGAGATTGTTGATAATGCAATTGACGAGGCACTTGCAGGATATTGTAAAAATATTACCGTTACGATCGATAAGGGAAATATTATTACCGTAACTGACGATGGTAGAGGTATCCCGGTTGGAATTCACCCCAAAATGGGTATTTCAACTCTTGAGGTTGTATTTACAATCCTTCACGCCGGCGGTAAATTCGGCGGTGGAGGATATAAGGTATCAGGCGGTCTTCACGGTGTTGGTTCGTCTGTTGTTAATGCGCTCTCGGAGTGGCTCGAGGTCGAGGTTTCAACGGGAGAAGAAATACATTTTCAGCGTTTTGAGCGTGGAAAGAGCTGTGGCAGTGCAAAGGTTATCGGCAAGACAGATAAAACAGGCACAAAGGTTACATTTATGGCCGATGATACTATTTTTGAAACTACTGATTATGAATATGAAACGCTTCTTACTCGTCTTAGAGAGCAGGCATTTTTAAATGCCGGCATAAATATTGTATTTACTGATAACCGCACAGAAGAGCCTACTATAAATACAATGCATTATGAGGGCGGTATACGCGAATTTGTAAAGCATATAAATCGCAAAAAGGTTGCAATACACGATGATGTTATTTATTTTGAGGGACAAAAAAATGACGCTCAGGTCGAAATTGCAATGCAGTATACTGACAACTATAACGAAAATCTTGTAAGCTTTGCAAACAACATCAATACAACCGAGGGCGGTACTCACGAAATGGGCTTTAAAGCCGCGCTTACAAGAGTATTTAATGATTATGCAAGAAAGTATAATATACTCAAAGAAAAGGATCAGAATTTGTCGGGCGAGGACGTAAGAGAAGGTCTTACTGCAATTATAAGCGTAAAGGTTGTAGAGGCACAGTTTGAGGGCCAGACAAAGACAAAGCTTGGTAATTCAGAGATAAGAGGTCTTGTAGATAAGGCAGTAAGCGATAAATTTGCAGATTTCCTTGAAGAAAATCCGCCGATTGCAAGAATGATACTTGAAAAATCACTTACAGCTGCACGTGCTCGTGAGGCTGCAAGAAAAGCAAGAGAGGCAACAAGAAAATCAAGCTCGCTCGGTGATACATCACTTCTTGGCAAGCTTGCACGCTGCTCTGGCGATGATCCGGAGAAAAACGAAATTTATATTGTCGAAGGTGATTCGGCAGGTGGCTCGGCAAAGCAGGGCCGCGACAGAAGCTTTCAGGCGATACTTCCGCTTTGGGGTAAGATGTTAAACGTTGAAAAAGCGCGTATTGACAAGGTGTATGGCAACGAAAAGCTTTTGCCGATTATTATGTCGCTTGGTACAGGTATAGGCGAGGAATTTGATATTACAAAGCTTAAATATCATAAGATTATAATAATGGCCGATGCCGATGTCGATGGTTCGCATATCCGTACGCTTCTTTTGACATTCTTCTTCAGACATATGCGTCCGCTCGTTGATGCAGGATATATTTATCTTGCACAGCCGCCACTGTTCAAGGTTACAAAGGGTAAGACGATAAAGTATGTATACAATGATAATGACCTTCCAAAAGTAACGGCAGAGCTTGGCGGAAAATGCGATGTACAGCGCTATAAAGGTCTTGGTGAAATGACTGCTACGCAGCTTTGGGAAACAACAATGAATCCTGAAACGAGAACAATGCTCAGGGTAACTGTTGATGATGCTGTTTTGGCTGATGAGATGTTTACGGTGCTTATGGGTGATAACGTAGATCCGAGACGTGAATTTATAGAAAAAAATGCAAGTCTTGTTACAAATCTTGATATATAAGATATAAAAATTAAAGCCTGATGTTTTTAAAGCATCAGGCTTTTTGTATCATAATATTTTTTATAGTCCATCAGGAAAAACAGGCGGTGTCGGAATTGTAGATGGAGCAGGTGTAGCAGATGGAGTTGGAGTCGGTGTCCCGCTATCCGGAAGAGGCGACTGTGTTGGAGTATCAGGCTCCACGGGATTTAGCGTTTCTGCGGCTTTGCCAGTACCTACACGCACAACCTTGTTAACCATTGTGTATGTGCTTTTGTGTAAAAACTTATTTTCTATTTCTTTGCCATCTTCATATATAATCTTATAAGTGTTTACAACGTGTCCTTTAAAGCCAGGTGCATCAATAACTGTTTCGCCTTCGGGCAGAGTTTCATCCTTGATTTCTGTAACGCCAAAGGGTTTTGTACTTACTGTTTGAGTAGTAATTTTAACGGTTTTATTTGGATTTTCCTTTGTGCCGACAATTTTCGCCGATACAGTACCGCCACCCCATGAGGTTATGATTTTGATAGGTGCGTTTGTATTATTTTTAAATTTAAAATCGAGCGAGCCATACGCAACTGTTGCATCCATTCCAAGCGGTGCATAAGATACCTCGAGCGAATGCTCGTGTCGCTCTGTAACCTCTAAATCCGCATACAAAACAGCGGCATAAATAGTGGAGCTCGTCTGGCATATTCCGCCGCCAAGTCCGTCAACCATTTTGTTGTTTTCATATACAGATGCTGCTCTAAAGCCTCTTTCAACAGTTCTTTTACCAACAACTCCATTATACGAAAACTCGTCGCCCGGAAGAAGTATTTTTCCGTTTACATATCTTGCTGCAAGCTCTACGTTATTTGAACGCGGAACGTTTGATGTCATATATTTTGTAGAATAGCTGCCGAGAACATCTTTAAACAGTGAAGTACTAAGCTCATCTGCCTTGACAGTAGGCTCCTGCAATATAAATGGTATCGAAACATCAGCAGAGCCGGGAGCAAAGTCTTTTAAAAGATTTTTTGCTTCTGAAACATCAAAATGACGTCCGACAACATCGGCCTCAACTATGACATCGTTATCCTTTAGCACATATTTTGCATCCATAGGTTCGCGCTTTGTTATTTCAAAAAGCTCTTCTACATCTACGGCGGCAGGCACGGTATTAACCTTTGTGGCAATAATCGTTTCTTTTGCCGAGGGCTTTATGCTACCAAGAACCTGCGCGCGAAGCTTTGCTACGTCTACGCCAAGGCCCTCTTTTCCGGCATGAATTACAATTTTATCTTCAAGTATGTTAATTTCGTGCTGAACAAGCGTACCGCCTGCACTTTTTGCAAAGCTGTTTAATATATCGTCAAGCTTTAAATGGTCATAAGAATAAACAAAATCAATCGACTTTTTAAATGTTTTCGCATACAGCGCGGTAAACGGGTTTTTCTTTCCGTAAGAAAGCGCCGCATCTGCAGTTTTTTGCTTATCGATTGTAAGGTCAATATCCCTGGCATTTATTTTAGTCGAAATATCCGAGCCTTCAAGCTTTAATGTTACAGATGCCCTTTCATACGGATTTTCAAGTGTTGAAAGATGCTCTATGACCTGCTCGTGTGTATAGCCGCTTATGTCATAGCTGTTTATGAGCACACCGTTATTTACAACGCTCTTATCGCTCACAAGCACGGATGTCAGCAAAAATGCAATCAGACCTATTAATATTACGCCTACAGTGCACAGCGTTATTATAGTAGGTTTATTCATTTTTTTAATTTTTTTCTGGCGTCTTGCGCTGGCACTTCTTACCGCTCTTGGCGCGTCATTTTTTTTCACCTTAAAAACTCCTTTATATCTAAAAAATATTCTTCTATTAATATATGTAATTTACAGAGTATTCTTTCTAAAAAATATATACAAATACAGTATCGCCAATCCACTTACATTTTACTACAAAACACGCTCAAAGTAAAGCGAAAAACGGCCTTTTTAATATTTCATTTTTGTTTCATATACGGCTTATTTTAACATTTGTAAAATGAGGTATATTTTGGTATAAATACGGATAAAATTATATTAACATTTCGTAACATTTTAAGAGCTTTAACAAAAAATTGCGCGGATTTAAAAAGCCAAAAAACCGCATTATTACGCCATTTTATCGTCAAAAAATTAAAAAATATTACAAAATTGTTAAAAAAAGATTGACAAAAATATTAATTTGTTGTAGAATGGGTATGCTCAAAAGGCAAAAAGCAGTAAACCACAGTTTAAATCCCGATTGATTTTATCTTGTGTTATTTTTGGCATTTTAAGCTGTGAAGAATGGAGGATTTATGAGTTTATTAAGCAAATTTAAAATTAAGTGTTTGCAGAGCCGCAAACTTTTGATAATGGGTATAATGGTTATATTGATGATGGCTGTTACAGCTGTTACATTGGCGATGGCGGCAAACTGGGAAGTTACACTGTATGACGGTGCAAAAACATTTAGTGTTAAAACTACAAAAACAACTGTTGGCGATGTTTTGGAAGAGGCAAATATTGTGCTTGAGCCACAAGACGTTGTTGTGCCTGAAAAGAGTACTCCCATAAGTGAGGCAAAAAAAATAGAAATTAAACGTGCATTTGAGATAACAGTTTCTGATATAGACGGCGAAAAAGTATATAAGACAGCATATGATACTGTTGAAGATGCACTTATGCAGTGCGATATCATACTTGATGAAAATGACGAGGTTTACCCGCCGCTTGATTCAAAAATTCTGGCAGGTGATTTAATCAGTGTATCGCGCGTTGAAATAAGTGAGATTACAGAGCAGCAGGAAATTGAATATGAGGTTATAGAGGAAAAAACCGATAAAATAATAAAAGGTATAAAAAGACTTGTTACCGGCGGTGAAAACGGTCTTGCAAATGTAACGTATAAGCTTATCACAAAAAATGGTGTGCTTGCAGAAAAGCAGGAAGTTTCAAGAGAGATTTTGCGTGAGCCTGTAAACAGAGTTATAGCAGTTGGAACAAGTGAAATTGCAAACGCTCCTGTGGCAAAGCTTGCATCAAGAAGTGGCTCGACATTTGATAAATCACAGGCAAGAGTTATTACATGCACCGCAACAGCGTATGACGGTTCGTATGAAACACTCGGTTATTCAAATGCGAGAACATGTCTTGGAAAAATTCCTACGGTTGGTACGGTTGCAGTCGACCCGAAGGTTATTCCGCTTGGAACAAGAATGTATATTGAATCTGTTGATGGCTCGTATGTATACGGCGAATGCTTTGCAGGTGATACGGGCGGTGCTATAAAGGGCAACAGAGTTGACTTGTTTATGGCATCACGTTCACAGGCATTGTCATTTGGCAGAAGACAGGTTAAGGTTTATATCTTAGACTAATAAAAAAAGTAAAGGCTGAACATTGTTCAGCCTTTTTTATATTACTCTACATATTCTCTTACTCTAAGCTTTACGCCTATTTCATCGGCAATTTTCTGGCATTTGTTTACCTCATCTTTGCCGATTATATCAACAACGCTGAGCATTACATTTGTATGAGATGCTGCTTTTTTTGCAAAATCAAGCATAATATCAAAAGCGTCCTCGCCATAAATTGATTTGCAGCATTCGTCATACGCTTTTTTATTTGATGCGTTAAGACTTACAGAAACTGTGTCTATTATACCGTCAAAAAGCGGTGTGATGTCTTTATTATGAAACTTGTTGCCGTGCCCGTTTGTATTTATGCGAGTTGAAATGGTGTAATTTTCTTTAATCCACTTTGCAACCGCTATAAGCTCATCAATTCTTATCGTCGGCTCACCATAGCCGCAAAATACAATCTCTTTATACGAATTTATATCGTGCTTTTTAAGTGCGTCAATTATCTCATCTGCGCTCGGCTCGTGCGAAAGCCACAGCTGTGTGCCGCCGCCCACACCGTCTTTGTTTGTGCGAAGGCAGAATGTGCAACGGTTTGTGCAGCGGTTTGTAAGATTTACGTACAGATATTGCTCATGCTCTGCCTCGGCGCTGTATGTGTATACAAATATATCACTCATTTTTTATCTCCTTGATTTAATACTCTTTAATCTGCGTTAATTCCTCTCAGCAGACTAAATGCAATAGCTTCGTCGGTTTTTTTGACAAAAATATCATACATTATTTTCTGACCTGCCTCTGCGCCTGCACGCAAATCGGCTCCGCCCATAACCATTCCTGCAGGAGAAAATCTGGCAGCCTGGCTTGAGGCAAAATATTTATGTTCAATGTTGTTTTTATCAAGAATATCGCGTGCTTTTGTAAATGTTTCCATATCAAAAGCAGTAAAAACTCTGCGTCTGTTAAAAATTGTAATCATAATAATCCTCCTGTAAAAACTAATTTTTAAGGCTGTGAAGTGGTGCGGGAATTCTGCCGCCGCGGCCTATAAATGTATCGGCGCTGTATTTGTTTACATTCATAACGGGGCCGCTTCCCAAAAGACCGCCAAACTCAACCGTGTCACCGATTGTTTTGCCGGGAGCGGGTATTATACGCACTGCCGTTGTTTTCGAATTTACCATACCGATTGCCGCTTCGTCGGCGATTATTGCTGATATTGTAGATGCGCTTGTATCGCCCGGAACAACAATCATATCAAGTCCTACCGAGCATACGCACGTCATTGCCTCAAGCTTTTCAAGGCTGAGTGCGCCGCATTTTGCCGCCGCTATCATACCTGCGTCCTCACTTACGGGAATAAATGCGCCCGAAAGTCCACCGACATAGCTTGACGCCATTACGCCGCCCTTCTTTACTGCATCATTTAAAAGTGCGAGCGCTGCAGTTGTGCCGTGCGTTCCGCATTTTTCAAGGCCCATTTCTTCGAGAATATACGCAACGCTGTCGCCCACTGCGGGAGTCGGCGCAAGCGACAAATCGACAATGCCATATGGCACGCCAAGGCGTCTTGATGCCTCTTTTGCAACAAGCTGTCCCATTCTTGTGATTTTAAAAGCAGTCTTTTTTACAGTTTCGGCAACTGCCTCAAAGTCTGCATCCTTGCCGATTTTTTCAAGAGCACATTTTACAACGCCGGGACCGCTGACACCTACGTTTATTACACATTCGCCCTCGCCGCTGCCATGAAATGCGCCCGCCATAAACGGATTATCCTCAACTGCGTTTGCAAAAACTACAAGTTTTGCACACGCAAAGCCGCCCGACTCGGCGGTAAGTTCGGCTGCTTTTTTTACAATCTGTCCCATTTGGGCAACTGCGTCCATATTTATGCCCGCGCGCGTTGTTGCAACGTTTACACTTGAGCACACGCGCTCGGTTTGTTTAAGCGCCTCTGGAATTGACGCTATAAGCATCTTATCGCCATATGTATAGCTTTTGTGAACAAGAGCGCTGTATCCGCCTATAAAGTTCACGCCCGTTTTAATTGCCGCTGCGTCAAGTGTTTTTGCAATTTTTACGCAGTCATCGATTGATTTTGCGTGCTCGCAAAGATATGATGCGGGCGTAACGGAAATACGCTTGTTTATAATCGGAATACCATACTCACGCTCGATATCCTCGCCTGTTTTTACAAGGTCTTTTGCAAGCGTGGTAATTTTTGTATACACCTTTTCACACATTTTGTCTATATCGGGATCGACGCAGTCTTTGAGCGAGATGCCCATAGTAATTGTGCGTACATCAAGGTGCTCTTTTTCAAACATTTTTATTGTTTCAAGTATTTCAAATTTATTAAGCAAAGCTACCAACCTTTCCGGGTATGTAATGTGCACATTTTTAATTAAATTCTGTGCATCGAATTAAAAACGTCCTCATGTTGTATTCTTATAGAAAGACTAAGGCTTTCTCCAAGTTTGTCAAGCTCTTTTGCAATAGTATCAAAGGGCTTTGTGCACTTTTCAATATTTACAAGCATTATCATAGTAAACATATCCTGCATAATTGTCTGTGATATATCAAGAATATTGATTTGGGCCTCGGCAAGAATGTTTGATACCGTAGCAATAATGCCAACTCTATCGTGTCCTATAACTGTTATAACTGCTCTCATTTTTTTACTCCTTTTTATGTAAAATAAGTTATATTTCATTATACACCCTTTGCACAGTATTTTCAAGTGATTTATATATGATTATAACTTTTAGTCGCGTTTATATCTGTTTTTGCGACAAAAAATCAATTTGCGGTATAAATTATTGTTTTTTATGCGGTGTATGGCATAAAAATGTGTCGGTGTATGTCATAAGCTGCGACGAAAAAAGCTTTTTTTATCATAGCTGCGCTGATATAATAGCCACATAACTTGTACAAAGGAGGCAATAGCGTGAAAAAGGAGCTTGTATATGTATCAGAGAACATAAAAGGTGAAGAATTGCAGAGCTTTGTTTTAAAATATTTTCTTATAGAGGAGCATGTGGACGTGCCCGGAGGCTTTGGTTTTTACAGCTATGGAATAGAAATTTTAAAAGAGGGGGCGTCGGGCAGTGAAAGCAGGGCGGCAATGTCAATAAGTCCTGACAGACAAGAGGTTTTGGATTTTATTTTGCGTATGGCAAAAGGGGCGGTTACACCCTCGGCTTTTTATGATGTTATTTGTGATGAGCTTTTTAAAAAAAGCCTTGATATGTGCAAGACCTTGTGCTCATAATAAAAGTGTATTTTAATCCCTGATACTGCATCTTGTGTAATAAAAATATATATCTTCCATATATAGTAAAGCGAATTTGTAATCAAATTATAAATTAAAAAAAGCTTGACAGATGGGGAAAATATATGTATAATATTTACCGTGCCCGCATATGCGGATACGGTTTTCAGATTGTGTATTGGCGAGTTAATATATACTTGCTTTTCAAACATTTTGCAGGAGGTGTTAAGAATGCTTAGAACATACCAGCCAAAGAAAAGGCAAAGAAGCAAGGTACACGGCTTCAGAAAAAGAATGAGTACTGCTAACGGCAGAAAGGTTCTGGCCAGAAGAAGACTAAAGGGTAGAAAAAAACTGTCAGCGTAAAAGGCCACCAAGTGGTCTTTTCTTTTAGACAGAATTTTTTAAAAAACCTTTATAAACAGTACCTATCTGCACGCTTGTTGGTGTAATTTTGTGCATTTATAATGCTGTGGACGGTGATTTTAATTGAAGGCTACTTCTTCTATGAAGTATAACCGCGATTTTCGCTACCTTTACAAAAAGGGAAAGTCGATTGCGGCGGGGTATCTTGTTATATATTACAGGAAAACTCCAAAAAAAGAGAACATACTCGGCATCACCGTTACAAAAAAACTTGGTAATGCGGTTGTGCGCAACAGAGTCAGAAGGCTCATACGCGAGTGCTACCGCCTTCGCGAAGGCGAAATGAATATTGGATACAATATAGTAATTGTTGCACGAAACAGAGCGGCAGATGCAGACTTTAACGCCATAAAAGGCGACATGTCATATCTTTTGAAAAAGAGCGGAATAATTCCGTCAAGCGATACAGATAATTGATTTTTTATGGGAAAGATATGCAAAAAAGAGAAAAGTGTGATTTTTTGATGAAGAAAATTTTACTTAGCCTTATACTGTGGTATCGGCGCTGTATATCGCCATTAAAGAAAAAAGCTGTATGCAGATTTTATCCGACGTGCTCTGAGTATGCATACGAGGCGATTGAAAAGTACGGGGCGATTCGTGGAGGCGCTAAAGCGCTTTGGCGGATAATGAGGTGTAATCCGTTTAGTCGTGGCGGCTATGACCCGTTAAAGTAGGATTTTATTAAAAAACACGCTTAGCTTATTAAGGAGAAAAAATATGGGCAGTATTTTTACCTGGCTTATCGTTAAGCCGATGGGCTTTATAATAAAGCTTATTTATGATTTTATACCGAATTATGGTGTGGCGCTTATAATTTTTACGGTTTTAATAAAGCTTTTGATTTTACCGCTTAACCTAAAATCGCAAAAATCAATGGTAAAGCAGCAAAAGCTTGCGCCGCAGCTTCAGGAGCTTCAAAGAAAATATGCAAATGATAAAGACAAGCTTAATAAGGAAATGATGGAGCTTTACAAGGCAAATGATGCAAATCCTGCAAGCGGATGTCTTCCGTTGTTTTTACAGTTTCCGCTTATTATAGGACTTTTTCAGGTTGTTCAAAAGCCGCTCTCTTATATGCTTGGCATAAACTTTAATTTGCCAGAAAATATAAACAAGGTTATAAATCTGCAGCAAATTGTTGCAGGCAGCGAAACACTCGCGCAGAGCGCTCCAAACGGTTTTCTTAATATGACAATGGAGCAGCTTGCAAACAATTTCCAGATTGCAATGAGTAATTTTGCGTCAAATCCCGCAGTTCAGGGCTTTAGCGACTGGGTAATTAATTTTAATTTCCTCGGCCTTGATTTATCAAGATATCCGAGCGAGGTATGGGGACCGCTTAGTGCGCTTTTGGCGGGACAAATTTCGCCCGCACTTTTGTCTACGCTTCCACTTTTGATAATTCCGGCTTTGTCGGGACTTACGTCGTGGGCGCTTAGCAAAATGACATCGTCAAGCACACCTCAACCGCAGGCGCAGCCGGGAGCTGATGATACAGCGGCATCGATGACCAAATCGATGAGTTTGATGATGCCACTTATGTCGGTGTTTTTCACATTTACACTTCCGTCGGGCGTTGGCCTTTACTGGATTGTTTCAAATGTAGTTCAGATAGTTCAGCAGTACTTTACTGTGGCGCATTTTAAGAAAAAGGAGGAGAATACAGTTGTTGTCGACACAATCAAGAAAAATAGAAAAGACCGCAAAAAGCGTAGATGAGGCAATAGAGCTTGCACTTTCAGAGCTTGGCGCGACAAAAGATATGGTTGAGATTGAGGTTTTGGAGGAGCCTGCAAAGGGACTTTTCGGAATTTTGGGCTCAAAGGATGCAAAGGTTTTGGTTACATTAAAGCAGACACCAAAAACAGCAGCAATAGACTTTTTAAATGAGTTGTTTTTTGCAATGGGTATGAGAGTAGATATCGAGGTTACCGAGGAGGATGATACACTTAATATCAACCTTGTTGGTGATGATATGGGCATAATCATCGGCAAAAGAGGCGATACACTTGATGCGATACAGTATTTGACAAGTCTTACTGTAAATCGTTTGGGCGGACATTATAAAAAGGTTTCGATTGATACAGAAAATTATCGTGCAAAGCGCAAGGACGCACTTTGTGCATTGTCAAACCGTATTGCAGACAAGGTTGCAAAAACGGGCAGACGTCATATTTTCGAGCCTATGAATCCGTATGAAAGACGTGTAATTCATGCCACACTTCAGGATCATGAAGCGGTGCATACATACTCAATAGGTGATGAGCCAAACCGCAAGGTTGTTGTTTCGCTTAAGAGTGATGCGAAGGCAAAAAGAGCGTAAAATTAATTACCCGTACCTGTGTGGTGCGGGTATTTTAATCTGAAAGGGGGCTTTTGTATGAGCCACGAAACCATTGCAGCTATTGCTACACCCGTAGGGGTAGGTGGCATTGGTGTTATAAGAATAAGCGGAGATAAGGCGTTTTTTATTGCCGATAAAATCTTTAAAGGCAAAACAAATCTTTGTGATGCGCATTCTCATACAATTCATTACGGACATATTATAAATGAAAACGGCGAAACCATTGATGAGGTTATGGTATCGGTTATGCGCGCACCGCGCACCTTTACGGCAGAGGATACGGTCGAGATTTCGACGCATGGCTCGCCGCTTATTATGCAAAAGGTGCTTTCGGCGACGCTTTCGGCGGGTGCAAGAATGGCGACGGCGGGCGAATTTACAAGGCGTGCTTTCTTAAACGGACGCATTGACCTTTCAAGCGCCGAGGCAGTTATTGACGTAATTCATGCCGACAGTGATTTGTCGCTTAAAAATGCCATAAATCAGCTCGAGGGCGGACTTTTAAATGAAATTGAAAAGATACGTGAGCCTCTTTTGTATGTGTCGGCACAGTTTGCCGCGGCGGTGGACTATCCCGACGATGAAATTGCGGATTTAAGCGAAGAAAGCCTTGAAAAAACGCTCAAAGATGCACTTGATAAATGTGAAAAGCTTATAGATGGTGCAGATGTCGGCAGAATTGTAAAAGAAGGCATAATATGCGTGCTTGCGGGAAGACCCAATGTCGGGAAATCATCTTTATTAAATGCGCTTACGATGTCCGAGCGTGCCATTGTAACGGATATTGCGGGTACGACGCGCGATGTAATTGAGCAAAGCGTTACTATAAATGGCGTGGCAATCAGGCTTTTTGATACGGCGGGCATAAGAGCTGCAGGTGATGAGGCAGAAAAAATCGGCGTTGACAGAAGCAAGGGTTGTATTGAAGGTGCAGACATTGTGCTTGTATTATTTGACAGCGGTGAGGCTATAAGCGAGGAAGATATAGAAATATTATCGCTTACAAAGGATAAAAAGCGTATAATAGTTATAAACAAATCAGACCTTGAACAAAAGCTTGATATATCAGGGCTTGCCGATGCGATAAAGGATGATAAGCTTGTTTATATAAGCACAAAAACGCACGATGGCATAGATGAGCTAAAACAGATAATCGCAGATGTGTGCTCTTTGAAAATGGCGACAAAATCAAGCTCGCTTGTTTCAAATATGCGTCATAGTGAAGCGCTTAAAAGTGCTAAAAGCTCGCTTGCAGGTGCGCTTGATACACTAAAAAGCGGTATGCCGATGGATATGTGTACGATAGACGTATCCGCTGCTCTTGAAAGTCTTGGACTTATTACAGGGCAGGGCGTATCGGCAGATATTGTAGACGAGATTTTTGCACGGTTTTGTGTTGGAAAATAATTTTTCGCAGGATGTTTTTATGATACATCCTGCTTTTTTATTTTTAAAAAACCGTTTTAATATATGTTTTTCTCTTGAATTTTATATAAATATTGTATATCATATAAATGTAGCAAAAATTATTTTTAAGGGATAATGATATGAAAAACGACAAAAATACGATGGCGTGTCATACGACGCCCCGTCTTGATGCACTTTTAAAAATTTTACAAAATTCAAAATCGGTTGCAGATATTGGTTGCGACCACGCATACTTATCAATTCTTCTTGCCAGAGCTGACGAGAATAAAAAAATTATCGGCGCCGATATAAAAGAAGGACCGCTTAATAGAGCAAGAGAAAACGTAGAAAGGTTTGGGCTTTCCGGGCGAATTGAGCTGCGCCTTGGCGACGGACTTTCACCTTTAAAAAGCGGCGAGGTCGATACGATTGTAATTGCGGGAATGGGAGCGCTTGTGATTTCGGGCATTTTAAATGAGGGCGCAGCTATTGCCAAAAAAGCAGACAGACTTGTGCTTCAACCGATGAGCAGTGCACATGAGCTGAGGAGTTTTTGTATAAAAACGGCTATATAATAGAAAATGAGCATCTTGTGCGCGAGGAGCGGCGCATTTATACAATTATAGTTGCAAAAAGCGGTGATGCGGGTGAATTTACGCTTGGGGATTGTTATGTAAGCCCTGCGCTTCGAAAAAGCGGCGATACGCTATATAAAGAGTATCTTTTAAAGCAAAAAGCGATAATTGAAAATGCACTTTGTGGGATGAAAAATGCAAAGCGCTCTATAGATAAGCAAATATATGAAAAGCTTGTGTGTGAGCTTGACAAATTTTAAAAACATGCCCCATAAGGAGGAGTAGAGCATGAATAAAGAAAGAAAAACAGCGTTAATTACAGGCGGTAGCAAAGGAATTGGTTTTGCTACGGCAAAGCTTTTTATAGAAAATGGATATAATGTATTGATAACCGGAAGAACTGAGGAACGGCTTAAAGAGGCAGTGAAAAAGCTTGAATCTGACAGATGCGCCTATATTTTATGGGATGTTGCCGATGTAAACAAAGCACCGGAGGCAATAAATAAAGCGCACAGTGTTTTTGGAAATATTGATATTTTTGTAAATAATGCCGGGATAGTTCATAAAGAAGATATGACCGGTACAGATTTTTTGGAAAAGACAGAGCAGGCGTGGGATGAAACAATGAACATAAACCTTAAAGGAATGTTTTTTGCGCTTCAGGTTCAGACTAAATATATGATAGAAAAAGGTATTAAGGGGCACATAGTAAATGTATGCTCCGAGGTAGGCTTTCGCGCGGCATTTAATGCATATCGCATAAGCAAATGGGGTGTGCGTGCAATGACTATGGGAATTGCAAAAAATATAAGTCAGTACGGCATCATATTAAATGGTGTAGCACCGGGAGAAACAGCTACAAGTATTTTTGGGGACGGAATGGAGGATATTGCGATTAAAATAAATTCTCCCAGAGGAGAAAGAGCAATGCCGTCAGAAATTGCCGAAACGATATATTTTCTTGCGCATTCAAAAAACATTATTGGTGAGATTGTTGTTTCTGATGGTGGAAGAAGTCTTTATTAAAAAGAAATGTGAGGTGCGTGCACCTCTTATACGGATAAAGGAGAGAAAAATATGAGTACAACATTAAAATGTAAGGATATTGCATTGTCAATAGAAAGGCTTGCGCCAAAAGGCCTTGCGTATGAATGGGACAATGTGGGACTTTTGTGCGGTGATGAGAATGCACCCGTTACAAAGGTGCTTTTGACACTTGACCTTGATACAGGTGTGGTAGAGGAGGCAATAAAAGAAGGCGCACAAATGATTATAGGACATCATCCGATTATGTTTGAGCCAATAAATCGTGTTACGGCACAGACTGTTGAGGGACGCCTTCTTCGTATGCTTATAAAAAATGATATTTCATATTACGCCGCACATACAAACCTTGACGTTGCAAAGGGTGGTCTTAATGACCTTCTTGCAAAAAAGCTCGGGCTTAAAAATGTAAAGATTTTGGAATATACAGACGAAAACGGCGAAGGAATAGGCCGCACAGGCGATACCGAAGAGCCTGTTACACTTAAAGCGCTTTGCGAAAAAGTAAAGCGCGCGCTCGGAGTTGACTATGTTCGCTTTAGCGGTGATGCAGACGCGCTTGTAAACCACATTGCAATAAATACCGGCGGAGGCACTGCTCTTATAGAGGCGGCGCTCGGCGCAAAGGCGGACGTATTTATTACGGGCGATTATAAGTATGCACAAGTGCGCCACTGCGCTGAAAATGGCATGAAGATAATAGACGTCGGGCATTATGACACAGAAATTATTGTTTGTGAGCTTTTTGAGCAGTATTTGTCAAAGCAGTTTGCAGGTGCGCTTGAAATTGTAAAAACAAAAGAGAATAAAAATGTTATGCGGTTTATTTAAAAAATATTGTCTTTTTTTTAAATAAGGATTGACAAAACGGCTTTATGATATATAATAGTAAAAAAGTGCGTTGGCGCATTAAAGATTGGAGATGTAGTTATGTCAAAGTTAAAGGTTGCAGTAGTTGGTACGGGCAGCATTTGCAAGGTACATATGGATTCGTGGGTAAAAAGAGATGATGTAGAGGTTATCGCGTGTGCCGATATAAATTTTGAAAAAGCGAAGGCTTTTGCAGAAAAATGGAACATTCCGCAGGCATTTGACTGTGTCGAGGCTCTTTTAAAAGGCTCTGACCCCGACATCGTTGACGTTTGCACATGGACGGCGGCTCACGTTCCGGTTTCTGTTGCAGCTATTAATGCGGGCAAGCATGTAATATGCGAAAAGCCTACTGCGGATTCTCTTGCGGCAGCGAAAAAGCTTCGCAAGGCAGTCAAGAAAAATGGCGTGGTATTTCAGCTTGCAGTTCCAAACCGTTATGATAAAAGAGCGGCTCAGATAAGAGCAATGGTTGATGCAGGCGAATTTGGTGAAGTGTTTTTCGGAAAAACTGCCTACACTCGTCAGCGCGGTGTTCCGGGCGGATGGTTTTCGTGCTCAAAGTATTCGGGCGGTGGACCGCTTCTTGATATAGGCGTTCACAGAATTGACCTTGCGTGGTATCTGATGGGTTGTCCAAAGCCGGTTTCGGCATCGGCATCAGCTTCTTACAGAATAGGCGATTATCGCACAAGCCATGAAATTATAGAGTCAGACGGTGCAATTTCTGACAACAATGCTTGGTGTGGCGAGCCTGTGGCGGATTATAAGTTCGACATCGAGGACTCTGTAAGCGGTTTTGTTCGTTTTGAAAACGGTGCAACTCTTATGTTTGAGGCTTCGTGGACATTTAACGGACCAAACCTTACCATGACACAGATTGCAGGCGATAAAGCGGGCGCACTGCTCAAGGATACCTTTGAAATATTCCGCGCAGAAGGCGATAAAGTTGTAGTAGAAACACCTGAAACGGAAAAGGGTAATATGTTTGATAGCGAGATTGACCATTTCCTTGAGTGTATAAGAGAAGGAAAAACCCCTCGCTCAGATATTGAGGATGCAGTAACAATCGAGGCTATACTTTGCGGCATATATGAGTCTGCAAGGAAGGGCAAAGAGATTAAAATAAAGCTTTAAAAAGGGCCGAACGCAAAATGCGTATACCACACAAGGCACAATAAA
Source organism: Oscillospiraceae bacterium (assembly GCA_015068725.1). Lineage (GTDB taxonomy): Bacteria > Bacillota > Clostridia > UBA1381 > UMGS1253 > Aphodoplasma. The sequence goes on along the minus strand of SVKA01000026.1, from coordinate 4,581 downwards.
GCTTTTTAATTAATTAACGCAGTCAAAACAATATAAAAATAAAAGAAGAAATTCGCCGTTTGACGAATTTCTTTTTTATATGCCTTGTGTTTTGAACAAACCTCACCACGTACGCCATCGGGTAACCCACCAAAGTCTGTAATATAAGGCTTTGGTAGCTCGGTTTGTCCAATCTGCGCTATTTTTCGTCCAGCCAAAAAGAGATTGTAGAAAAATAAAAATTTGCTATAATCTCTTTGTATGTAATACGTATTTTTTACAAAGTTTTTGTTGACAATAATGGTTAGATATGATATCATTATGCAGAGCGTGAGGATATCATGCAAAAAAGATTTGGAGGAACAAAGCAATGCAAAAAGGTACAGTAAAATGGTTTAACAGCGAAAAAGGTTATGGATTTATCCAGAGCGAAGGTGGCGAGGATATTTTCGTACATTTTTCAGCAATCCAAGGCGAAGGCTACAAGACACTTGAAGAGGGTGCCGCAGTAGAATTTGAAGTTATTGATGGCGCAAAGGGCCCACAGGCTGCTAACGTATCAAAGCTTTAATTGGCATCTGATTTTAATATAAAAAGATTTTCTGTTTAAAAAAGATTTGTGCATATGCAAAAAATCTTAAAGGAAGTTTTTTTGAAGCGATTTGCGCTTCGATAAGATGGTCAAACTTAATGTTTTGGAGTAAAGGGGAAACCCTTGTAAAAAATATTCGTGCCCTTGGGCACGGATATTTTTTTTCACAAAAACATTAAAAAGGGGTGAATGATACAATGCTTAAAAATTTAACATTTTCAAAGGGCGTCCGCGATGGCTTGCCGATTGCGCTCGGATATCTTTCGGTATCATTTGCCTTTGGAATGATTTGTATGCAAAACGGCCTTCCTGCATGGGCACCGATTCTTATATCGCTTACAAATTTTACGGGAACGGGACAGTTTGCAGGGGCAGATTTGATTGTAGCGGGAGCTGCCTTTGCCGAAATTGCATTTACTGTGCTTATAATAAATATGCGCTATCTTTTGATGTCGCTTTCGCTTTCACAAAAGCTTGAGCAAAAGATGCCTGTTATAAAAAGACTTGCGATTGCGTTTGGAAATACGGACGAAATTTTTGCCGTTGCGATGAGGCAAAATGGTGAGCTTAATTTTACATATATGATGGGGCTGATACTTAGTGCATTTTCGGGATGGGTATCGGGAACGGTTCTTGGTGTTTTTGCAAGCTCTTTTTTGCCCGCCTCGCTTCAAAGCGCGCTCGGAATTGCTATTTATGCAATGTTTATAGCCATCATAGTTCCTGCCGCAAAAGAGTCAAAGCCGATAACGCGCGTTGTACTCATTGGCGTTTTGATAAGCTGTGTGTTTTATTATACGCCTGTTTTGTCAGCGGTAAGCAAGGGATGGGTAATAATAATCAGCGGAGTAATATCCTCGGCACTTGGTGCGTATTTTTTTCCGCTTAAGGAGGAGCAAAAGTGAATACGACAAGAATTTTGTGTGCCGTTGTGCTGATGGCACTTGTTACATATCTTCCGCGCGTTATACCGTTGGCGCTTTTCAAAAATAAAATAAAAAATCGCTTTGTACAGTCGTTTTTGATGTACATGCCCTATGGCGTGCTTGCGGCGATGGTTTTTCCTGATGTGTTTGCCTCCACAGCGTCCTTTGTGTCGGCGCTTATTGCATGCGTGTGCGCTCTTGTGATGTCATACAAAAAATGCGGTCTTATGAGCGTTGCGCTCAGCGCGGTGGGAGTGGTTTTTGTGTGCGAATATATTTTGAGTATGCTTGGCTGGGTATAATATAGCAAAAAGCAAAAAAAAGGAATCCGGCGGTGGTTATCACAGATTCCTTTTTTATATGAGTGTTTGATATCTTTTATATCTTTTCTTTTTCATACTGTGCTGTAAGACTGCAAAGAGAATCGAAATATTCGCACATTTCCCGAAAAAGCGCTTGCCCCAAGCTGTCTTTTTTCAAAGCGGGATTGTTTTTAATATCTGCTATTTTATTTTTTATACTGTTCTGAACTAAAATGATCTTTTCCACTTATATCAATTCTCCCTGATGGTGCATAGTTGTAAAATTTTTCCTTACATATTAAGTATAACATGTTTATTACAAATTGACAACAAATTATATAAAATAAAGGGGTTAAATGCACCATAAATATACTATATATTGTGGTGTTATTAACCCGTAATCTATATATTGAGTTGTGTTTAACAGATGGTTACACTTTACTCATAGTCCTTGCACAAAAGCGCGCGGATATAACCTCTGTCCTTTGTGGTTGAGTCGATATAATAGCCCCTGCCGTAATAAAATCTTACAAGGGAGCTTACCTTTGCGCCTGTATGGAGCATAATTCTTTTGATGCCCATTTCGCGCATTTTCAAATCGACAAGATTTATAAGTGATTTGCCGACGCCGTTATTCTGCGAGCTGATTTTTACGCCGAAACGGCTAAGATATGCAGTCTTGTCCTCTTCGTTAATCTTTACACGCACGCTTCCGACGGGTACATTGTCCATAAAAGCGACAAGTACCAAAGAATTGTCAATATCGTTTTTTATGTCCTCTTTTGTTTCGCAAAGAGCCTGTATGTTATCGTTGCCGACCATCTGGGCATATTTTTGAAACGCTTCACGCGTGATTTGCTCTATTGCGTCAATGTCATTATATGTAGCAACGCGTACCTCAAAGCCTGTATTCATACTTTTGTGTTCTCCTCTCTTTTGTCCTTTCCGCCTTATGCCATAAATGTTGCCATTATAGCCTTTTGCGCGTGGAGTCTGTTTTCTGCTTCATCAAAAATTACCGAATTTTTGCCGTCGATTACATCTTCTGTAACTTCAAAGCCACGATATGCAGGCAGACAATGCATAAATATTGCATCGCTCTTTGCTTTTGAAAAAAGCTCTTTATTAACCTGATACGGAGTAAAGATTTTAAGTCTTTCCTCTTTTTCGCTTTCCTGTCCCATACTTACCCATGTGTCTGTATATACAACGTCGGCGTTCTTGATTGCTTCTGCGGGGTCGTTTGTGATAATCACGTTTGAGCCGCTCTTTTTTGCATCGGCTTTTGCATTTTCTACAACTTCTTCGTTACACATATAGCCTTCGGGCGTTGCAACCGAGATGTCCATACCTACCTTTGCACAACCGTACAAAAGCGAATGTGCCATATTGTTTCCGTCGCCAAGGTATGCCATTTTAAGTCCTTCAAGCTTTCCTTTGTGCTCGTATGTTGTCTGCAAATCGGCAAGAACCTGACATGGATGGAGCAAATCTGTAAGGCCGTTTATAATCGGAATTGTTGAATATTTTGCAAGGTCTTCTACATCGGAGTGTGCATATGTACGAATCATAATACCATCAAGGTATCTTGAAAGAACGTTGGCTGTGTCATATATAGTTTCGCCACGTCCAAGCTGTATATCGGCAGAGCTTAGAAACAAAGGATATCCTCCGAGCTGTGTCATACCAACCTCGAACGAAACGCGTGTGCGTGTCGACGATTTTGTAAAAATCATACCAAGTGTTTTGCCCTTTAATATCGGATGAGGGATTCCGCTTTTAAGCTCAGCCTTTAATTTTATGGCAAGCTTTAACATATCTTCTATCTGCTCTTTTGAACAATCGTGTAGGCTTAAAAAATCTTTCATTTTATATTCTCCTTATTCTTAGTTTTCGTCTGCAAATTCTTTTGTAACATTATCAAGAACTTTTATAAACTCATCTGCATCCGCCTTTGTTATAATAAGCGGCGGCAATATGCGAAGTGTCGTCGCTGTGCTTCCGCAAAGAATCTTGTTTTCAAACATTTTGGCATTGATTTTCTTGGAAAGTCCTTCTTTATATTCTACACCAAGCATAAGACCGAGTCCGCGAACTTCTTTTATAAGCTCAGGATATTTTGCCATAAGCGCTTCAAGCTCTTTTTTAAAATATGCACCAACATCTGAAGAATTTTTTACAAGGTTTTCTTCCTCAATTATATTTAAAACCGAAAGCGCTACTGCAGTGCAAAACGGATTTCCGCCAAATGTGGAACCATGGTCGCCCGGCTCGAATGCACAAAACTTATCCTTTGCACATACTGCGCCGATTGGAACGCCGTTACCAAGCGCTTTTGCAAGCGTGAATATATCAGGCTCAATTCCAAAGTTTTCATATGCAAACATTTTGCCCGTGCGCCCTATTCCTGTCTGTACTTCGTCGACGATAAGGATAATATCTTTTTCGTCGCAAAGCGCACGAACCTTCTTTATATATTCTTTATCACATTCATGCACACCGCTTTCGCCCTGAACAAGCTCGAGCATAATTGCCGCAGTTTTATCTGTAACGGCACTTAAAAGCGCATCAAAATCGTTTATCATTACATGTGAAAATCCCGGCGTGAGCGGCTTGTACGGCTTTTGATATTTTGGTTGTCCCGTTGCAGCAACTGTAGTAAGTGTGCGTCCATGGAAAGAATCGGTAAGCGTTATAATTTCGTTTTTATCGGTTTTTCCCTGCTTGTAAAAATAAATTTTTGCAAGCTTGATTGCACCTTCATTTGCTTCGGCACCCGAAT
>SVKA01000025.1 GCA_015068725.1 Oscillospiraceae bacterium | reverse complement strand
CGCCCGTTATCATTATAGGACGGATGCCGGCGCTTCGGCACTCGTCGATTGCATCCTTAACCTCGGGACGGACGGGGTCAATCATGCCAACAAGTCCTATAAAGCAAAGGTCGCATTCAACACTTTCTGAGTCATATACCGAAGGCTCATTAGAAAGCTCCTTCTTTGCCGCCGCAAGAACACGAAGCGCACGGTCAGCCATTTCTTTATTGGCTGCAAGTATGTTTTGACGGATTTCTTCTGTCAATTCCACAACATTGCCGCCAACAAGTGCCTTTGTGCATCTTTTCAAAAGCTCATCGGGAGCACCTTTTGTAAACTGAATAAAAGAACCGTCAGCAGTCTTATGAATAGTTGACATCATCTTTCTGCCCGAATCAAATGGTACTTCTCCAATTCTTACGAACACATTTTTCTGAGTGTTTTTGGAAAGTCCGAGTGTTTCAGCATAGTTGACAAGCGCACATTCGGTAGGCTCGCCGACAGCAGCTGCTGCATCCGTATCAAACTCTGCATCAGAACAAAGCGACATAGCATTTGCAAGCAGAGCTTCGTCTTCGCCGTAATGATCAACAACCGTCATTTTGTTTTGTGTGAGTGTACCCGTTTTATCCGAACAGATAACCTGGGTACATCCAAGAGTTTCAACAGCGGTAAGCTTACGAATAATAGCATTACGCTTTGACATATTGGTAACACCGATAGAAAGAACAATAGTAACAACGGTGGCAAGACCTTCAGGAATTGCCGCAACCGCAAGAGAAATGGCAATCATAAAGGAATTTAAGATAGATTCAAAACCGATACCATCACGAATGAGCTGAACTGCGAAAATGACAATGCAGATGCCTATAACGAGATAGGTAAGAATTTTTGAAAGACCTGCAAGCTTAATCTGGAGAGGTGTTTTACCTTCTTCTGTCTGAGCAAGAGCGTCTGCAATCTTACCCATTTGCGTTTCCATACCCGTAGCTGTTACAACTGCCTTGCCGCGTCCGTAAACGACAGTCGAACCCATAAATACCATGTTTTTTCTGTCGCCGAGAGCAACATCGCCGTTTGCTCCTGCACTAAGAGCATCAACCTTCTTATCTACGGGAACTGATTCTCCTGTAAGGGCTGCTTCCTCAATCTTCATAGAGGCACATTCAATAATTCGGGCATCGGCCGGGACTGAATCACCGGCTTCAAGAACTATAATATCACCTACAACGAGGTCTTCGCTGGGAATTGAAATTTGTTTTCCATCACGGATAACCTTACTTTGTGCCTTAGACATTTCCTGCAAAGCTTCGATTGCTTTTTCCGCCTTGCTTTCCTGAAAAACACCTAAAACAGCATTGATAAGGACAACTGCGAGGATAATAACCACGTCGGAAGGAAAACCCATGTGCCCTGAATGAATACCCTCATAGATTTCTACGCCTGCAGAAATTGCCGCAGCAACCAACAGAATAATTGTCATAGGCTCACAAAGCTGTTTTAAAAAGCGATGAAGCATTGACTCCTTCTTTGCCTCAATCAGTTTGTTTTTGCCATTTTTTTCAAGTCTTTTTGCTGCCTCTGAAGAACTTAAACCATTTTCATTACTGTCAACAGTCTTAATTACATCCTCGGCACTGGTTAAATAATGTTTCATTTTTCTCCTCCTTTATAAAAGTTTATATAGTGTTAGTTTTATTATGTGCAAAAATAAAAAAACTTTTACGGCACTGTGCCGCAAAAGTCTTGCTATCAAAATAGATCCAAATAACCGGACAAAAAGTCGAGATGACGGTTATCAGAAATGCAGAGCATCCAGCTACTCCCTTTTGCAATAAAAATATTCTATCATAAAAAGAAATTCCTGTCAATCACTTTGCAAAAATTGATTTGAAATATGCAAAAGTTCTATATATTTTTTATATTTTGCAAATCAGTTTTTATTTTTCCCCAAGCTTTATCATTGAAAATTTCACCTTTTATAAAAAATATTTCTAAATCATTGATTTTTTACGAAAAATACGATAAACTATAATTGAGAATATATCACATAGACCAAGCATATTGATAAAAGAATATGTAATGGTAACAAGGAGGATTTTGTAAAAATGAAAAATCTAAAAGGAAACGCTATGGTCGGCCAGTCGGGCGGCCCTACGAGCGTAATCAATGCCACGCTTGCAGGCGTGTATGAAGCCGCAATCAGCAGCGAACATATCGAAACTGTGTACGGTCTTGTGCACGGTATCGAAGGCCTGTTAAAGGATGACTTTGTCGACATGAGCATCGGACTTGAAACAAAAGAAGATATCGACATTTTGGCATCTACCCCTTCTGCATATCTTGGTTCTTGCCGTTTCAAGCTTCCAAAGCTTGACGAAAAAACCGATGTGTATGAGAAAATTTTTGAAAAGTTTTCAAAAAACAACATAAAATATTTCTTCTATATTGGCGGCAACGACTCTATGGATACAGTTTACAAACTCAGCGCTTACGCTGACAAAATAGGTTATGAAATCAATATAATGGGTGTCCCGAAAACTATTGACAATGACCTTGCTATGACGGACCATACTCCCGGTTTTGGCAGTGCTGCAAAATATATTGCAACTGCCACACGCGAAATTAACCGTGATGCAACGGTATATGCGCCGCCTTGTCTTACAATCATAGAGGTTATGGGGCGTAACGCAGGTTGGCTTACAGCGGCAACAGCGCTTGCACGCAACGAACACTGCAAAGCACCTGACCTTATATATCTTCCGGAGATTACATTTGATGTTGATAAATTTATTGAAGACGTAAAAAAAGCTCTTCAAAAGAGAAGCACAGTTATTGTGGCCGTATCCGAGGGTGTAAAGCTTGCTGACGGGAGATACGTATGCGAAGCGGGACTTAATACCGAAACTGATGCATTTGGACACAAGCGCCTTACAGGTACAGGATTGACTTTGGGTAATATTGCAAGAGAGCGTCTTGGAATAAAAACACGCCACATCGAGTTTAGCCTTTTGCAAAGATGTGCTGCTCACTGTGCATCAGCTACCGATGTCTCTGAGTCAAGAATGATTGGTGCGCGTGCCGTTGAAAACGCAATAGAGGGCGAAACCGGTAAGATGGTATACTTTGTGCGCAAATCAAATTCTCCGTATGAGATTTCGATTGAAAGTATCGACATCGGCAAAATTGCAAATGTTGAACAGACAATTCCGAGAGAATGGATTAACGAAGAAGGAAACGATGTTAATAAAGAGGTAATTGATTATATCTTCCCGCTTATACAGGGCGAGGCTCGTGTATTTATGAAGGACGGACTTCCCGTTCATGCGGTATTACCAATAAAAAGAGATTAAAAGCATAAGCATAAAAAAGGCAGAGGTAATTTAAAATTACTTCTGCCTTTAATTTTTTTATTCTGCCATTAAATAACCGGTATACTCAATACCCAAAAGTTCAAAAGCCTTGGCAGCCTGATTATCAACTAAAAGTTCTGCGTCATTTGCTTTGTTTGCAAGGCAAATCTGAGTATTTATATCAAGTGTACCCGTAGGCTCAATTCCCATATCATTCTGGAAAGCTGCAACTGCAAACTGCATTTTTTCGTCATACGGTGTATCAAAACTTCCCACATCATAGCCGAGTACATCGAGTCTTTGCTTTAACGCACGAAGTGCCTCGCCATCATAGCCCGCGTCATATTTTGCAGCATACACCATAGGATCACGGCTGACGCAGTCAAATGTCGCTGTGCGGTTTTCGACAACGTAATCAGGCTTAATGCCCACTTTGTTTATTCTGTTTCCCTTGCGTGTCAGATATTCGCCGGTTGTTACCTTGCACATTCTGCCGCCATAAACGCCCATAATCGTCTGTGTAACGGCTTTTCCGTAGGTCTGTTTTCCGACAAGCTTTGACGCGCCCGATTCCTGAAGCGCACTTGCCAAAAGCTCTGCTGCGCTTGCCGTATATTCATTTACAAGCGTTACCATCTCATACTTTTTACTTGGAAGAGTTGATTTATAATCGACAGACTGATTTCCGTACTTGACCTTATATGTAGCGATATTCCCCTTTGGAACAAAGCGCTGCGCAACCGCAACTGCACTTTCAAGATATCCGCCTGTGTTATATCTTAAATCAAGGATAAGCTTTTTAACATTGTATTTATAAAGCTCTGAAAGAGCATTTCCAACCTCTTTGTCCGTCTCGCTCGAAAAACTGTCAATTTTTATATATCCTACCTTGTCAGCCAGTACGGCATAAGAAACTGTGCTCTGTTTAAGCTCACCACGCACAATAGTAACGTCAAAGGTCTCGCCGCCACGCGCAAGCGTAAGTGTAACCTCGGTCCCTATTTCGCCGCGCACCTTTCCGCTTACATAGTCGCTGTCCTTGCCTGTCATATCCTCGCCGTCAACCTTTAATATCGTATCCCCGACCATAACTCCTGCTTTTTGCGCGGGATAACCGTCAAGAACATTTACAATCTCACAATAACGGGTAGCCTTTGACATTTGTATTCCTATTCCGCCGCCCACGTTTTCAATCGAGCGCATAAGCTCGGCATATTCTTCGGGCGAATAAAACTCGCTATACTCATCAAGGCTTGAAAAAAGTGCACGCAAAAACGTATCAAGCGCCTCGGGGTCACTGTTTATCAAATTAGTCAGCGTACGCTGCAGTATTTCCTCTTTTGTTATATCGAACTGATACAAATTCACCAAGTCTGTTGCAATTCCATCAAAAAACTTTGCTTCGTTGGTTTGTTTGATAGTTTTTAAGTTTTCTCCCGCAAATACAGGCATCGTAAAAGCAAGAAACAGCACAAGTAAGCATGCAGTAATACGTCTAATCGTTCTCATACGCCAAACCTCCGTTTGTTATGTTTTTTATTACATTCTCTCAGGAGCATCTATCGAAAGCATTGAAAGTACATTCTTAAGTACAATTCTTACTGTATCAACAAGCTTTAAACGCGCCTCCATAAGCGCTCTGTTTTCCTGACGAACATGGCAGCTGTTATAAAACGCATGGAAGAGCGATGCAAGGTCGATACAGTATCTTGTAAGTCTGCTCGGCTCATATACAAGTGCCGCCGACTTAATTTCTTCGGGAAGGTCACATAGCTTCTTCAAAAGCTCCTTCTCCTGTTCTTCCTTCAAAAGCGACAAATCAAGCTCGCTTGCGCTTTTTACGCAAACGCCTTCTTCGGCGAGTAAAGATATAATGCTGCACATTCTTGCGTGAGCATACTGAACATAGTACACGGGGTTTTCGCTCGTCTGTGCAACTGCAAGGTCAAGGTCAAACACCATATGAGAATCCGCCTGACGCATGTTAAAGAAAAATCTTGCCGCATCAACGCTTGTATCCTCTAAAAGATCAGAAAGCGTAACCGCCTTACCCGTACGTTTTGACATTCTTACAATTTCGCCATCCTGCGTAAGACGCACAAGCTGCATTATAATAACATCGAGCTTGTCCGAATCAATTCCGATTGCGCTAAGTGCCTTTTTCATACGTGCAACATGACCATAATGGTCTGCTCCCCAGATATCTATTGATTTGTCAAAGCCGCGCTGCTCAATCTTGTTTCTGTGGTATGCAACGTCTGCCGCAAAATATGTCGGTATGCCGTTTGCACGCACCAAAACATCGTCCTTTTCTTCGCCAAAATCAGTCGCCTTAAACCAAAGCGCTCCATCAAGCTCATAGGTATGACCGCTCTTTTTAAACAGCTCAATAACCTCTTTTACCGCTCCTGAGTTGTGAAGCTCGCTTTCCCTAAACCATACATCATAGTTAATTCTGTACTTTTCAAGGTCTGTTTTGAGCGCAGCAATATTTATTTCAAGCGCATACGCAACAAGAGCATCTTTTCTCTCCTGCTCGGGTGCGTTTACGTACTTATCACCATTAATTTTTGTAAATTCCTTTGCGTGCTCTATAATGTCGCCGCCCTGATAACCGTCCTCGGGAAACTCTACCTTATCTTCTCCAAGATGAAGCTGCAAATAGCGTGCATTAAGCGAATTTGCAAACTTTTCAATCTGATTTCCCGCATCATTTATATAAAATTCACGCGTTACATCATAACCCGCCCACGATAAAAGCTCTGCAAGACAATCGCCGAGCGCACCGCCTCTTGCATTACCCATATGCATAGGACCTGTCGGATTTGCCGAAACAAATTCAACCATATACTTTTGTCCCTTACCCATATCCGACTTACCGTAATCTGCGCCTTCTTTTTCAACTGCTTCAACAACAGGATAAAGCCACGAATCGTCAAGATAAAAGTTTATAAAGCCCGCACCCGCAACCTCGCATTTTGAGATTTTTCCACCGACTTTTATGTTTTTCACAATAGCATCCGCAATCATACGCGGTGCTTTTCTAAGTTTTCTTGTAAGCATCATAGCAATATTAGTCGAATAGTCGCCATTTGCCTTTTCACGCGGCTCTTCAAGATTTATTTCGTATTCATCAACATTGTCGAGTTCGCCCGATGCTATTGCAGCCTTCAGGGCATCATCAATTATCGTTATAAGCTCTTCTTTAAGACTCTCAATTATTGTTTTCTTCATTTGTTTTCTCCTTTATGCTTATGTTTAAATGGTTTTCAGACTTTGCTCCGCCCATATCAAGACTGTATAGCATATCAAGCTCACCGCCGTTTTCATCAAGCGATACATCAATCTTTTTAGTGTGCGTTTCCATTGTAATAGAGCCAAAATCAAAGTTGTATACGCACGAGTGTGCTTTACCCTCTTCGTAACACATCGACGTGGTAAGCGCTCCGCTTCGTCTTACCCACACTTTGCCATCAGGTTCAATCTTGATTGTGGTTGTGCAGCCACGCATTTCACTAAAACCTGTTTCCTCATAAATTATATAATATTTGCCATTTTTATACTCATAACGAGCATCGACAATTATGTCCATTTGTGTAATTTCGCCATCATTATCAACCCAAGAGCGCACTCTTGCGCTTGCATTAGTATTTTTCAATGTCAATTTTGTTCACCATCTCTCCGATTTGCCTCTCTAAAAACAAGCTGCCTAAGTGAGCAAAATTGTCTACGCTGTCGCTGACAAAATAACTGCACTTTCCGCCTTCTTTTTTAGGCGACAGCATATCGTTTTCTTCAAGGTAACGTTTAACATGCTTTGAGGCCGCCTCACCAACATCTATAAGCGTAACATCATAGCCCATTATCTTTTGTATTACGCCCCGCAAGAGCGGATAATGCGTGCATCCGAGTACAAGTGTATCAACTCCCGCCTCTTTAAGCGGTTCTAAATATTCCTTTGCAACAAGCATTGCCACCTCTGAATCGAAGTGTCCGTTTTCAACAAGAGGAACAAACAACGGGCACGCCTGTGAAAAGACGTTTGCGTTTGGCTCAAGCGTTTGAATTTTTTTCTTAAATGCATCACTTTTTATTGTTGCGCTTGTAGCTATTACGCCTATTTTGTTATTTTTTGTAGCCTCTATCGCACAAACAGCCGCCTCGTCAACAACGCCTGTCATACAGATGTCAAACTTATCACGCACTACCGGAAGTGCAACCGTGCTTGCTGTGCCGCACGCAACAACTATCATTTTTATATTAAACGTTTTTAAAAACGCAATATCTTGCATAACATACTTTATTATTGTGTCCTTAGAGCGTGTACCATACGGAACTCGCCCCGTATCGCCAAAATACACAATATCCTCGCCCGGCAAAACCTCCATGAGCTGCTTTACCGCCGTAAGTCCTCCAAGACCTGAATCAAAAACGCCTATCGCCCTGTTATCCATTATTTCCTCCAAAATTACTTTTGTCTTGTTTTGGCAAGCTCTATAATCTCGTCAAGAAGCTTTGTATACGAAAGTCCCGCTTTTTGCCAGAGCTTTGGATACATACTGATTGATGTAAAGCCGGGAAGTGTATTTATCTCGTTTATAATCACTTCATTTTTATCGGTAACAAAAAAGTCAACTCTCGAAAGTCCCGCACCATCAACTGCATGAAAAGCTTTTATGGCACTCTCTCTTATTTTTTCGGTTGTCTTGGCATCTATATTTGCAGGAATAATAAGCTGTGCTGTATCAGTCTTATACTTTTCATCATAATCATAAAAGCCTATGCCCGAAACAATTTCGCCCACACCGGACGCACGAACATTTCCCTCGCTCGCGTTTCCAAGCACCGCACATTCTACCTCATGTCCCACGATAGCCTCTTCGACAACAATTTGTCTATCATGAATCGCCGCAAGACGAAGTGCATCTTCAAGCTCCGTTTTATCATTTACCTTTGATATACCAACCGAGCTGCCTGCATTTGCAGGCTTTACAAAGCATGGGTATCCAATATCTGACGATATTTCATCGATAATTTTGTCCATATTTGCAAAATCTTTTGTATACACGGCTTTCCATTTTGCCTGCGAAAGTCCCGCTTTTTCAAATACATATTTTGCATAAATTTTATTCATACCGACGCTCGATGCTAAAACTCCGCATCCAGCATACGCAATACCGCTTAATTCAAACAAGCCCTGAACTGTACCGTCCTCGCCATACATTCCGTGAAGTACGGGGAAAATCACATCAATTTTTACTTTTTTTATGCTTCCATCATCATTTGTAACTAAAAGTCCTCTGTCTTTTATACAAGGAGAAATCACCGCATGCTTTAAATGCTTTTTGTCCTTTTCCCAGCTGCCGTCAGCAAGATTTTCTATCTTGCCAGTATATAGATACCATGCGCCTTTTTTTGTAATACCAAGCGTAAGCACCTTATATTTTTCTTTATCAAGATTGTTTATAACATATGTAGCAGACACTCTTGAAACCTCATGTTCAGATGACTGTCCTCCAAAAATTACACATACCTTTTGTCTTTTCGATGCCATCTTTTATATACCTCCTGTCTGACCAATCCAAAACATTAACTTTTACACATAGTTATACTCTTATATTGTACTCCTTATGACAGCTTTTTGCAAGTATAAACGCAATTTTTTATGATTTTTATATTCAAAAAAGCAAAAAAGCGTTTATTCACTTAAGAATAAACGCTTCTTATTGATTTTATAAATTATTTACCCTCAACAAGTGCCTTTGTATCAAGAGCAATCATAAGCTCTTCATTTGTCGGTATTACAAGAGTTTTAACCTTTGCGTCCGGAGCAGAAATGTCAATTTCTTCACCACGGATTTTGTTCTTTTCAGGGTCAATTTTTACGCCCATAAACTCTGCACACTCAACAATCTGGGCACGCATAGGACCATTGTTTTCGCCGATACCTGCTGTAAATACAATCGCATCAACGCCGCCCATAGCACACGCATAATAGCCGATATAACGCTTTACGGAATTTATAAACATATCAAGCGCAAGCTTTGCACGCTCGTTACCATTATTAGCTTCTGTTTCAAGATCTCTAAAGTCGCTGCTAAGACCTGAAATACCAAGAACGCCAGACTTTTTATTGAGAAGCTCATCAATCTCTTTAATGCTAAGACCCTCTTTTTCCATAACAAAAGGAATGATAGCAGGGTCAATTACACCTGAACGCGTTCCCATGATAACACCTGCAAGCGGTGTAAAGCCCATTGATGTGTCAACTGATTTTCCGCCATCAACAGCTGTTATTGAAGAACCGTTGCCAAGGTGGCAAGTAATGATTTTAAGCTCTTCAATCGGCTTACCAAGAAGCTTTGCAGCACGATTTGAAACATATTTATGGCTTGTGCCATGGAAGCCGTACTTTCTTATCTTATGCTTTTCATAAAGCTCATACGGAATACCATAAAGATATGCCTCGGGCTTCATTGTCTGATGAAACGCCGTGTCAAACACACCAACCTGCGGTACGCCGGGCATTACCTCTTCACAAGCGCTTATACCCATAAGGTTTGCGGGGTTATGAAGCGGTGCAAGCTCAGAGCACTCTTCAAGTGCCTTTTTAACCTCATCATCAATAATTACAGAGCCACTAAATGCCTCTCCGCCGTGTACAACTCTGTGACCAACAGCACCAATTTCATCCATGCTGCCGATTACGCCGTGCTCTTTATCAAGAAGCGCAGCTATTACAAGCTTGATTGCATCAGCATGGCTTGCCATAGGTGATACAATTTCAGCATTCTGCTTGCCTGTGGGCTTATGTGTAAGCTTTGAACCGTCAATACCAATTCTTTCGCAAAGACCCTTTGCAATAACATCGTTATTGTCTGTATTAATAAGCTGATACTTTAGCGAGGAGCTTCCCGCATTTATAACTAAAACTTTCATTTCTATCTTACCCTCTCTATATTTATAATTTGTTTAATTAGTTTTTAGCCTGTGCCTGCACGCATGTAATCGCGCATACACCAACGATATCATCTGCGCTGCAACCGCGCGACAAATCATTTACCGGCATTGCGATGCCCTGTGTTATAGGACCATATGCCTCTGCCTTTGCAAGTCTTTGAACAAGCTTGTAGCCGATATTTCCTGCATCAAGGTCAGGGAATACCAATACGTTCGCCTTACCTGCAACGGGGCTGCCGGGAGCCTTTGATTCACCAACAGACGGTACAATTGCAGCGTCAAGCTGAAGCTCGCCGTCTACTGCCAAATCAGGATTTTGCTCTTTGCAAATTCTTGTTGCCTCAACAACCTTGTCAACATCAGCGTGCTTTGCGCTACCCATTGTCGAGTGCGAAAGCATAGCAACGATTGCCTTGTGCTGTGTCAAAAGCTCGAACGAATCAGCTGAGCATGCTGCGATAGCTGCAAGCTTTTCCGGATCAGGATTTTGTTCAAGTCCGCTATCCGCAAAAATAAATGTACCGTTGTCGCCGTATTCACAATTCGGAACAACCATTACAAAGAATGCTGATACAAGCTTTACGCCTGGCTTTGTTTTAATAATCTGCAAGCTCGGTCTTAATGTGTTTGCAGTAGAATGGCATGCGCCTGAAACAACGCCGTCAGCGTCCCCTGCTTTAACCATAAGGCAGGCATAGTACATATAATCGCCAAGAGCAGTCTTTTTAGCCTCTTCGTATGTAAGACCCTTTGACTTTCTAAGCTCAACAAAGAGATTTAAATACTCTTCTGTCTTTTCATATGTGAATGGGTTGATTATCGTTGCGCCCGAAATATCAAGACCTTTGCCATTTTCCTCAATTTCCTCAGGTGTACCGATAATTATAAGGTTTGCGATATCCTCTTTAAGAATTTTTTCAGCAGCCTCAAGTGTACGACGGTCCATCGATTCAGGAAGAACAATCGTTTTTTTGTCGGCTCTTGCACGCTCCTTAATTGCGTCAATAAAGTTACTCATTTTTATACGCCTCCGTAAAATATATATTTTATCTTAATTGAATATAAAACCAACGTTAATATTATATAATAAAGAAAAAAATATTACAATAGCATTTTTGCAAAAAATGTGTTATAATTATACTAAAATATCATCTTTAGTGTAAAAAGTGGCTTTTTTGCACTAAAATTAGGCTCAAAAAACAATTTTTCAAACGTTTTTTGACATTTTTATAAGGAGAATTGCAAATGAAAATTGCAGGAATTGTTGCAGAATACAACCCTTTTCACAATGGTCATAAATATCATATCGAGCAAACAAAGCAAAAAACGCTCGCCGATGCAATAGTTGCGGTAATGAGCGGTAATTTTGTTCAGCGTGGCGATTGTGCTATAATGGATAAATGGAGTCGTGCACATGCTGCTATTCTAGGAGGCGCTGACCTTGTAATTGAGCTTCCGGTATACTACGCTCTCGGTGTTGCTCCCCTTTTTAGCTTTGGCGCCGTTTCCACGCTTAACTCGCTCGGATGTGTGGATTTTATAAGCTTTGGCATGGAAGAAGAAAATCTTGATACTCTTTACGATGTTGCAAAAGCGCTTTCATTCGAGAGCGAGAAAATCGAGGCTGAAACAAAAAAATATCTCGACAACTACACGGGCTATCCCGCAGCGCGCGAAAAGGCATTGTGCTCCCTGCTTGATATTGATGCTAAAATTTTACAAAACCCTAATAACACGCTTGCAATAGAATATATGCGTGCGCTTTTCTGCCTTGAAAGCACTATAAAGCCCATCGGTATAACCCGCATTGGTGCAGGTTACCACGACGCATCTGCGGATAGTGAATTTTCATCCGCAACCGCCATAAGAAAGGCAATTTTCAAAAAAGAAAATATCACTCATGCTATGCCAAAAGATGTTTACGACATCTTTACGAAAAAAACGCCTACGTTTACACAAAGCTTTGATAAAGCGATGTTATCTTTTCTGCGGCGTGCAAAAGCCGAAGAATTAAAAAACATTATAGATATGCCATCAGGCTTTGAAAACAGAATTATATCAATGGCAAAAAAGGCTTGTAGTATAGACGAGCTTGTAGAACTTTGCTGCGCGCGCCAATATACGCGCTCACGAATACGTCGTCTGCTGTTTGCCTCATTTATAGGCATACAAAATATGGGCTACGACAAAACGCCGTCATATATTCGTGTGCTTGGCGCAAACAAAACAGGTCGGAAGGTTTTGTCAAAAATAAATAGTGCCGCCTCTATACCAATAATAACAAAGACAGCAGATTTTATAAGCAAAGATTCAGACGAGCTGTTTTTGCTCGATGTGATGGCAACTGATTTGTATAATTTGGGATATGACGAGCCTGATATGCGGACAGGATCAGCAGATTTTACAACCTCGCCAATTATGCTGTAAAAACACAAAAAAGGATGTAGAATAAACTACATCCTTTATTTTTTTATTGTTTCTTAATTATTCTTCGTCTGCTTTTTCCTCTTCAGCGTTTTCAGCTACAAATGCTTCAACGTCAACAGGAACAAACTCCTCTGCTGCAGGTGCTTCTTCGGCAGCTTCAGGCTCTTCAACAACTTCAGGAGCCAAAAGTGCTTTTATGCTAAGGCTGATTCTCTTGTTCTCCCAGTTAAGCTCTGTAATCTTAGCTTCAACCATCTGACCAATCTTAAGCTCGTCCTCAACCTTTTCAACTCTCTTAAGAGCAATCTGTGAAATGTGGATAAGGCCATCTACGCCGGGGATAAGCTCAACAAATGCACCGAAAGGCATAAAGCGAACAACCTTACAGCTTACTGTGTCACCAAGGTTAAACTTGCTCTGTGCGATTACCCACGGATTGTCCTCAGCCTTCTTAAAGCCAAGTGAAATCTTCTTTGTTTCTTCATTTATCTCTTTGATATATACTTCGATTGAATCGCCAACAGAAACAACCTCTGACGGATTCTTAATTCTGTTCCAGCTAAGCTCGCTGATGTGAACAAGACCGTCTACGCCGCCGATATCAACAAAGACACCAAAAGGCATAATTGACTTTACAACACCTGTATACTTTTTGCCAGCCTCTGCATCTTCCCAGAATTTTGATGCCAAAGCATTCTTCTGCTCTACAAGAACTGAACGGATCGAACCTGTAATTCTCTTTCTTCTTGTGTTGATTTCTGTTATTCTCAAATCAACATTCTGATTCATAAATATTGACAAATCCTCTGTATATCTGTCAGATGCCTGTCTTGCAGGAACGAATACACGGCTTCCCTCAACTGATACGATAAGTCCGCCATTTACTGTGGAAATTACCTTACCGCTCATAACCTTGCCGCTCTCAAGTGCTTCTTCAAGCTTCTTGTAGCCTGCAATTGCATCAAGCTTTTTCTTTGAAAGAAGTGTTTTGCCTTCACCATCATTTACGCCAACAACAAATACTTCGATTACGTCGCCTGCTTTAACGATGTCTGCCGGCTTAACGTCCGGATCATCTGTAAGCTCAGATGCCGGGATAATACCATCGGACTTGAAGCCAAGGTCTACAATTACTTCTGTAGGTCTTACTTCTACAACTGTGCCTTCAACAACATCTCCTGTATTTAAAGTTTTAAGCGTTTGCTCCATTGCCTCCTCAAAGCTTAGTTCAACATTTTTGTTCTCTTCCATTGTGTCTGCAACCTCCTCGATAATACCTTGTGGAGTCGATGCTCCTGCGGTAATACCTATTTTTTTATTTTTGTAATTTATATCCTGAGGAATCTCCTCAAAATTTTCTATAAAGTATGTTTGCTCACAGTTCTTTTTGCAGATTTCATAAAGCTTTTTTGTGTTCGAGCTGCTTTTGCCACCTATGACAAACATTATATCGCACTGACTTGAAAGCTCCTGCGCTTCTGTCTGACGCACCTTTGTGGATGCACAAATTGTATCGTTCACCGTAACATTAGTGCAATTTTTTTCAATCTGTGATACAACCTTTTCAAAGTTTGTGCGATTTATCGTTGTTTGTGCAACAACGCACACGCCATCGAGCTTTAAAGCTGCCGCCTCATCAGCAGTATTCACAACATAATACTCGCCGCTCACCCATCCGCATATTCCCAAAACTTCGGGATGGTTTTTGTCGCCTACTATTACAACTTTTTTCCCACTGCGGCTTTGCTCTGATACAATCTTGTGAATTGCCTTTACATAAGGGCACGTCAAATCCACAACCTTGCACGCTGTAGCTTGTGCTTTTTTTGTAACAGCCTCACCAACACCATGAGTTCGTATCACAAGCGTAGAGCCTTCTTCACACGCCAAAACATCATCTATTGTCGCCGCTCCCCTTTTTTCAAGGTCATCGGTAACCGATTTATTATGTATCAACTCACCCAATATTGATATTTTCTCGCCTTCTTCTAAAAGCTCATATACGCGCTCGACTGCTTTTTTTACGCCAAAGCAGAACCCTGCACTTTTTGCAACTGTAACTTTTTTATATGTTTGATTATTCACATGCATTATCCTTTCGGCATAATCACGCTATCTATTTTATATCATTTTTCCCCTTTTTGCAAGAGTTTTTTTTCATTAGCATCTATTTTTTTTATTTCATCTAAAATTTCACTGCTTATCTGCAAAAGTTTCGCACTATCAGGCTTTGTATCATAATACTTTTCAAGCGAAACAGGCTCACCAAAAATTATATGTACTTTTTTAAAAAGCTTGTACTCACCAACTATTGCTCCGGGCACTACCGGAACCTTTGCGCGCAGTGCAAGCATACTTACGCCCGCCTTTGCAGAGGACTCCTCGCCTTCCTTTACTCTTGTGCCCTCAGGAAATATTCCAAGCACCTTACCATCCTTCAAAACTGAAAGCGCAGTCTTTATGGCCTTTAAATCATTGCCGGCGCGGTCAATCGGAAATGCGTTTACATTTCTAAAAAACCATCCGAGTAATTTATTTTTAAAAAGCTCTTTTTTCGCCATATAGTGAAGCGGTCTTGGGCACGAAAGCGCACCCACAATAACATCAAGATTGCTTCTGTGATTAAGCGCAAGTATAAATGCTCCCTCTTTGGGTATATTTTCTTTTCCTGAAACCTTTCTCGGTATAAATGGTGCAAATATAATTGCCGCAAGGGTTTTTATCACTGTGTAAAACATAATTTTCTCCGTTCTGCCGCAAACGCGGTCAAAATATAAATTTTATTTCATATTCTCTTTTATATGCGACAAAATTTTGTCAACCGAAGCATCAAAATCATACTCGGTTGTGTCTATCAAAACAGCATCATCAGCCTGTTTTAACGGTGCAAACGCTCTTGTCGAATCGTTCAAATCACGCTTTTGCATATCTAAAAGCACTTCCTCATAAGAAACGCTCGTACCCTTTTCTATAAGCTCTTTATGACGTCTTTTTGCGCGTGCCTCGACGCTTGCTGTAAGAAAGATTTTTATATCCGCACTAGGAAGCACATACGTACCGATATCACGTCCGTCCATAATTACACTCTGCTTTTTTGCAATTTCGCGCTGAAGCTCTACAAGCTTTAATCTTACGCATGGCAGTGTTGCAACATTAGATGCACCCATACTTACCTCAGGTGTACGAATAATCCCCGAAACATCTTCGCCATTTAAGAATATATGCTGCTCTCCATCCTGATAAGCAATATCAATGCTGATTTTATCAAGCGATTTTTCGAGCGCTCCGTCTGCGTTTTTTGTATCCATCCCGTTTTGAATAGCATAAAGCGCAACCGCGCGATACATAGCCCCCGTATCAACATATATAAGTCCAAGTGTTTTTGCAACAACCTTTGAAATTGTGCTTTTGCCTGCTCCTGCCGGGCCGTCAATCGCAACGCTTATATTTTTCATTTTTACAAAACCTCTTTTCATTTGTATCCTTTTTTGTTTATTATCAGTATTTTACCCTAAATGTACCCACGCTGTCAATCCCGCCGCTCCCTGTAATCACACGTCCAACACAATCTGTTATGACGTTTTCGCCCTTGCCCTCTACACTCAAAAGCACAGGCTCTGTAAGCGAGCGTGTATCAAGCTCTACAACGCACATATCAAATATGTCAAGTATTTTTGTCTTTTCCGTAACTGTGCACGCGTACTCGCCGTTTATAAGTATTCTCGGTGCATTTTTTTCGCTTGCACCATCAAGCTTTAAATAGATTTGTCCATAGCTTTTTGCAGTATCCATTTCATTTGTGATTACTGCGGCAGTATCTGTCATAAGAGATTTGTTGACACCTGCAAACATATACACCGCACACGCAAGCATAATCAAACCGAAAGTTACAACCTTATTATTTCTAAGCATATACATCACCCCTTCATAAAAATTATATGAAGAAGCCATTATCAAAATTACGCATTATCACCTGCAAGATATCCTGTCGAAAATGCAATTTGAAGGTTAAAGCCACCTGTGTATGCATCAACGTCAATGACCTCGCCTGCAAAATACAACCCCTTAGCAAGCTTTGACTCCATTGTCGAAGGATTAATCTCTTTTACATTTACTCCGCCCGACGTTACGATTGCCTCTTCTATTGGGCGAAAACGCGTCGCATGAAGAGTGAAATCCTTTAAAAGACTTACAAACGTCAATCTTTCAGCCTTTGAAATCTGATTTACCGTTTTGTGCTCATCTATTCCCGACCGCTTTACAATAACAGGTATAAGCGTTTTGGGCAAAAGTGCATCGAGTGCATTTATAAAATGCTTGTTTGAATTTTGTGCAAAATCACGCCTTAGCCTTTCGTCAAGCTGCTTTTCATCAAGCGCAGGTTTTAAATCTATATGGAAAACATAATTTTCTTTGTCAACATCACGCATATGTGCACTTGCAGAAAGCACCATAGGCCCGCTTACGCCAAAGTGCGTAAAAAGCATCTCACCAAAATCCTCAAACACTTTTTTGTTTTTAGAATTTGTAACACTGAGCCTTACGTTTCTGAGCGCAAGCCCCATCAGCTTGCCGCCAAAGGTTTCACGCGTCTGCACAGGCACAAGCGACGGTTTTGGCGCAATTATGGAGTGTCCCGCCTGACGTGCAAATTTATAGCCATCACCAGTCGAGCCCGTCAGCGGATATGAAAGTCCGCCTGTTGCAACAATAACACTGTCGCAGTAGAGCTTTTCCCCACTTGTATAACGTACGCCGCACACTTTTTCATCTTTTATAATAATCTCCGCTACCTCTTTTTTCAAAAGACGCACATTGCTTTTAAGTGCATAACGTTTAAGCGCCTCGACAACATCGCGCGCGTTATCACTTACGGGAAATACTCTGCCGCCACGTTCGGTCTTTGTTTCAAGTCCATATTCATTTAAAAGCGCTATCAGATTATCATTTGTGAATGTGTAAAGTGCGCTATAAAGAAAGCTTTGGTTTACAGTAACGTTTTTAAGCATATCCTCTATGTCGCACGAATTCGTTATGTTACATCTGCCCTTGCCCGTTATGCGAAGCTTTTTGCCAAGCATAGGATTTTTTTCAATAAGTACAACACTCTTGCCCCTTTGGGCGAGTCTTCCTGCTGCCATAAGCCCTGCTGCTCCGCCACCTATGACACAGACCTTTTCTATTTTATTCATTTCATCCATTATATAAACTCATGCGACATACAAAGCGTGTCGCTTACCTCTCCGAAGAAAATTTTTCGTATACCTTGTATTCGTCCCATATTGCTTCAAGACTTTCAAGGCTTTCGACAACTTCTGTCTTCTTTTTCATGCTTATCGCAACCACAAGCGCATTTATAACGCTCAGCGGTGCTACAAGCGAATCTGCAAACGATACCATATCGCTTTTTGCGATAAGCGACATATCCGCCGAGTGCGCAATAGGCGAAGACGCCGAATCGGTAATTCCTATAACCGTAGCACCTCTGTTTTTTGCATAATCAATCGCTTTAAGCGTTCTTGTAGAATATCTTGGAAAGCTTATTGCAATAAGCACATCGCCCTTTTCAATTCTGAAAATCTGTTCAAAAAGCTCACTTGCCGTACTCGTTTGTACGTGGCGCACATTTGGAGTTATAAGATTTAAGTAAAAGCTCAAAAATGATGCAAGCGATGCTGAGCTGCGAACGCCCAAAACATATATATGCTTTGCATCTACTATCGCATCGGCAATTTTTAAAAATTCTTCTCTGTCAATTTGCAAAAGCGACTGTCGTATATTTTCCATATCGGCGTCAAGCACGCTTTGTAAGATATCCCCTGTTCCCATTCTGTCCGATGCAACACCAATTCTTTGCGTTGCCGTAAGCTTTGTACATATCATTGCGCGAAGCTCCTTTTGCATGCCCGGATATCCGTCATATCCAAGCTCGCTCGCAAAACGCACAACGGTAGATTCACTCACACCGACAGTTGCACCAAGCTTTGCGGCGGTTATATATGCCGCTTTGTCATACTGCTCGAGTATAAACCGCGCTATCAGGCGTTGCCCCTTGCTGAAGCTGTCCATTCTGTCATTTATCCGTAAAAGAAGATTGTCAGATTCCTTCATCTATTTCGCCCCCCTGACCAAATGGTCTTTTAAATACATTTGTATATTAATACCATTATAGTACAGATGCCATCATTTTGCAAGTCAATTAATTATTTCTTGCATTTTGCCCGTCAGAGTATACTGTTTAAATGAAAATGCTCATTTTGCGCCACCATATCAATAGTGGTTTTTATCCGTGCAAGCGATAAAAACATTTCACCGTGCTCGTCTGTATTTATCGCAGCCTCCATTTCGCTTAAAGCTTTATCTATATCACCTATATAAGCGTGGTCTATAATCACCGAAAGCGTCTTCTTTTTGTTTTGCCAATACTCATTCATCTCATTATATGCCTTTTTATATACCTCCTCCGATTCTTGCGGCAGCTCTGATATCGTCTTGCAATATTCATCTATCTCTTTTGCGACATTACTCAAATAAGAATCCGCCATCACTCCACCCGTAATCGTAAGGACAAGTATTAAAAGCGAAGACAAAAATATTTTCATTTCTTTTTCTCCTTTGCCTGCACAAACAAATCCCCGTTTGTATCTGTTGCGGCAATAAACACATCACTTAAATGCTTGATACCATTTTTGTGAAGCTGCTTACAGAGCCAATTTTCGTCTTTGCCGCTCTTTTTCAATTCCTTTTTATCAAGCACGCCATCGTATATAATTGTGTGCGGGATTTGCTCCTGATTTAGCTTTAAATTTATGTCTTCTACCGTAAGCGGTCTTGCCTTTGTTTTTGGTATGACGCTGATTTGTCCGCTTGTTTCTAAAAGTGCATACTCGATTTGTGAAATATCGCCGTATCCGCCAACTCTTAGCTCCTCCATCAAGTCCTCTATATTATAGCGTTGTTTTCGCATCTCCTTTTCATCAATTTTGCCATGACAAATAATAACACTTGGCGTTCCCGACAGAATATGTCGTATCTTTCTGTTTTTTAAAACCACAAATGAAACAATAATCTCAGATACCAAAAGCGTTACTATTGGCACTATACCGCTAAGTAGTGGCACTCCCGTATTTTGCATAGGAATAGAGGCAACATCCGAAATCATAATTGCAACTACAAGCTCCGACGTCTGAAGCTCGCCTGCCTGCCGTTTACCCATCATACGCATTGCAAATATAACGATAAAATATAACAAAAATGTTCTTATAAGTATTACAAGCATATATACACCGCCTCTTACAAAAAAATGATACATATATTTTTATCTGCACAAGCAAAATATATGTATCATCATATTTTTAATTGAATTTTATCTTTCAAACAAGAATTTTGCGCGTGTTTGATATTTTTTGGACAAACGCGATTGCAACAATTTTTCAAGTTCAACTACCATCAATGGTACAATCGCCAAAGCGCCCACTACAAGCCATTGAACGCTGTTTAAAGGAACCACTTTAAAAATTTTTGCAAGTGGCTCTATACACACAACCGAAAGCTGCAAAGCACTACATATAACAAAAGCAAAATTCATTACTTTGTTTGTAAAAAAGCCTGTTTTGAAAAGCGATTGGTCCGAGCGCATATTAAATGCGTGCAAAAGCTGCGAAATACACAAAACACAAAATGCCATTGTCTGTGCCACTACGGCATCTTTCCATATATAATTTCCAAAGCTGAACGCTATAAGCGATAAAACGCCTATCATAATTCCTTCAAGCACCATTACCATGCCAAGGCCATCAGAAAAAATACCTTTTCGTCTGTTAATCGGTTTTTTGTCCATTATATCCTCATCCGCTTTTTCAAAGCCGAGAGCAATAGCAGGAAGTGAATCCGTGATAAAGTTCACCCATAAAAGATGCACCGGCGCAAGAGGGGCGCTCCATCCCACAAGAATTGCAAAAAATATAGTTACAATTTCTCCTATATTGCTTGATAAAAGGAAGTGAACCGCCTTTTTTATATTTGCAAAAATCACACGCCCCTCACGCACTGCCGACACGATGGTTGAAAAATTATCATCACAAAGAATCATATCTGCGGCTTCTTTGCATACCTCTGTGCCGTTTTGCCCCATACCGCAGCCTATATCTGCAGCCTTTAGAGCAGGGGCATCATTAACCCCGTCTCCCGTCATTGCGACAACCTCGCCGCGCCTTTTGTATGCGTTTACAATTCTCATTTTATGCTCGGGCGTTACACGGGCAAAAACACTGTATTCATTTATTGACATTACAAGCTCATCTTCGCTTAGCTGGTTAAGTTTATCTCCCGTCATTGCTTTGTCGCCATCTTTATATATCCCTATCTGCGTTGCGATTGCCTTTGCCGTTTCGATATGGTCGCCCGTTATCATAACAGGCTTTATCCCCGCTTTTTTGCAAAGCGCAACCGCGCCTGCCACCTCGGGACGTGGCGGGTCAATCATTCCAATAAGTCCCACAAATTCAAGATTTGTTATATTACAATCCGAAAGCACAGATGCATCTTTGTACGCGACCGCTATCACTCGCAGGGCATCCCTCGCCATTTTAAGATTTTCATCCTCTGTTTGCTTTCGTTGAAACTTTTCCATATTGCACATACCAAGCACAACATCGGGCGCACCCTTGACAATATAGCGATAGCCGCTTTGGGTTTTGTGCGTGGTTGTCATATATTTTTTCTTTGAATCAAATGCCTCTTCACGCACACGAAGATACTTCTTTTTCAAAAGCTCAATCTCGCATCCGTCAAGCTTTGCCGCTGATAAAATGGCTTTTTCCGTCGGGTCAGAGTCATTATTGCACAAAGATGCCAAATCAAGCGCAAGGCTTCTGTTGCCATACACCTTCGTAACGCTCATCTTGTTTTGTGTGAGTGTGCCCGTCTTATCAGAGTAAATCAAGCTTGCA
>SVKA01000003.1 GCA_015068725.1 Oscillospiraceae bacterium | reverse complement strand
GCAAAAAGGTGTTGTGTTAGTGAGTCTAAGCTTTACCACTTGTTTCAAAAGGAATTAGGGCAAACACCTGTTAATTTTTTGAATTCAATTAAAATTAATAATGCAATAAAATACTTAGAAAATAGTAACTATTCTATTTCTACGATAAGCAGACTGGTTGGCTTTAATTCCGAAAATCATTTCAGAAAGGTTTTTAGAAGCATCACAGAAACAACACCTTCAAAATTCAAAAAGAAGCCATAATAATTGACTAATATCCGTTATTATGATATAATATTAATTATGATTGTTAAAAAATGGTGTCAAATTGGTGTCAAGCCAATTTAGAAACCCTTGAAAATAAAGGAGATTTGAAACAAATGAAACTTGGCATAGTAGGATTGCCGAATGTCGGCAAATCAACACTTTTTAATGCAATAACACAGGCGGGAGCAGAATCAGCAAACTATCCGTTTTGCACGATTGAGCCGAATGTAGGCATAGTAAGCGTTCCTGATGAGCGCCTTGATAAATTGGCCGAGATGTATAATCCGAAGAAGGTTACACCCGCAATAATTGAGTTTGTCGATATCGCAGGTCTTGTAAAGGGAGCAAGCCGCGGAGAAGGGCTTGGAAACAAATTTTTGTCGCACATACGCGAGGTTGATGCGATTGTGCACGTTGTACGCTGCTTTGAGGATTCAAATATCGTGCATGTAGATGGTAGTATCGGACCGCTTCGCGATATTGAAACGATTAATCTTGAGCTTATTTTTGCAGATATTGAAATGGTGGAAAGACGTATTGACAGAGTTAAAAAGGCTTTAAAAGGCGATAAAAAGTTTCAGGCAGAGCTTGACCTTTTAGAAGAGGTTAAAACTACACTCGAATCAGGTAGGCCCGCACGTGCGATGGAATTTACTGATGAGCAACAGGAAATTATGAAAGAGGTTGCCCTTCTTACAATGAAGCCTGTTTTGTACGTTGCAAATGTGTCCGAAGAGGATTTTGCGTCGGGAATTGAGGCAAATGCGCTTGTAAATGAGGTTAAAGAGTTTGCAAAAGGCGAAAAGTCCGAGGTTATTGCGATTTCTGCTAGAATTGAGGAGGAGATTTCTGAGCTTGACAGCGAGGAAAAGAGAGAGTTTTTAAACGAGCTTGGTATGAGCGAATCGGGACTTGATAAAATCGTAAAGGCAAGCTATAAGCTTTTGGGACTTATAAGCTATCTTACGGCGGGTGAGCCTGAGGTAAGAGCCTGGACGATTGTAAACGGCACAAAAGCGCCACAGGCAGCGGGCAAAATTCATACGGATTTTGAAAAGGGCTTTATACGTGCAGAGGTTGTGGCGTATGATGACCTTATGAGCTGCGGCACGATGAATGCGGCAAAGGAAAAAGGACTTGTTCGTTCAGAAGGTAAGGAGTATGTAATGAAGGACGGCGACATCGTTCTGTTCAGGTTTAATGTATAAAACAGATTAACTAAAAAATCCGTCGTAATGGCGGATTTTTACGCATCTGCATTAAGGAGAAATTGATTTGAATATACAGGAAAAAATTTCGCCCCAAGAAATAAAAAAACACTTACACACGTCAAAAATAGGCGCGGATATATATGTGTTTGACAAAATTGAATCCACAAACAATTATGCAAAAAAGCTTGCCATAGGAAGTGAAAATCATGGCAGTGTTATTATAGCGGAAACGCAAACGGCGGGGCGTGGCAGACTTGGACGAAGCTTTTTTTCGCCACATGGCTCGGGCGTTTATATGAGTATTGTATTAAGACCTGAATTTGATATTAACAAGACACTTCTTATAACGACAATGGCGGCGGTAGCGCTTTGTCGTGCAATTGATAATATTTGTGATGTAAACACACAGATTAAATGGGTAAACGACATATACATTAACAATAAAAAGCTGTGCGGTATACTTGCAGAGAGTGTTGTTGACCCGACAAATGGTGATAGGGTTGTCATTCTTGGAATAGGAGTCAACGTTACAACAAAAGCATTTAGCGATGATATAAAAGATATTGCAACAGCGCTTTGTGAACATACAAGCAAGCAAATAAACAGAAACGAGCTTATAGCAGCGATATTAAATGAGCTTGAAATCATATATGATAACATATTAAGTGTCGATTTTATTGAGGAGTACAAAAAGCGTTCGTGTGTAATAGGAAAAGAGGTTTTCTTAATACGCGGCGATGAAAAATGCAAGGCTTTCGTATTGGATATCGACACAGACGGAGCGCTTATTATAAAAAATGAAAATGGTGAAACAGAACATATAAATACGGGCGAGATAAGTATACGATTTGATTGATAAATACAATATTAAAAAGCGATCGGTTTTTTATATCGGTTGCTTTTGTATTATGCAAGAAATGATATGAAAATTTGCGAAAAAAAATAAAAAATAGACTAATTTTTCACATATAAGCATAAAATAGAAATAAAACTTGCAATTTATCATTAAAAAACTTGCATTTATCTTCGTATGGTGGTATAATGTTGACTAATATGACTTATAGGGGGCAAATAGATATGTCAGAAATATTAAAAATGGCTGAAAATATAGAAGGTTTTAATGATAAAATTACAGAGTCGTACAGACCTCTTTCTCCGTCACTTTATGATAAATACAATGTACAGCGCGGTCTTCGTCGTAATGATGGTACAGGTGTTATGGCCGGACTTACGTCAATTGGTGATGTTAAGGGTTACGTTATCGAAGACGGTGAGAAAATTCCATGTGAGGGACGCCTTCGCTATCGTGGCGTAGATGTGCGCGATATAGTCGAGGCGTGTCAAAAGGAGAAACGCTTCGGTTTTGAAGAGGTTGCATTTTTGCTTCTTTCTGGCTTTTTGCCGAATCGTAACCAGTATAACGCTTTTAAAGAATTAATTGGTTCACAGCGTATGCTTCCGGACGGCTTTGCTGAAGATATGATAATGAAGGCACCGAGCGCAAATATTATGAACAAGCTTGCACGTTGTGTGCTTGCAAGCTATTCGTATGATCCAAACCCTGACGATACAAGCTTTGCAAATATTTTCCGTCAGTCGATTGAGCTTATTGCACGCTTTCCTACGATGGTTGCGTATGGATATCAGGCAAAACGACACTATCACGACAAACAAAGTCTGTACATACATCAGCCGCAAAGTGATTTGTCAACTGCAGAAAACTTTTTATATATGATACGCCCTGATAATAAATATACCGAGCTTGAGGCAGAAATTCTCGACTTGGCACTTATTTTGCATGCAGAACATGGTGGCGGTAATAACTCGGCGTTTGCAACGCGTGTTCTTTCGTCGTCGGGAACGGATACATATTCTGCGATTGCAGCTGCCGTAGGCTCGCTCAAAGGTCCAAAGCACGGTGGTGCAAATCAGAGGGTTATGGGTATGATTGAGGACTTTAAAGAAAATCTTTCGGATATAAATGATGTAGAGCAGGTTCGCGACCACATAGTAAAGATTCTTAAAAAGGAAAGCTATGACAAATCAGGACTTGTATATGGAATGGGACATGCAATTTACACCTTGTCTGACCCGCGTGAAGTTATGCTTAAGAAAAAGGCGTATGAGCTTGCACAGCAAAAGGGTATGATGGAGGAGTTTATGCTCTATGACCTCATAGAAAAGCATACCCCCGAACTTTTTGCATCAGTAACAGGTCATGATAAGACGATGTGTGCAAATGTCGATTTGTACTCAGGCTTGGTTTATAAGATGCTTGACCTTCCGCAAGAATTATATACACCGCTCTTTGCAATAGCGCGTATAGTGGGTTGGTCTGCGCACAGAATAGAGGAAATTACAACCAATACAAAGATTATGCGTCCTGCGTATAAGTCAGTTACCTCGGGCAAAGGATATGTTACAATTGATGAAAGATAAACGGTGATAAAATGCTTTTTGATACACATTCACATCTGGATGATGAAAAATTTGATAATGACAGAGATGAGCTTATAGCGCGTATTCATAATGAATTTGATGTGGATTTGATTATGGTTGTCGGTGCTGATATAGAATCGTCAAAACGTGCGATAGAGCTTGCTGAAAAGTATGATTTTATTTATGCCAGTGTAGGCGTTCATCCGCATGATACAGAGTCTATGAGTGAGGATGATATTGATACACTTCGTGATATGTGCGCTCATAAAAAGGTAAAGGCCGTTGGCGAAATAGGGCTTGACTACTATTATGACAATTCACCGCGCGACATTCAAAAAAAGTGGTTTGCACGCCAGATGCAGCTTGCAAGAGAGGTTAATCTTCCCGTAATTATTCACGACCGCGACGCACATGCAGACTGTATGGAAATTTTAAAGCGTGAAGGGGTGGACATTACAGGTGGTGTATTTCACTGCTTTTCGGGTAGTGCACAGATGGCAAAAGAAGCATTAAAGATGGGTATGTATATTTCGTTTGCAGGACCGCTTACTTATAAAAATGCTGTAAAAACAGTTGAGGTTGCGAGTGTTGTCCCGATTGAGAGAATTTTTGTCGAAACGGACTCGCCATATCTTGCACCTGTGCCACATCGAGGTGAGCGCAATCATCCGGGCTATGTTGCTGACACTGCGCGCAAGCTTGCCGAAATTAAAGGAATGAGCTTTGAAGAGGTAGCTAAGATTACGCGTCAAAATGCGACTCGATTTTTCAAAATAGAATTATAAAAAAATGATTAAGGCGGGTTTTATGATTATAATATAAAACCTGCTTTTTTGTTTGTTTACATATAAATTGATTGTTTGTGGCAAAATATTGTCATAAAAGGATTAAATTAAAAATAATTGTCAAAAAACATTGATAGTATGGTGCAAGTGATGTTATAATTATTATGTATGGATTTTTTGACAAAAAATCTAAAAAATACTAAAAATACGACTGTCGGGGGGACAAGACTATGGGAGAAATAGTAAGGCTTCAAAAGTATATTGCAATGTGTGGAGCGGCATCGAGAAGGCATGCAGAGCAGTTTATAACGAGCGGAAGAGTCAAGGTTGACGGAAAGCTTGTGTGCGAGCTTGGGACAAAGGTTGAGATTGGTGCAAACCGCGTAAGCCTTGACGGAAAAGAACTTGAGCTTGAAAAAAAGAAATATTATATTATGCTCAATAAGCCGTATGGCTATATAAGTGCGGTAAAGGACCAGTTTGAAAGAGAAACGGTTGTTGATTTGGTAAAAGAAGAATTAAATGCTAACCTTCATCCTGTTGGAAGACTTGACTACGATACAGAGGGGCTTATTTTGCTTACAAATGATGGCGATTTTACCTATCATATTACGCATCCGAAGCATAATGTCGGCAAAACCTATATTGCTACGCTAAAAGGCGGAATTACAATCAAGCATCTTGCGGCGCTAAGGCGCGGAATAAAGGTTGAAGATTATAAAACATCTCCTGCCGAGGTTGATTTGCTTGATTCAGTTCCAGGGCAGAGCAGAGTGCAAATCACCATACATGAGGGAAAGAACAGACAGGTCAGAAAAATGTTTGAATCGCTCGGCTATACGGTGACGGCGCTTGAAAGAATTGCTATCGGCAAGGTTGAAATAGGAAATCTTGCGCGCGGAAGATGGCGTCATTTGACGAGCTATGAAATCTCATATCTGATGGGAAGATAAGGGAAAGCTTGCAGATGATTTACAGTATTAATTATTTTATAAAATTTGTGATTTTTGCTTGAAAATATTTACATATTTTGGTATAATGTAAAATAGGTGAGTTTGGTTTTTGTACATAGTAAATAATATGCACAAAGGAGGTTTATATGTCAGCATCGGAAAAAATCAATGATTTAAAAATCAGGCGTGAAAAGATTGTGCTTGGCGGTGGCGAGGAAAAAATCAAAAAGCAGCACGATAGCGGCAAAAAGACTGCGCGTGAGCGTATAGATGTGCTTTTAGATGAAGGCAGCTTTGTCGAAATTGATGCTTTTGTTACACATCGCTGTAATGAGTTTGATATGCCAAAAACCGTTGCTCCGGGCGAGGGCGTTGTTACCGGATATGGCACGATAAACGGCAATCTTGTATACGTATATTCGCAGGATTTTACTGTAATAGGTGGCTCTCTTGGCGAGATGCACGCCAAAAAGATTTGCAAGGTAATGGATATGGCTCTCAAAATGGGAGCGCCAATCATTGGAATAAATGATAGCGGCGGCGCACGTATTCAGGAGGGGCTTGATGCACTTTCGGGTTTTGGTGAAATTTTTTACAGAAACACGCGCGCATCGGGCGTTATTCCGCAGATTTCGATTATAATGGGACCTTGTGCAGGCGGTGCAGTTTATTCGCCGGCAATTACGGATTTTGTTTTTATGGTTGAAAATACGAGTCAGATGTTTATTACCGGTCCGCAGGTTGTAAGCGCAGTTACGGGCGAGAAGGTAAGCGCAGAGGAGCTTGGCGGAGCGAGAACGCAAGCGGCAAAAAGCGGTGTTGCGCATTTTAGCGCCGCAAATGATGATGAATGTATAGAAAAGGTAAAACGTCTTATTTCGTTTTTGCCCTCAAACAATAAGCTTGGCGCACCGGTGTACGCACCGACAGATGATTGTATGCGTGTGTGTGAAAAGCTTAATGAGATTATACCTGACTCGCCGAATAAAGCATATGACGTAAAGGATGTTATAAAAGAAGTAGTTGACAGCGCTGACTTTTTCGAGGTGCACGAGCACTTTGCAAAAAATATCGTAGTAGGCTTTGCAAGAATTGATGGCTCTACGGTTGGTATAGTTGCAAATCAGCCGCGTTTTATGGCTGGTTCGCTCGATGTTGACTCCTCGGACAAGGCGGCAAGGTTCGTGCGCTTTTGCGATAGCTTTAATATACCGATTGTTACCTTTACAGACGTTCCGGGATATTTGCCGGGCGTTTCGCAGGAGCATAACGGCATTATACGCCATGGGGCAAAGCTTTTGTTTGCATATTCAGAGGCGAGTGTGCCGCTTATCAATGTAATTATGCGCAAGGCATACGGTGGAGCTTATATAGCAATGAGCTCGAAGCACCTTGGCGCAGATATGGTTTTTGCTTGGCCGACAGCCGAAATTGCTGTAATGGGACCTGACGGCGCTGCAAATATTATTTTCAGAAAAGATATTGCAGCGGCAGATGACCCGATAAGCGAAAGAGCTGCCAAGATAGATGAGTACAAAGCAAAGTTTGCAAATCCTTATGAAGCTGCAAAAAGAGGATATGTAGACGATGTAATTGAGCCTTCGACTACAAGACAAAAAGTAGCGAGTGCTCTTTGTATGTTAAAAAGCAAGCAAGAGGGCTTGCCGACAAAAAAACACGGAAATATTCCGTTATAAGAAGATGAGGTGATAATTATGGAAAACTTTTCACAAGGATTGCTTGTTGCACTTCAGGGAATTTTAATTGTTTTTGCTGTTCTTATAATTTTGATGGTAGTGCTTAGCATAATGAAGCTTTTTGCTAAAAAAGACGGCGCACCGGCACCGGAGATTAAAGTCGCACCGTCAGCTGTGGCAAGCGCAACACCGATTGCTGATAATGATGAAGTAATTGCAGTTATCTCAGCAGCGGTTGCAGCTATGAGTGGTGATGACCCGACAAAAAGACTGCGTGTTATGTCAATAAAAAGACAGGGTAGCCAGATGCCTCTTTGGAGCGCAAACAACAGATAAAATGTATAGAAAATGTATTAAATAATTTCAGGAGGAATAAAAAATGAAAAAGTTTGTTATAAAAGTTAATGGTAATGTATATGAAGTAGAGGTTGAAGAGGCAACAGGCGTTGTTAACACACCTATCGCTACTCCCGCACCTGCAGCAGCACCTGCTCCGGTGGCGGCTCCAACTCCGGCTCCAGCACCCGCTCCGGCAGCAGCTCCGGCTCCTACACCTGCACCGGCAGGCGCAACTGTTGTATCTGCTCCAATGCCCGGAACAATCCTTGACATTAAGGTTTCAGCAGGTCAGAGCGTAAATGCAGGCGATGTTTTGTGCGTACTTGAAGCTATGAAGATGGAAAACGAAATCGTTGCCCCAAGCGCAGGCGTTGTAGCTGCAGTAAACACAAGCAAGGGTGCAAGCGTAAACACAGGCGATGCACTTGTTTCATTAAACTAATTTTTGATTAAACTTATTAACATACCTGTAAATTATGTGTTGGTACGCGCTGCAGGTAGTTAAAATAATGTACCGAAATGGAGTGATTTCTTGTGCAAACTTTTATAGATGGTTTTACAAAATTTGCCCAGAGCACGGGAATAGCACTGTTGTTTGATGCTAATAATTATATTTGGTGGCAGACATTGATTATGATAGCTATTGCCTGTGTACTGTTG
The DNA here is from genome assembly GCA_015068725.1 of Oscillospiraceae bacterium. Taxonomy (GTDB): domain Bacteria; phylum Bacillota; class Clostridia; order UBA1381; family UMGS1253; genus Aphodoplasma. The sequence goes on along the minus strand of SVKA01000003.1, from coordinate 103,890 downwards.
TATCTTGCAATTGTTAAAAAGTTTGAACCACTTTTACTTGTGCCTATTGCTTTTGGTATGCTTTTGGCAAACTTGCCGCAGACGGCATCAATAATGCATCCGCAGTGGTTTTCGGATCCGCAGTTTTTTGTTAACGGACATATTGATTATGGAAGAGTGTTAAACGAGGGCGGCTTGCTTGACTTATTATACCTTGGAGTAAAGCTCGGTATATATCCGCCGCTTATATTCCTTGGCATAGGCGCGATGACCGACTTTGGTCCGCTTATTGCAAATCCAAAGAGCATACTACTTGGTGCGGCTGCACAGCTTGGTGTATTTTTCACATTCCTTGGCGCTTTGTTTATCGGCGATATGGGATGGGCAAACTTTGGCTTTGAAGAAGCTGCGTCAATTGGTATCATTGGTGGAGCTGATGGCCCGACAGCCATATTCGTTACAAAGACACTTGCACCGACACTTTTGCCGGCTATCGCAATAGCTGCATATTCGTATATGGCGCTTGTTCCGATTATTCAGCCACCAATTATGAGAGCTCTTACAACAAAGAAGGAACGTAGCGTTGTAATGGAACAGCTTCGCGAAGTATCAAAGAGAGAAAAAATTATTTTCCCGATAATTGTTACAATCGTTGTGGGTTTGATAATTCCCGATGCAATACCGCTTGTTGGTATGCTTATGCTTGGTAACTTGTTCAAAGAGTGTGGTGTTGTTGACCGAATAAGCAAAACTGCACAAAATGAGCTTATTAATATTATTACGATATTCCTTGGCGTAACTGTTGGTGCAACAGCTACAGCAAGCACATTCCTTACACTTGAAACGCTTATGATTGTAGTACTTGGCTTGGTCGCATTTTCAATCAGTACGGCAGGCGGAGTATTGCTCGGAAAGCTTATGTATATATTCACGGGCGGTAAGGTTAATCCACTTATCGGTAGCGCAGGCGTATCTGCTGTACCGATGGCTGCACGTGTATCACAGAGTGTTGGACAAAAGGAAAATCCGTCAAACTTCCTTCTTATGCATGCAATGGGCCCGAATGTTGCGGGTGTTATTGGTAGTGCAGTTGCAGCAGGCGTATTTCTTTCAATGTTTGCAAAATAATGATGCGAAAAATAACAGACGAATTGCTTTAATTTATATTTGACTTAATACAAAGGAGGTTATAGTATGGCAGTAAAAAAACCTGTAAAAATTACAGAAACAGTATTAAGAGATGCCCATCAGTCGCTTATTGCTACGCGTATGACGACTGATGAGATATTGCCCATAGTCGAGAAACTCGACAAAGTAGGATATAATTCACTCGAAGCATGGGGCGGTGCTACATTTGATGCGTGCCTTCGTTTTCTAAACGAGGATCCGTGGGAAAGACTTCGTAAAATAAAGGATAAGGCTAAAAACACTCCCTTACAGATGCTTTTCAGAGGTCAGAATATCCTCGGATATAAGCATTATGCAGATGATGTTGTTGATTATTTTGTAAAGAAATCTGTTGACAATGGTATTGATATAATCCGTATTTTTGATGCGTTAAACGATGTGAGAAACCTTAAGGCAGCAATAAAATCTGCAAATGAGGCAAAAGCACACGTTCAGGCAACACTTTCGTATACAATAAGCCCTGTTCACAATAACGAGTCTTTTGCAAATCTTGCAAAACAGCTTGAAGAGATGGGCGCAGATTCAATTTGTATCAAGGATATGGCAGGCTTGCTTCTTCCTTATACAGCGTACGACCTTGTAAAATCAATCAAGGAAAAGGTAAAGATTCCGATTCAGCTTCATACACACTACACGAGCGGTGTAGCCTCGATGACATATATGAAGGCTATCGAAGCAGGTGTAGATGTTATCGACTGTGCTATGTCGCCTATGTCTATGGGTACATCGCAGCCTGCAACAGAGTCAATGGTTGCTGCTCTTCAGGGAACGCCTTATGATACGGGCTATGATTTGGAGCTTTTGACAGAGATTGCTGATTATTTCAGACCTCTTCGTGAAAAATACCTTGACTCAGGACTTATGAGTACAAAGGTAATGGGTGTAGACGTAAACACACTTTTGTATCAGGTTCCGGGCGGTATGCTTTCAAACCTTGTTTCTCAGCTTAAACAACAGGGTAAAGAGGATAAGCTTATGGAAGTATTAAAAGAGGTTCCGCGTGTGCGTGAAGACCTTGGTTATCCTCCGCTTGTTACACCGTCGAGCCAGATTGTAGGTACACAGGCAGTGCTTAACGTACTTACAGGCGAGCGTTATAAGATGGTTTCAAAAGAAACAAAGGGTATAGTACGCGGCGAATACGGACAGACTCCTGTGCCGATTAGCGAGGAAATGGTTAAAAAGATTATCGGCGATGAAGAGAGAATTACTTGTCGTCCTGCTGATAAGATTGAGCCTGAACTTGAAAAATTAAGAAGCGAGATAAAAGAGTTTATCGAGCAGGATGAGGACGTGTTGTCATATGCATTGTTCGGACCTGTTGCAGTTAAATTCTTTGAGTGGCGCCGTGCGCAAAAATACAAGCTTGACGTTGAATACATCGATATGGATGCAAAGACGTATCCTGTTTGATAAAAGCGCATAAAACAGAATAACAAACCCTCCTTATGCATAGTCTTGTAATACAAGGTTATGTATGGGAGGGTTTTTAGTTGTTAAAAAAAGTTTTGGCAATAATATTAACTTTATGTTTTTGCATGGGCAGTATATGCGTTTGCGCCGATGCGCCAGCGCTTGAACTTACGGCAAAATCTGCAATACTCATTGAACAAAGTAGCGGCAAGGTGCTTTTTGAGAAAAATCCCGATGAAAGATTACCTCTTGCGAGCGTTACAAAGGTTATGACGATGCTTCTTACTATGGAGGCTATTGAAAGTGGCAAAATTTCACTTACAGACACCGTTGTTGCAAGTGAGCGTGCAAAAAGTATGGGCGGCTCAACGATTTTTCTTGATACGGGCGAAGAGATGAGCGTACACGATTTGTTAAAGGGTATTGCGGTCGCAAGCGGAAACGATGCGTGTGTAGCGATGGCGGAGTTTATCGCAGGAAGCGAGGAAGGCTTTGTTTCTATGATGAACACGCGTGCATCAGAGCTTGGTATGACTAATACAAACTTTGTAAACACAAACGGACTTGATGCTGATGGACATTATTCATCTGCGCGCGATATTTCGATTATGTCGCGTGAGCTTTTAAAGTATCCTAAAATCTTTGAATATACGACAATATGGATGGATAGTCTGCGAGACGGGAAATTTCAGCTTGCCAATACAAACAAGCTTATACGCTTTTATAAGGGCGCAAACGGACTCAAAACAGGCTCTACCGATAAAGCGCTCTGTTGTCTTGCAGGAAGCGCACTAAGGGATAATTTGCAGCTTATATGCGTTGTAATGGCAGCTCCCACATCTGCAAACCGATTTTCTGATGCATCAAAAATGCTTGATTATGGTTTTGCAAATTATGCGATAAAGAGAATTGTAACAAAGGATGAAGCTGTTGGAGAGGTTGGCGTTTTGCATGGCACAGAAAGCAACGTTTTGGCAGTAGCAAAGGATAACTATGATGCGCTTACATCAAAGGGGGCAAACACAGATATTACGCGTGAGCTTGTATTTTATGAAAATATTACTGCACCCGTAAAAGCGGGGGACAAAATCGGTGAAATAGTAGTTAATAATTCATCAGGACAGCTTGCAGCGGTTGATATAATTTCGGCAGCAGATGTAAAAAGAATTACTTATGGCACACTTTTTGGGCGCGTAATAATGAAATGGCTCGAAAGCGTAGCGTAAAGCAAAAAAGCCTTCTCGGTAATTGAGAAGGCTTTTTTAGTTTTATTCACCATCAACAATGGGCATTTCTGTCATTCTTAGCTTTGCGCAGCCGTATGGATACAAAATCATTTCTTTTGCTGGAGATTGAGGTATTCTTGATAGAGGTATTTTCGCGCAAACACTTTCATAACCGTCTTCAAGTCCCCAATCGATTTTTCTTACCTTTGTTTTGATTGTTACAGCGGGTTTTTCTGAAGAAAACGGCACTTCATTTACTTTGTGTGTACACAAATCGAGCTCATCACTACAGTATGCATACTCCCAATCCGATGTTGGCAAATATTCATAATCGCAATATGGATATTTTCTTTCAACACCGTCTTTTTCGTACTCAAGCATTTTCTTTTCGTAGCTTATGGGTAGTGAAAATACGAGCGAGCCGCATTTTACGCAGTTCAAATCGTGAGGTCTTTTTTCAAAATATGGTGTGGTTTCATAGGATACGCAAATTTGTCTTTCTTCGCCGGCACTTATATTGAACACAAGCTCATTATGTGTTGATTTTTGTCCATCAACCATAAGATTTTTTGCAAAGTCGGGGATACGGATTTTAAACGTAAAGTCCTTTTTTGCTTTAATTGTGTAGCAAAAATTATTTTCAAATGGATAGTTGGTTTCAAGCTTTATGAATGCTTTGTCGCAATCCAGCACAGAGGGCACGCTGACAACGTTTATTATTTCATCACTATTATGCATAAATGTCGATAAAACAAATTTTGGCCAACCTTGGTTAAAGTTTGCCGTGCAGCAACCAAACTGCGGTTCAAGACCAAATAAATGCGAATCAGGACGATTTGTTCTGAAAATTGGTTTTCCCGGAAAACGCTCGCACGCAATCTGGTTACTCATCTGGTCATATTGATGTGCCCACATATCATCACTAAATGCTGCCGGAAGAGCGTTGAAGGCAAGCACCTCGAGTCTTTGAGCCCATTTAGAGTCGCCTGTATGAGCGTATAAAAGCTCGTACGAATACATCTGCTCCACAACTGCGCACAATTCTGTGCCCTGAATAGGACTAAGACCTGACAGACATTCATCACCGGTAAACAATTCAACGGGGGTGCCGTTATGCTCATACAAAAGCTTATATAAGTCCTCTGCTTTATCGGTATATTCTTCGCCCAGAAGTCTGTGCGAAACAGCTTCATATTTTAATGCCATTACAATATTTACAATATGGGTTTCGAATTTCCAGACATTTAGCGGACGCTTCCAAAGGGGAGTTAAATCGTTATAATCTACGCCCTGAGCGCGAAGAATTTTTGCAAGCTCTATAAGCCAATCCTCTTTATACCTTGAATATGTAAATTCAATAGCAATAAAGCCTTCAAACCAACGGAATTTGCTCCAACTGAAAAGCTTTATCTTTTCTTCTTTAAGAAGCTCGTAATAATTTTTTAGTATATCGTATATTACCTTTGGAATTCGCTCATCATTTGAACATTCGTAATACACGCAAAACACCTTTGCTATAAGCAAAACTGCCCATGTGTTATAGGTTTCTCTTTCTTCATCCTCGCACGGACAAATCCATCCGTCAGGCTTTTGGTACGAAATAATTGCATCAATATATTTTTTTGCTCTTGCAATCATATCCTTGTTTTCAAGTAAATACGCAAGCGGAATAAAGCCGTCGAGCCAATACGGAACTCTTTCCCAACCTTCACATTCTCCGCCAATCCACTTACTGTTTTTTACGTCGTTCCATACTTTGTCAAGGTTTCCACCAAGTCCTTCTGCCTGAATTTGCAGCTGCTTTTTAAGCCAACCCTCAGCTTTTAATTCATTTGCAGTAAAAAAGCTCCATCTATTTATCATATAATCACCTCATATTTTGAATTGTATATTGATTATATCACATCTGTTTTGCAAAGAACATTGACTATTTCATATATTTTATTGACAATATCACACTGATTTTGATAAAATTAAGATGGTGATATTATGAAGGGTATTGATTTAAACAAACCGATTGAATTTTTACATTCATCATTGAGATTTTTTTCTGAACATGAGCATCATATTACACGTTTTTGCAAATATAACGTATTGGTAATGGTTTTTGAAGGGGTGCTTCGTTTTGCCGAGGATGGCGTTGAATATGAGGTGCATCCGGGGGAGTACCACATTCAAAAAGCGATGAGGTATCAAACAGGAGAAAATGAGAGCAGCTCTCCAAAATATTTGTATGTTCATTTTAACTGCGAATATTCAGATGATAATAATGCTTTGCCGTTTAGAGGAACTTTTGATTTTTCGCAAATGAAAGCTTTGATGTATGAGCTTGACAAATTGTCGCATGACAGCGCTTTGTTAGTGCACAAAACTGCCAGGTTTTATGAACTGCTGTTGCTTTTGCAAAAAAAAGATTTGCCAAAAAGCAATGCTGAAAAATTTATAAACTTTATAAATGAATCGGATTTAAGCGATATATCGTTGGAAATGCTTTGTGAAAGATTTCATTTTAGCAAAAATCACTTTATTAATATATTTAAAAAACAATTTGGTGTTACTCCGACAAAATATATAAATAGCTTGAAAATCAAACAGGCAAAATATTTATTGGAGGTAACATCTGACACGCTGGATGATATAGCGCAAAAAAGTGGTTTTCACCATTATTCTCATTTTTACAAGCTATTTTGCCGTGAAACCGGATTATCTCCGGCTCAGTGGAGAAAGAAAAAATATACAGAACCCTTATTATAAAAAAGACTGTGAATTCCACAGTCTTTTTGTTGTATATAAGGTTATTTAATCAGTCGTCTTTTCCACAACCGCAAGAGGGCGTATCGCCGTCAAAAGCTGCCGGTGGGAAAAATTCGTCAACCGGGAATTCTATTCTTTCAAACAAATCACACGGGTTTTCGTCTGTTGCAGTTACACATTCCTTGCATGGCACACAGAAATCGTACGAAGGTATGAGAAGCTGAACGCTTCTTTCAAGCTTTACGATAGAGAATACGCCTATTGTTACCAAAACGCGCTTGTCATCGCCGCCAAAAACCAAACTGTCTTCGAATATGCCACATATATCTGCAGGAACTGCACTAAGGTCTGTTTCCTCACAACAACAGCAACACTTGTCGCCCGGCTCAACAACCTTGCTTGCAAGAGCTATTGGCTCAACTACCTCTATTATTGCTTTTGGCATATTTGTTTTTTGCCAATCCTGCGGGTCTATGCCGCCACTGCGATAGCTTGACGAAAATACCTTGGCATTACCCTCCGAGCCAAAGAGGATAACCTTTTTGTCAAAGCTTGCAAGACCTTCTACCTTGCAGGGCTTTCCAACACCTGTGAAAACATCGAGTGTAATTTTGAAAAAGTACTTTAAGTCTACACTGTAATAGCCACGATTAAACGGAACGGCTTCGATGTCTGAATATACCCAGATAATTTCAGCTTTACGTATTTTTACATTTATTGATTTGTTGACAAGCTCCTGACCATAGGGGGTAAGATATACTCTCAAATCGGTAAGGCAATCCTTGTCGCGACATTGGTCGTAAATTTTGTCGGTATGTATGCATACAGCCTCACGAAAATCGTGGCGCTCGCCGGTGTCAAACGGACCGGGAACAATTTTGTCATGCATAATTTATAACCTCCTGATAAAAATGATTTTGTTGAGTTAGACTCTGTTATATAATATGCATTTATTTTCGATATGTGATAAAAATAAAAAAATAATATTTTTTTCAAACAAATGTTTGCATTTTAAAAAATGATGTGATATAATAATAAACGAACATATATGCGATTATGTGAGGCGATTAATTATGGAGCTGATAGAAAAATTAAAAATATTAGGTGATGCGGCAAAATATGACGCAGCTTGTACATCGAGCGGCATAACGCGCACAAACAAGCGTGATGGCTCTTTGGGTAATGCGCGCAGCTGCGGAATTTGTCATAGCTTTTCTGCTGACGGAAGGTGTATATCACTTTTAAAGGTGCTTTTTACAAATAACTGCATTTACGATTGTAAATACTGTGCAAGCAGACGCTCGAATGATGTGCCAAGAACGGCTTTTACGCCCGATGAGCTTGCGGATTTGACGATTAATTTTTACAAACGAAATTATATCGAGGGGTTGTTTCTCAGCTCTGCCGTTGTAAAAAATCCCGATTATACAATGGAGCTTTTGTGTGCAACATTAGAAATTCTTAGAAATAAATACAAGTTTAATGGCTATATCCACGCAAAAACAATTCCCGGTGCGTCGCCGCTTTTGGTGGAACGGCTTGGACATCTTGCCGACCGACTCAGTGTAAATATCGAGCTTCCGTCAAATGAGTCGCTTAAAAAGCTCGCACCTCAAAAAAATAAGGAAGCGATTTTTCGCCCTATGGCACAAATCAGCAACACGATATCGCAAAACAGACAAGAGCTTGTGCGTTACAGGCATGCGACGTCTTTTGCAAAGGCGGGGCAGAGCACCCAGATGATAGTGGGTGCATCGGGTGAGACGGATTATCAAATATTGTCGCTGACGGACAGCCTTTATAAAAAGTTTTCATTAAAACGAGTATTTTTTTCGGCGTATGTACCTATAAACAAAGACTCACTTTTGCCTGCTATTGAAAAACCTCCGCTTCTTCGCGAGCACAGACTCTATCAGGCGGATTGGCTGTTAAGATATTATGGCTTTGAGGCAGATGAGCTTTTAAACGAAAAAAATCAAAATTTTGACCCTGTTTTAGACCCGAAATGCAACTGGGCGATAAATAACCTTCATTTGTTTCCGGTAGATGTAAACACCGCACCATATGAAATGCTTTTGCGCGTGCCGGGGATAGGGGTTAAAAGTGCAATGCGTATACGCGCGGCAAGAAAAATCAGAAGCCTTGATTTTGAGGCGCTAAAACGCATTGGCGTTGTGTTAAAGCGTGCAAGATTTTTTATTATATGTAATGGTAAATATATGGATAAGCTTAGAATGAACGAAAGCTTTATAATGCAAAACCTTATTGCAGATACAAAGGAGCGTTATATCGAAGAGCAAAGCACATATCAGCTTTCGATGTTTGATACAGCATCAGCGCCGCTCGGCATAAAAGCGGCGATAAATGATTTTGTGAGCGTGCAATGACGGATGGTGAGTAGGAAATGAGTAATACAGAAATTATATATGTATATGACGGCAGCTTTGATGGCATTTTAAGTGCGGTGCATACGGCGTATTACAGCCGTGAAAATCCAAAGCAGATTATGTGTGAAAACGAATGTCAGAGCGAGCTTTTTTGTAGGGTAACATCCATAGAAACTGATATAGACAAGGCGGGCGTAGTGCGTGAAGCAGTGCTGAAAAAAATTTCGCCGAATGCTCTTTTTAACATCTATCGCGTGCATCTGTCAAATGACATAAACAGAGCGACGATGATATTTAACTACCTTAAAATAGGCTTTAATATGGGAGCGCGAGTCGATTTGTTTTTGTCAAATAAATGGGTGTCTGACGTAAAGAAAACGGCGCTCAGAGTATCACATGAGGCGCAGCGCATGAGAGAATTTGTGCGCTTTTCGCAGATGGAAAACGGGGTAATGTTTTCGCAAATTGAGCCTGATAACAATGTTTTGGAGCTTATATGTCCATATTTTGCCGACAGACTTTATGGCATACCCTGGGTTATATGCGACCAAAAACGTTTTATTGCAGCAATTTATGACGGCAAAAATTGGGTGATAAGACCGTTTGATGTAAAAAAAATAACAGACTCTGTAACAGATGAGAAACAGTATCAAAAACTATGGAAAACATTTTACGATACAATAGCGATAGAAGGACGCATAGATGAGCGTCGCCGTATGGCGTGTATGCCGAAAAAATACTGGAAGAACCTGACTGAATTTAAAACAGGGTGAGAAATCTCACCCTGCTGATTATAGTTTAAGTAAACGATATGCGTTTTTATAAAAAATATTTTCTTTTTCCTCTTCGGTAAGGTCGAGTGTTTTAAAACGCTCTGACTCAATTTCATAATCGGAGAGGGGATAGTCTGTTCCAAAGAGTATTTTATCTACGCCGTGATTTCTTACTATATACATAAATTTTTCGCTCGAAAGCTCATGAAGAGTGCTTGACGTGTCAAAATAAAGGTTTTTTCCGACAAGATACTTAATCGATTCATCCCACATAAATACACCGCCAAGATGTGCGCCGATTGCGGTCATTTCAGGAAATGACTTTAATACATTTGCAAGGCGCTTGGGGCTTGTGCGGTTATATTTTCTGTCGCCCATATGAAAAAGTATGGGCAAACCAAGCTCTACAATCTGTTCGTATATCGGAAACATCTTTTTTGTGTCAAGGTTAAAATCCTGAAAATCCGCATGCAGCTTTATACCACGAAGACCAAGCTCCTTTATACGTACAAGCTCGGTTTTGTAATCTTCATAATCGGGATGAATTGTACCGAAGCCGATAAGCATATCGGGGTTTTCGCCTATAAGAGAGAGTGCATAGTTGTTTGCGCTTTCAACCTGTGCGGGCTTTGTGGCGGTTGAGTGAATTACCAATTTATCAATGCCTGCGCTTTTTGCTCTTTCTAGAAGAGTGGAAAAATGTCCTTTTGCCACAAGCGGCATTTTATAGTAGACCTCTAAGTTTTCAGCGGCTTTTTCGGCGATTTTGTCTGCAAAAGCATGGGCATGAAAATCTACTGTTTTATAGCCGAATATTGATTTTTTCTCGCTGTCCATAAATTATGTACTCCTTTGAAAATATTATACAAACTCACAAAGTATTGAATTGCTTACCGAAATTCCTTTTGGTGTAAAGCGTATGTGAGTGGGCGTTTTCTCAAGAAAACCTGCAGTTGTATATTTTTCTATCGTATTTTCGTATTTTTCTTCAAATTTAAAGCCAAATCTTTTGTAAAAATCATTAAGGCTGATTCCTTCTGTAAGACGCAACGCCATAATAATGTATTCGCTCACCATATCGTCAAAGCTTAAAATCTGCTCGTCGATGATGCAGCCTTTGTTTTCGTTAATCATATTTATATAGGCATTTGTGTTGGACGTATTTTGATATCTTTTGCCATCATAATACGAATGAGCGGCTGCGCCAATGCCGATATACGATTCGCAGCTCCAGTATTTTAAATTGTGCCTACACTCATAGCCTTGTTTTGCAAAATTTGAAATCTCGTAATGATTATATCCATGGCTTTTTAAAAATGAAACGGCAAATTCATACATCCCGCGTTCTGTATCCTCGTCCGGCAAAAATAAATTTCCTGCATTTGCCATATCAGAAAACGGTGTGCCCTCTTCAACAATAAGACTATATGCACTTATGTGAGTAGGGCATAGCGATACTGCTTTGTTAAGCGTATCTTCGAGCGATTTTAATGTCTGATTTGGAATTGCAAGCATCAAATCAATATTATAGTTTGTAAAGCCTGCCTTTTGTATCATATTTATAGCTTCGATTGTTTGAGCCGCACTGTGAATTCTGCCAAGTGATAAAAGCTCGCTATCCTGCATAGATTGCGCGCCTATACTTATGCGGTTTATGCCGCACGATTTGTAGATGCCGAGCTTTTCATTTGTAATAGTGCCTGGGTTTGTTTCAATAGTGATTTCGGCACTTTTTGAAAGCAGCATATTTTTATTTATACATTCAAACATATCATAAATATAGCGTGCATCAACACAGCTCGGCGTACCGCCGCCAATAAAGATACTGTCAACCGACAAATCTTTATATAAAAGAATTTCTTTTTTTAAAGTATCAAAATACGCTTTGTGAAGCTCGGCCGTAGCAGGTGCGGAAACAAAATCACAATACGCACATTTTTTTATACAAAAGGGGATGTGAATGTATAATCCGCACGACATTGCGGCGCCTCCTTATTTATTCGTCAAGCTTTAAAACAGACATAAATGCCTCTTGTGGCACTTCTACGCTGCCAACCTGACGCATACGTTTCTTACCTTCTTTTTGTTTTTCAAGTAGCTTCTTTTTACGCGTAATATCACCGCCGTAACACTTTGCAAGTACGTCCTTGCGCATTGCCTTGACAGTTTCGCGTGCAATTATTTTGCCACCAATTGCGGCCTGAATTGGTACTTCAAACAACTGGCGCGGAATAGCCTCTTTTAATTTTTCTGCGATTCTGCGTCCACGTATATACGATTTTTCGCGGTGAACTATAAATGAAAGTGCATCGACAATTTCGCCGTTTAGCATCATATCAAGCTTTACAAGGTCTGATTTTTCATAGCCTGTAAGCTCATAATCGAATGACGCATAACCGCGTGTGCGCGATTTTAGCGCATCGAAAAAGTCGTATATTATTTCGTTAAGAGGCAGTCTGTAATGAAGCGATACTCTGTCTGCATCGATATATTTCATATCAATATATGTGCCGCGTCTGTCCTGACAAAGCTCCATTATGCTTCCGACATATTCCTTTGGAACCATAATATCAGCCGACACAATAGGTTCTTCCATATAATTTATTTCACTTACGGGCGGAAGGTTGGTCGGGTTGTCAATATTTAACACATCGCCATTTGTTTTTATAACCTTATATACAACGCTTGGTGCGGTTGTTACAAGGTCAAGGTTGTATTCACGCTCAAGGCGCTCTTGTATAATTTCCATATGCAAAAGGCCCAAAAAGCCGCAACGAAAACCAAAGCCAAGCGCAACAGATGTTTCAGGCTCAAATATGAGCGAAGCGTCGTTTAGCTGAAGCTTTAAAAGAGCATCATTTAAATCGTTGTATTTAGAGCCGTCGGCAGGATAAATTCCGCAAAATACCATCGGCTGAACCTCGCGATAGCCTGTGAGAGGCTCTTTTGCGGGGTTATCGGTTGTTGTAACCGTATCACCCACGCGGGCATCCTTCATGGACTTAATACTTGCTGCTATATATCCAACCTCGCCTGCGCTAAGCTGGGATGCGCTCTGCATACCGACAGATTTTAAATATCCAACATCGACAACCTCGTATTTTGCGCCAGTTGCCATCATATGAATTGTCTGTCCGGGCTTTACGCTGCCTTCTTTTATACGAACATAAATTATGACTCCGCGATAGCTGTCATAATACGAGTCGAAAATTAGCGCGCGAAGGGGCGCGGATTCATCGCCTGACGGGGGAGGAATATGTTTAACAATTGCCTCAAGTACATCAGGGATGTTGATGTTATTTTTCGCTGATACAAGAGGTGCTTCGCTCGCGTCAATTCCGATTACGTCCTCGATTTCTGCCTTGACAACATCAGGCCTTGCAGAAGGAAGGTCGATTTTGTTTATAACAGGCACGATTTCAAGGTCGTGTTCAAGCGCAAGATATGTGTTTGCAAGTGTTTGTGCCTCAATTCCCTGTGCAGCATCTACAACCAAAATAGCACCCTCGCACGCGGCAAGACTGCGTGATACTTCATAGTTAAAGTCAACGTGCCCGGGGGTATCAATAAGGTTTAAAATATATTCATTGTTGTCGCTTGACTTGTATTTGAGGCGTACCGCTCTTGCCTTAATGGTAATTCCGCGCTCACGCTCAAGCTCCATATTATCAAGAAGCTGCTCTTCCATATCACGCTTTTCAACCTCGCCTGTGTTTTCTAAAAGGCGGTCAGCAAGCGTTGACTTGCCATGGTCTATATGTGCAATGATTGAAAAATTACGAATAAATTTTTGCATATAGGTATCTCCTGTGAAATAAAAACTCGTTGTAGTTATTTTATGGTTACGCTGACTATTTCGGCTGCGGCTGCAACCCATTTTGTTGAAACGTATTCGAGCGAGCCGACTTCAATTTTCTTTCCGCCACTTGTATAAAGTGCGGTTTTTGTCTGTTTACCGCTTGTTTTTACGGTTGCATATACATCATAGCGGTCCTGGGCAGAGGTTTTAATAATTGAGCCATCTGCAAGCGTGGGAAAATCCTCGTTAGGTCTTTTTTTGGCACTGATAATCTCGCCAAAATATGCTCCGTCAGACAGATTGGAATACAAAGCACCCTTTTTCAAAACCGCATCAGCACTTTTATCTCTTATTTTGCTTATTTTTATTACATATTCAAATTCGACCGGGGTAGTAGAATTGTCGCCCAAAAGACCTGAAAAACGAATAAATGCTGCCGAAACACAAAGAACAATAGCGAGCACTATTACAACATCTATGATGCTGATTTTTGAAAAAAGCTTTCCGTTTTTATCAATCATTTTTTATTTCCTCCCCGTTTTCATCAAATAATGTCATATCAATTACTGTGCCGTTTAGCGAGTAGCCTTTGCCTTCGAGCGATGTTGTCATACCAACCTTTACAGGTGTGTTTCCGACGCTGATATCCTTGTCGGTCTGCGTAGCGGCTCCGCTTACAGTTACATAAATATCAAATTTTTCAGGAACGAGTGTGTTTTTGTATTTGCCGCTGTTTTGGTCGAGCGTCAGCCTTTGTGCCGGCTGTGAGGCGACATTTTTTATTGTTACCTCGGTTTTTCCCGACAAAGTTACAGCGTCACCTTCGTTTACAAGGGAAAGCACATCGGGCGTGCCTGCTTGTACTTCGACAACAAAGTCTAATGTGGTGTTTGAGCTTGTCTGCTCTTTTGGCGAGGAAACAAGAAAATATGCTACGCCAACCAATATAGCCGCAATCAAAATATATACCAATATATCAAAAAAGTTAAATTTCTTTTTCTGGTTATTCATCTTTTATACCTCCGTTACCCTAAAATCTTTGCATAAAATGCTTCGATATTTTTGCTCATTATATTTGCCTTGAACTTTTCTTCAAAAATCTCTTTTGAACGCTCTTTTAGTGAATTCATAAGCTCGTCTGAACTGAGAAGCTCTATTATAGCTTTTGCAATGGCTTCGGCATTTTTTTGTGGCACTATAAAGCCGTTTTCGCCGCTTGTTATAACGCCAGGATTGCCACCAAAATCACTTACAACTGCGGGAATACCAAGGCTCATGCCCTCAAGAAGCGAAAGACTTGTTGCCTCGGTGCCGTAAGATGCGTTAATCTGTATATCACATATATTCATAAGCTTTTCTACATCGTCTACAAAGCCTGCAAAAACAACGCTTTCGCTTATACCAAGCTCGTCAGAAAGCTGCTTTAAACGTCCCATAATATCGCCCGTTCCGGCAATTATAAACTTTGCTTTTATGCCGCTTTCCAACACAATTTTTGCGGCTTTGAGAAAATACTCATGTCCTTTGACCGGATTTAAACGTGCAACGATTGCAATAACCTTTTCGTCATCATTTACATTAAATTTTTCGCGCGAAAGCTTTTTTTGCTCATCGCTTGATATGTTAAGAGGCTCTACACCGTTTAATATAACCTCTATTTTTTTCTCATCAACACCTGTATCAAGAAGGTTTTGCTTTGCCGCCTCGGCAACTGCGATAATGCCATCGGCATAAAAATTATTCACAACGCCGTTGATTTTTTTGCCTATGCCCTTTGAAATTTTAGGCGATGGGGGAAATACACTGTGGCGTGTGTATATCACCTTGCAGCCGGTGTGCCTTGCGGCAATTCTTGCCGACATACTTGCGTGGGAATGTACTATATCGGGTTTTTCGCGCTTAAAAATTTGTTTAAGCTGTGATATTGCCTTATAATCAAGCGATTTATCACTCATCGCATCAATTTCGAATATCTTTACACCAAGCTCTTCAAGGTGTGGCTTTAAAAGACTGTTTTTTGGCAAAACGACACTTATGTCAAAATTGTCTTTGTCTGCATGAGCCACATAGGTCAAAAGACATTTGCCTGCACCGCCGATGTTTGTATCGCTTATTACGTTAATAACCTTAATCATTGTTAGCCTCCTTTTTATGTTCGGATGTTTCGATAAATGAAGCGCCAAACGCCAAAAACATCCAGAACATCATAAATACTCGGTAGTTATAAAATACATAATCAAATACGCCCTGTACCAAAAATCCTGCTACTCCTGCGCAAATTGCCACGCACATAACTGCATCGGCAGATTTTTTGCCGAATATATGAATTTTCTTGCTCATATTTCTGAAAAATGCAATTAATACGAAAATCAAAGCTCCAATACCCACAACACCCGTTTCAACCATTTGCTGAAGATATACATTGTGTGAATGAGGAGCGATTACCGTGGGATAGGCGTATCGTGGATACACAAGGTTGTATGCCTGCGAGCCGGGACCTATACCTACAAACCAGTAGTCTTTTAACATCGAAAGCGTTCCGAGCCATATATACAGTCTGTACGACGATGAAGAATCGCCAAGATCGCCTATACTCAAAAAGCGGTTTAATATGCTTGCAGGTAAAACGGACGGCAATAAAAACAATGCTAAAATACCAAGCGCCCAGTATCTTGCGTCAACAAACGTAATAAATACCGCTGCAACGACCAAAACGCCAATCCAGCAGCCGCGCGACATTGTGAGCACAAGACACAAAAGCAAAACTGCGCTTATGGCAGCATACATAAGCTTTGTCAAAAACTTTTTCTCGCTCCACATAAAAGCAACTGCAACAGGGATTGTCAAAAGAAGATACTCACCAAGTACGTTTGGATTTTCGAGCGTGGAAAATGCACGCATTTTTATGTCGGTAAACATTTCTTCGTCTATCCATACCTGCTTGTCCATATCAAGACCGAATATATACTGTATAATTCCGTATGCAGCTACAAACAGCGCTGAAATGGTAAATATACGAAGTAGGGTATAAAGCTGTTCTTTTGTTTTTACTGTGTTTACAATTGTAAAATAAAAACTCATAAGAGCGATGTATAAAAAGTATATTGTAAGACTGTTTTCACGTGCTACCGATGTAAATGAACATATTCCGACAATAACAATAAACAAAATAAGCGCAAATCCGACATAATCAAGCTTCCATTGTTTGTCGCCGCGAGCGCATTTGCGAATAAAGAGTGCGAAAAAGCATAAAATCGCAAGTCCTGCACACAGCATCGTAGGTAAAAACGGAATTGCAAATACTGTTATCGCTACGCCAAGCTCTACATTAAACATTACCACGAGTGCACCTGCGATTCCAAGTGCAATAACGGGGGAGATATAAGCGCATATAAAACCGAGCACGATTCCAAAAGCCGCTGCAATATATAGTCTGCCTTTCTTATAAAGCTGTGTTTCGTCGTAATAATCATACGTCGGCTCTATTGACAAAAACAGCTTTAACAGTTTGTGAATTATACTGTGTGAAAGTGCGCGCAAAAGTGAAAAATCCCATATGCATAACAAAAGCGTAAATACGAGCGCACAAATATATAAAGGATTTAAAAAGCTGCGCACAGCTATTGTATATACCGAGAGCGCACAAAACAAAAATACACCTATAAAGCGTGTGCTTGCAGCAAGCAGATTGTTTACAAAGCAATATACGATTTTGTAAGCAAGGGTAGCCTTTAATTTTGCAAATATATTTACAAAAAACTTTGATGCAAACAATGATAAAAACGCAAATGGCAGATAAAACAGCTTATATATAAAGCTTTTTTTCAGACCTTCCTCGTTTGTGGTGTAGAATTTGCGAACGAATACACTGTTTGACCAGGAATTTGAAACCGCACCATAAACTCTTTTTAATAGCTTTGAAGAAAAGGAGTTATTATACCACGAAATAACTATTTGCCACATGTTGCAGAAAAAAGATATAATTTTGCTGTTTGTCAAAACTGCTCACCTCTTTTTATGAAAAAATGTATCGATAAGGAGCGTCATTTCGCTTACCTTCAGAACAATACACATAAGTGCATATATAGCCGCGCCTGCTCCTGCAGGTAACATAAGTTTTAGTGCGCGTCCTATGAAATCATCACCGAAAATATTAACCGATAAACTGTATACTCCAAGCACAACTGCCGACATGACAATTACGCTCAATACAATTTTTATTATATCGGCTGCATCACCTTTGTCAAAGATGCCGTCTGTACGCTTGTTTATCATAACAAAATTCAGTGCGGCATTTAAAGTTGATGCAAGTGCACTTGCAAGTGCAAGTCCGCCGATGCCAAAAGCTTTTGATAGAAGGTAGCTTAAAACAATATTTGCCCCAATGCTTATAAGCGCCGTTATCATTGGCGTTTTTGAGTCCTGCATCGCAAAAAACGATTTGTTTAAAACCTCTGCATACGAATAACCAATCATACCAACCGAATAGTAGGTCAGCGCCGTAGATGTAAGGTATACGGAGTTTGTGTCAAATTCGCCGTATTGATATATAAGTGATACAACGGGTTTTGATAAAATAATGAAACCAGCCATAAGCGGAAACATTACAAGGCTTACGGACTTTAGTGCGCCGTGCATAAGGTCGTGGCGCTCTTTTGTATTGTTTGATGCATTCGCCCTTGAAAGAGAGGGGAACACAAGATTTGTTACAACAAAAGAGAATACACCAACCATTATTATATAAAGTCTGTTTGCATATTCAAGCGCCGACATAACTCCTTCGCCCAAAGAAGAAGCAAAGCGCATATTCACAAGCGAGCCGATAGGCTGTACCCATGTGCTTACAAGAAGCGGCAAGGCGAGCAAAGCCGTTTTTTTAAGTCCTTCGTCAGCAAAATGAAAATCGAGCGAATATTTATATTCGAATTTTATGAGAGACGGAATTTGCACCGCTGCCTGCAGTGTCCAGCCGACAAGCATTGCCACCGACAAGCCCACAACGCCAAACTTGTCCTTGAAAATCAAAAGATATAAAATCATCATACCATTTGACACAAGACTTATTATTGCGGGAATGTTAAATTCGCCAAACGACTGAAGTATTCCCACAAACGAAAAGGCAAGTCCCGTAAAAATTATCATAGGGAAGAGTATATTTGATAATTTTATTGCAAGAAGCTTTGTGTCAGGCGAAAGCCCTGGCGTAATAAGCTCTACAAGCTGGGGCGCGAATATTATGCCAAGTGCGCACATAACACCCGTAATAACCAAAATCACATTTATAAATCTGTTTGCAAATTCAATTGCACGCCTTTTGCCTGATTTTTCAAGATATTCGTTAAAAACAGGTATAAATGCTGCCGAAATTACACCGCCAATTACAACATCAAAAAATAAAAGAGGTATCTTTGTCGCTGCAAAATATGCATCGGCGCTGCTGCCTGTTCCGAAAAATGCGCCTATAAATGAATCGCGAAGCATTCCGCACAGTTTCGCAGCAAAGGTTGCAACAATCATAAATCCTGCTGTTTTAATAAGTTTTTTTGTGTTTTCCAACTGATGAACACACCTTTTTAGTATATTTGCATGTATAATCTTCCATGCATACAAAAACCTACCTTATATTATATAAAAACCGCACGAATTTGTCAATTAAAATATGACATATCATGCGGTTTTATAGGTTAAAATTATTCACGCACAAGTGCAAGCGCCTGTGCGACACTTTTCACATAAATAAGTTCAACATTTGTCTTAAAGCCTGCAAGCGAATTTTTATTGCTGTACGGCACCATACATTGTTTAAAACCAAGCTTTTCAATTTCGCTTATACGCTGCATAAGTCTGTTAACAGCACGTATTTCACCCGTAAGACCAACCTCGCCGATAAACACCATATCTTCGGGAAGAGTAAAGGAGCGAAAGCCTGATGCAATAGCCATAGCTACGCCCAAATCAGCCGCAGGCTCATCAATTTTTATGCCACCGACAACATTTACATACGCGTCTTGATTTGAAAGGTTCATGCCTACGCGTTTTTCAAGCACCGCTATAAGCATAGCAATTCTGTTATAGTCTATTCCGTTAGAGCTGCGCCTTGGCATTCCATAAACAGTGGTCGAAAGAAGCGCCTGCACCTCCGCAAGAAGTGGGCGACTGCCTTCAAGAGCGCATATAACGCTTGTTCCTGCAACCTCGGTCGGTCTGCCTTCCAAAAGAGCTATTGACGGGTTTAAAACCTCACGAAGTCCTGATTCACACATTTCAAAAACGCCAATTTCGTTTGTTGAGCCGAAACGGTTTTTTACACCGCGAAGTACTCTGTAATTTTGATGTCGCTCGCCTTCAAAATAGAGCACGCAGTCAACCATATGTTCAAGCACTTTTGGACCTGCTATTCCGCCGTCTTTCGTAACATGACCGACAACAAAGATTGAAATTCCGTTTTCCTTTGCTTTGCGCATCAGCGTCATTGTTACATCGCGCACTTGTGATACGCTTCCGGGAGCGGAGGTGACCGATGGGGAGTACATAGTCTGTATTGAGTCGACTATAACTACCTGTGGTTTAAGCTCATCAATGTTTTTTACTATATGCTCAGTATTTACCTGAGAAACAATATAAAGATTGTTGTTTGTAACACCAAGACGATCGGCACGCATTTTAAGCTGACGCTGCGATTCTTCGCCTGAAACGTATAAAATTCTGCCGTCATTTTTTATTGTCTGGCAAATTTGCAACAGAAGGGTGGATTTTCCTATTCCGGGGTCGCCGCCAACGAGTATGAGAGAGCCTGCTACTATTCCGCCGCCAAGCACTCTGTCAAATTCGCTTATTCCGCACGAAAAACGAAGTTCGCTCTCGGTACTGATTTGCTCAAGTGTTTCGGGGGATGATGTGCTTGAATTTGCAGCAAGCTTATTTGTGTTTGATGATGCGCGCGTAACGGATTCTTCCTCAACGAGTGAATTCCACGCTCCGCAGGCAGGACATTTTCCATACCATTTAGAAGATTCGTTTCCGCATTCTGTGCAAAAAAACATGAGTTTATTTTTCATAATTAATCTCCGTTTCATAATTATAAAAAAGCTATAAAAAAGTGCTTTCAAAAATCAATCTGAAAGCACTTTTGAAAAATCAGTAATTATTCAAACAGTACAGCTGCAACACCTGTATCTATAGCGTCGGGTGTTCCTCTGCCTTTCCACATATAAACATCGGCAAGTCCTGTTTCAGAATTAACATTTTTTACATATATTGCATTTTTGTCGCTTCTTGAATAGAAGGCGCTGTATACGTCTGTATCAATCGCTTTTGCGTTGCCGTTACCTGTTGAAGAAACTGCATATAATGTTCCTGTATATGTTTCAGGGTCAAGCTCTCCGATATAGATAACAGCCTTGCCGTTTTGTGAAAGCTTGTATGATGAGAGCAATGTGTTTTCACAGATAACCTTTGTTTTTCCCTTTGAATAAGCGTTAAGAGAAGCATAACCGGTGGTCTGGTCCATATTTGTTACATACAAAACAACCTTTCCATCGTTTGTAGCAGTAAAGCCGCTCACACCGGTAGCAATAACCTCATCCTTGGCAGTGCCGAAAATTGATTCTTTTCTTATATGGAGAGTGCCTGTCTGTGTCGTGTTGTCATACTCGTTCATATAGTAAATTGTCTTCATATCATAAGAAGCAGTTGCGTGCTGAGGAGTTGACAAAGAGGAGGCGATGCTAACTGCATCCTTGCCTTTTTTCTTGATAAACATATCAGGGTTTACAGTGTTTTCATCAGCACCCTCGGGCATTTTTGCCAAAAGGAAATTTGAGTTTTCAACGTCCATTGCAAAGAAGCCTACCAAATCCTCCATTACAACAGATGGTTTTGTACCGTTAACAAAATTGAAGTTGTATGTTTCGTTTTCGTCAACTGTTACATAGCACATTTTGTTTGAAAATCTTGATGTCATTATATATCCTTCGGTAACACCGGAAGAAATCATATAAGGAGCTTTTGATGCAGAAGCTTTGTACAAATCGTATGTGTATGTCATCTCGTTCATATTTTTGAGATAAAAGATTTCACCCTTATCGGAAAGCTTAATGGTTACCGAAACTCCGTCGTCAATTTTTACGGGCTTTGAGCCTGTTTTTACAACATATAGCTCGCCAAGGCCTGTTTCACTGTCAACATTTTCAAGAAAAGCTACGGATTTTCCGTTCTGGCTTACAAGATATGTCTGATAAAGTGATGCGTTTGCGATAAGCTGCGGCTCGCCGCCTTTTCTGTAATAATAAAGCGAACCTATTGCAGTTTCGGGGTTAATATTTGACAAGTATACTACCGTCTTGCCATTTTCTGATATGGAATATCCCTGAACAACATTGTCAGCGATTTTTGTTTTTGTTTTGCCGTTATAGCTTACATAAAGTGTGCCCGAATATGTTTCCTGGCTGAAACCTTCAAGGAAATAAATTGTTTCGCCGTCTCTTGATTGCTTTATTGTGTAGCTGTAACCTGAAAAACCTTCACCATCTGCACTGAGAGCCTCTGAAAGCTTAACAGATGAACCCGAGATGGGCTTTTGATACAATGAGCCGTCTTTTACATACGTAATATCAAAATCCGAACGGTCAACGGGTATGTCATATTTTGGCGCAAATATACCTGTGAATGATACCCACAAGCCTATTGCAATGATGATAAGAGCAATAAGACCTGAGAAAGGCGAGAGAATTGATTTTTTTATCTTCTTTTCGCTTTCGGTTGCAATATCTTCGATTTCTTCGACAACGTCAACGTCTTCAATAGCTTCTTCAATCTCTTCGATATCGCCGGCATCTGCAATTTCAGAAATTTCTTCGACATCTGTTGTTTCTGTGTTTTCTTCAATTACATCGATTTCTGTTTCCTCTGTGAGCGGTGTACCGCAATTTGTGCACACCTTTTCTTCAGGTGCGTTTTCGTGGGAACAATTTTTACAAATCATAACATACTTCCTCTCGTTTTATAAAATATAATTACCTACATAACCAGCACCATTAATTTTACACTATTTTTTTCAAAAGTGCAATATATAATATGAATTTAATTTTAAATTTTTTGTAAACTTACACAAGATAAGGAATATGTTTGAAAATTTTGCTTGCAAAACAATCAAAAAGAATATATTATAAATGCATAGAACACAAAAAGGAGATTAGTACAATGAAAATTGTTGCAGCGACGAATAACAAAGGAAAATTAAAAGAGATAAATGCAATACTTGGTGGGCTTGGATATGAGGTAGTAAGTCTTAATCAGATAGGAATTGAAATTGACGTTGAGGAAACGGGAACAACGTTTGAAGAAAACGCACTTTTAAAGGCGCGCGCGGTTGCCGCTCTTACAAATTTTGCAGTAATTGCGGACGATTCGGGTTTGTGTGTAGATGTACTCGGCGGTGAGCCGGGGGTATATTCGGCGCGCTATGCGGGCGAAGGTGCAAGTGACGATATGCTTATAGCAAAGCTGCTTGGAAATATGCAGGGTATTGAGCGTGAAAAAAGGGGCGCGTATTTTGTGAGTGTTGTTGCGCTTGTTATGCCTGACAAAACGGAGCTTGTCGCAGAGGGAAAGGCGTATGGCTATATTACAACCGAGCCTGATGGCGAGGGCG
Organism: Oscillospiraceae bacterium; assembly: GCA_015068725.1. Taxonomy (GTDB): domain Bacteria; phylum Bacillota; class Clostridia; order UBA1381; family UMGS1253; genus Aphodoplasma. The sequence goes on along the minus strand of SVKA01000003.1, from coordinate 80,719 downwards.
GCTTTGGATATGACCCTGTTTTTTGCTCGGACGAGATTGGAAAGACATATGCGCGTATGAGCAGCGAGGAAAAAAACTCCATAAGTCATCGTGGCAGAGCGCTTATGAAAATGAAGGATATGCTTACTCAAATGTGATTTTTGCGTGTGCCAAACATAACACATATCAAAAAAACATAGAATGGTAAAAATACGAAATATTACTTGCGGAGGCGATGTCAAAGTGAGAAAATGTTTGGTTTTGGTGCTTACCATTCTTTTTTTATTGAGTTTTATGCCCTTTAATGCCAAAAACACACAGGCAATTTCTGCGTCGAGCTATTGTGTTATTGACTCTGTAACGGGGCGTATTTTATACGAAAAAAACGCTCATACAAAACGCGGTATGGCAAGCACAACCAAGATTATGACGGCGATTGTTGCGCTTGAAAATTCGGATATCAATTCGGTTGCAACAGTAAGCCGCAAAGCCTCTTATACAGAAGGCTCATCACTCTATTTAAAGGCGGGCGAAAAAATGAAGGTAATTGACCTTGTGTACGGGCTTATGCTTAATTCGGGCAATGATGCGGCGGTAGTGCTTGCCGAGCACATTGGGGGCAGTGTGGAAAATTTTGCAAATATGATGAATGAAACGGCGCAAAAAATAGGTGCGGTAAGCACCAGTTTTACAAATCCAAACGGACTTTATGATGATAATCATTATACGACGGCGTACGAGCTTGCACTGATTACAAGATATGCACTCAAAAACGAACAATTCAGGCAGATTGTTTCTACGAAAAAATATACTGCTCAGACAGTAGGCGATGCAAGAAAAATATACCTTTCAAATCACAACAAATTGCTTGGTAGTTTTGATGGATGCGATGGAATTAAAACAGGCTTTACAAAAAAGACGGGAAGGTGTCTTGTGTCGTCCGTAACGCGCGATGGCTGGCAGGCTATATGCGTTACATTAAATGCGGCAGATGACTGGAATGACCACAAAACACTTATAAACAAGGCTTTTTCGGAATATAAAATGCAAAAGCTTGTATCAAAAGGACAGTATTTAAAAACACTGCCCGTTTTAAAAGGAGTTTCTGATTTGGTCGGCGCTGTTGCGGGGGATAGTGTATGTGTCCCCATAAAAGAAAATGAAAAAATTGATTTTGAGATGGTATACAATCTGCCCGAAAATCTTGATGCGCCCGTGGTACAAGGGCAATTGGTCGGGAGTGTGAATTTATTGTTTGACAAAAAAGCTTTTGCCTCGCTTGATGTGATTGCCAATGCAAGCGTAGAAATCACAAAAAAGGCGAGCTATTTTTACAAGCTTGTTTTAATACTGAGAGCGTTTATATAAAAGCATCTTTTTGAGTACATTTGATTATCGTTCAAAATCAAAAAAAACAACTTGACTTTTTGTGCTGCCTATTATATATTTGAAATTAGTAAGCAATATATAAATATACAAATTACCAAGGAGGAAGGAAAATGAAAAACAAGATGAAAAAGCCAATCACGCTAATGCTTGCGCTTGCAATGCTTGTGAGTGTTTTTGGTGCGTATGCGGTTACGGAAACTGCGGTTCAGGCTGCACCGAAATATCCTCAGTATACTACCGAGTACGGCTCTGTTATGATAGAGGCCGAGAAGATAGTGCTTGACGATTCGGTTTTTGCAACAGAAATAGTAAAAGAAGCGTCGGGCAGAAAGCATGTAAGGGTTTTGGCTGCCGATACAGTGCAGCCTGCAGAGGATGCGCCGGGTATGCTTGGATTTGAGCTTACCTTTGACCAGGAGGGCAAGCACTATATATGGGCACGCTACATAGCATGCGGCGGCGGAGAGGACTCTTTCTGGTTGGATTGCGGCAATTCCGTATCGGTAACAGGTAAAAGTGGTTATTCATCTGTTGCATTTAGCCCATATGCTCCTGATGCAACAACTTATGTATGGAAGCTGATTGCTACTATGCCTGCCGTAGAAGCGGGCGATAAGCAGACAGTGCGTATACGAAATCGTGAAAGAAATCTTGTTATAGACAAATTGGTAATTACAAAGCATATGAGCTTTACTCCCGAGGGAACGGGCAAGCTGCCTGACCCCGAAACAATAGGTAAGCCCGCAAAGCTTCCTGAGGACCGCTATGCAATTCCGAGCATAACACCTCCTCCCGAGCATCCGAGAGTGCTTTTCAGAGCGAAGGATATCCCGCAGATAAAGGGAAATATGCAACATCCTGAAAATGCTTTGCTTTTTGAAACATTTAACAAGATTAAAGATAAAGCTTACACGGGCGAGCTTACGGCGGCTGACCCGAACTATGATGCCGAAGGCCTTGAAACCATTTTGGCAAAGGCGCTTGACTATGCCATATACGGAAACGAAGAAAATGGCAGAGAGGCGATTTCGGCGATAAAAAATTACGCGGCAAGCCTTCAGGTCAATTCGCTTGGCGACAGCACGCGTAACAAAGGACATGTAATAAAGGTTATAGGTCAGGTGTATGACTGGTGTCATCCGCTTTTGACAGATGATGACAAGAACGATTTATTATTGCTCTGTCAATCGGTATCGTCAAATATGGAGGTTGGCTTCCCGCCTGATGCACAGACAATCCTTTGTGGTCACGGTGCGGAGTATCAGATTTATCGCGACTGGTTTACAATGGCGATTGCGTGCTATGATGAATTCCCTGATGTGTATAATATGATAGGCGGAAAAGTGTTTTCACCCGAATCTGTTGAATACAGAAATTGGTGGAATCAGTCCGGTACACATTCACAGGGCACATCCTATGGACCGGGAATTCGTTATATATCAGAGCTGTATGCACATATTCTTGTAAAGCGTATGAGTGGCAAGGAGCTTTTTAACGAAGATGACCTTACAAAAATTGCATACGAATGGATTTATCGCATACGTCCTGACGGACTTTTGATGATTGATGGCGATGATACATCGACCAATTCAAGCATCGTCAAGGGTACATATACCACGGCTTTGAAAAATGCTGTATTTTTAGCATCTGCACTAAATCGCGACCCTATATTAAAGAAAGAGGTTTACTATCAGGGAGGCATTACTCCTGGATACGGACTAAACCTGACCGTGATAGATATGCTTTTGATAAATGACCCGAGCGTTGGCACAAATGCCTCGACGTCCTTGCTTCCTCTTACAAGATATTATTCCTCACCCGTCGGTGAAATGACCGCGCGTACGGGATGGGATATCGGTGTAAAATCTGACGATGTTGTAGCGACAATGACTATCAGTGAGTACAATCCAATGAATCACGGTCATTATGAATGTGGCCATTTTATGATTTATTATAAGGGAATACTTGCAAACGATTCGGGCTGGTACGAGGTACATGGCTCTGACCATCATAAGAGCTATAATTCACAGTCGGTTGCACACAATACACTCGTAATAGAAACAGACTACAACAAATGGGGAAATCAGAATCAGGGACTTGACGGTCCGGGAGTAACAAATGTTGATGGCTCGGGCAGCAAGAACTTTTACTGGATTCCCGGTAGTTGGAAAGAATATCAGACTGATGAAAGAAACCATTGGGCAGATGTTTTGGGGCATGAGTTTGGACCTGATATTCAGTATCCTGAATACTCATACCTTGCAGGCGATATTACAAATGCATATACATCTTCTTATGATGATGGCGTAAATGAAGCACTTCGTCATATGATATTTATGCCGACAGGTGATGAGAAAAACCCTGCAGCGTTTATAGTATTTGATAAAATTGACACAAAAGAGGGCGGTAAGAAGAAGGCATTTATGCTTCATTCGGAAGAAGAGCCTGAGGTAAATGGAAATATTACCACACTCAAAAGAACAGAACGCGACTATAACGGTAAGCTTGTAAATCAGACACTTTTGCCTTCCGGCGATAACCTTGTGATTGAAAAAATCGGTGGTGTAGAGCTTGACGCTAATGGAAAAGTAATTCAGGAAACTGATAAACGTTTCTGGAATAAAAATCAGAACTGGTTCTTTTTGCAGGATTGCGGTAAAGCAGTTGGTGCAAATTCAAACAGAACGGTAAATCCTGACAATAGCCTTGAAGCAGGATGGGGCAGAGTAGAAATTATGCCGAAAAAATCGGGCAAGGTCGACTATATGCTAAACGTAATGTATGTTGGTGATGCTGACGATAATTCTGCGGTTAAAAAGGCTATGCTTATTGAAACGGATAGCGTTGCAGGTGCAAAAATATTTGACAGAGTAGCAGTGTTTAACAAATCAAAGCAGCGTATAAAGGACAGTGTGAAATTTACAATCCCGGGTAGCGAAACAGCACTTAAAGTTAACGTTGCAGGTCTTTTGGCAGGCACATGGAGCATAAGCGTAAACGGAAAAGAAATCGGCACACAGATTGCATCCGAGGATGGTGGAATAATTTACTTTACCGCTCCTGCGGGAAGTGTTACACTTACTTATGTAAGCGCAGATGCAAAAAAAACATTTACAAAGAGCGAGCCGCCTGTAGTTGAAGGCGTTACACTTTATGCTGATAGCGAATTTATATATTCGGATGTTCCGCCTACGATAAGAGATGGAAGAACACTTATACCGATGCGTGCGCTTTTGGAGGCAATGGACGCGACTGTAACATGGGACGAGGCGAGCGCAACTGCAACTGCGACATCAAAAGATGGTGTGATAATAAAAATCACCGAAAATCAGAAAACGGCGTATGTAAACGGCGAGGCAAATGAGCTTGATGTTCCTGCGATGATAATTGATGGAAGATTTGTAATCCCCGTACGTTTTATAGCTGAAAACTTTGGATGCAAGGTTGTATGGAACGAAAGAGCACAGAGAGTTGAAATTACATCACCTGTAACTCAGAATGGGTTGGGAATTGAAAATGTTATCGGAATTTTAGAAACTACTCAGAGCGGCTCCGAGCCATCGCCCGTAAGACAAATTGCATCAAGCTGTGATGGCAGCTTTGGAACATATTGGGGCGTTTCAAGTGCCAGCGGCGTCGAAGCGTGGGGAATATATGATTTTGGCAGAGTAAGAGCGGTTGATAAGGTTATGTTCTCGTTTATGTCGGGCAACGCAAGAAAGTACAAATTCGACATCGAGGTTTCCGAAGATGGCACAAATTATACGCCTGTGCTTACAGGAATGGAAACGAGCGGTACAAAGCCCGTAGGACAATTTGACGAATTTGACCTTGGCGGCGTAAAAGCAAGATATGTAAAATACAAGGGCTACGGAAACAACACAAATATGTGGAATTCACTTGCTGAAATTGTATTTACGGAAAAGAAATAAATACTGTATCAAAAAGGCGCATTTTGTGTGCGTCTTTTTTGTATCTGTGAAAATATACATATATAGCTTGACAAATTTGCAGGAATATGTTACTATAACGTTATAGCGATATGCCTTGATATTTGAAACAAACATACACGAAAAGAAAAAATGAAACTAATGCAAAAAGCATACGAAAGTTATACGAAAACGGTACGAAAAAAACGTTGACTTTTGTGCAAAAATATTATACAATATTATGCATAGAAAGTTAAAAATTTTCTGTAAAACAGAACAAGGAGGCATAATTATGAGAAACAGAACAAAAAAAGCGATTACGCTTATGCTTGCACTTGCAATGCTTATAAGTGTATTTGCATCGTATCCTATTGTGGGCAGCGCGGCTACTACGCCTGACGATGACCCGACAAAGTATACAAAGCTTACTACCGAGCAGGGACAGATTGCGGTAGAATGGGAAAAGGTTTTGACAAAAACCTCAACCGCAGCAATAGAGAATGCAAAAGAAGCTTCGGGCAGAAAGCATGTAAAACTTAATGGTACAAACACAACAAAACCCACGGCCGATACGCCCGGTGAGGCAGGTTTTGAGCTCACCTTTGACCAGAGCGGTAAGTACATAGTATGGGTTCGTTATATGACGCTTAACGGTGGCACGGACTCTTTCTGGCTTGATTATGGTGCTGAAGAGTACAGAACACATGAGCGTGGATATGTAAATGTCGATTTGACAGTTCATTCTGCGGATGCAACAGATTATATATGGAAAAGAGTAGGCACCTTGCAGATGAATGAGGGCGATACAAGAAAAATCCGTGTGTCCTTCCGTGAGCCGAATTGTGTAATCGATAAAATTATCTTTACAAGAGTTTCTTCGTATGAGCCTGAAGGAACAGGCACACTTCCTGATCCGAGTCTGGCAAATGCAGTTGCAAAGATGCCAGAGGATATTTATCCTATTCCGACAGTAACACCAACAGTTGGCGAGCATCCGAGAGTATTGTTCAAAAAAGAGGATATTCCGCAGATAATAGAAAATATGAAAACGCCTGAAATGGCTCCGCTTGTTGAGTTTTTCAATACATACAAGGAAAAGGATTATTCAGGCGTGCTCGGCAGCAGCGACCCGAATTACACTGCAACAGGTCTTGAAACAATCGCAGCAAAAGCGCTTGATTATGCACTTTTTGGCAACGAGGAAAACGGCAGAGAGGCAATTACTGCCATAACAAATTATGCTGAAACTCTAAACGTTGCATCGCAGGGTGATAAGTGCCGTCAGATTGGACACGCACTAAAAGTTGTTGGTACAGTATATGACTGGTGCTATCAGCTTTTGAGCGCAGAGGAAAAGCAGGAGCTTATGCGTCTTGCACAGGTTTTGTCAATAGATATGGAGGTTGGTTTCCCGCCTGATTTGCAGACAATGCTTTGCGGACACGGCGGCGAGCATCAGCTCTATCGTGACTGGCTCACAATGGCTATTGCGTGCTATGACGAATATCCCGATGCATACAACATGGTAGCGGGTAAGATTTTTTCACCATCATCTGTTGATTACAGAAACTGGTGGAATCAGTCAAAAACACATTCGCAGGGAAGTTATTATCCGTTGCAGATTCGTTATAAGGCAGAGCTTTATGCGCACATTCTTATAAAGAAGATGAGCGGCGGCTATGAGCTTTTCAATGAAGATGACCTTGTAGGTATTGCTTATGACTATGTATATCGTCGTCGTCCTGATGGTATGCTTATGATTGATGGTGATGACAACTATCCTAACCTGACAAAGAAGAATACATACGGAACACAGGCAAGAGAAATTATGTTCCTTGCAGCCACACTTGGCGGAAGTCCGACACTCAAAAGAGAGTTCTTCTATGAGGGTGGCTTTGAAACATTATCAATGAACAGAGAAGCTGTACCGCCAATGGATATGCTTGTACTAAATGATCCAAGCGTAAGCACAACAACAGCAATGGGTACACTTCCGCTTACAGAGTATCATCCTTCGCCGGTTGGTGAAATGATTGCACGTACAGGCTGGGAGCTTGGTACAAAATCACCTGATGTTGTTGCAACGATGACAATTTCTGAGTACAACGGCATGAACCATGCAAACTATGACTGCGGCCACTTTATGATTTATTATAAAGGTATTTTGGCAAATGACTCCGGTTGGTACGAGCAGCACAGCTCATATCAGCAGAGAAACTATATGGCACAGTCTGTTGCGCACAATACACTTGTAATTGAAACAGAGTATAATAAATGGGGTAATCAGAACCAGGGTATAGACGGACCGACAAAAACTAATGTTGATACATCGGACGGAAAGAACTTCTACTGGATTCCTGGTACATGGGAAGAATATCAGGCTGACGAACAGAATCACTGGGCAGAGGTTATAGCTCATGAATATGGCCCTGACATTCAGTATCCTGAGTATTCGTACCTTGCAGGCGACCTTGCCAACGCATATACATCTTCTTATGATGACGGCGTAAACGAGGCTCTTCGCCATATGATATTCCTTCCGACAGGAAATGAAAAGAACCCCGCTGCATTTGTAGTATTCGATAAGATTGATACAAAAGTAGGCGGCAAGAAAAAGGCATTCCTTCTTCATATGGAGGAAGAACCGCAGGTTAGCGGCAACGTTACAACAATCAAGAGAACCGAAGACGATTATAACGGTAAGCTTGTAAACCAGACACTTTTGCCGACTGCTGATAACCTTAAAATCGACAAAATCGGCGGCGTAGAGCTTGATGAAAATGGTAAGGCAATTCCTGAAACAGACAAGCGTTTCTGGAACAGAGGTCAAAACTTCCCGTTCATTCAGGATAACCCGGATATCAAATTGACAGCAGATACAGCAAACAGAGTTGTTAACCCGTCAAACAGCCTTGAAGCAGGCTGGGGCAGAGTTGAAATTATGCCGGCAAAAACAGACAAGGTTGACTATATGTTAAACGTAATGTATGTTGGCGATGCTGATGATAATTCGCCGGTAGAAAAGGCAACACTTATTGAAACGGATAAGTTTGCGGGTGCAAAAATATTTGACAGAGTAGTAATGTTTAATAAGGATAAGGCTCGCACAAAGGATACTGTAACATTTAATGTATCGGGCAGCGAGCAGGCACTTAAAGTTAACGTTGCAGGTCTTGCGGCAGGTACATGGAGCGTAACTGCAAACAACGCAAACATTGGTAATCAGATTGCATCAGAAGATGGCGGTATCGTTTACTTTGTTGCTCCTGCGGGCGCTTATACACTTACATATGTAAGCGAAGATGCAAACAAGACATTTACACAGAGTCCTGCTCCCGAACTTGAAGGTGTAACAATAGTTTATAACAAAAACTTCATTTATTCAGATGTAGCACCAACAATAAGAGATGGAAGAACTCTTATCCCGATGCGTGCACTTTTGGAGGCTATGGATGCAGAGGTTTCATGGGATGAAGCGAGCGCAACTGCAACTGTGATTGCTGATACCGGTATGGAGATAAAAATCACAGAAAACCAAAAGACAGTATATGTAGATGGCGCAGCTGTAGAGCTTGACGTTCCTGCAATGATAATTGACGGCAGATTTGTAATTCCGGTACGCTTTGTTGCCGAAACTATCGGTGCCGAGGTTGCGTGGGATGAATTTTCGCAAAGAGTTATCATTACTCTTGACAGACCGAACCAGGATGCACTTGGAGTAGAAAATGCTATCAGAATTGCGAAGCTTGAGCAGAGCGGTGCAGAAGAAAATCCTGCAAGACAGATTACTGCAAGCTGCGATGGCGACTATGGTACATACTGGGGTGTTTCAAGTGCGGACGGCGCTGATGTATGGGGTATATATGACTTTGGCAGAGTGAAAACGCTTGACAAGGTTATGTTCTCGTTTATGCAGGGTGCTGCAAGAAAGTATAAGTTTGATATCGAGGTTTCGACAGATGGTAAAACTTATACACCTGTAATTACAGGTCAGGAAACGAGCGGTACATTTGCTACGGGTGTTCTTGAAGGGTTTGAGCTTGGTGGCGTAAGCGCAAGATATGTAAAATACAAGGGCTATGGTAACAGTGTAAATATGTGGAACTCGATGGCTGAGATTGTATTTACAGAAAAGAAATAAGATAAATTTTTAACAAAAAAGACGCATTTTATATGCGTCTTTTTTACGTGCTTTCACTATAACGATATAGTAAAAAATATAATAAAAAATGAACAAAACATATTGACTTTTTATCCAATTTATTATATAAATTATTATAGGGTGGTTTCGAAATAATAAAATATTTAAAAGGAGGAAGAAAGATGAAAAACACACTCAAAAAGTCAATTACGCTAATACTTGCACTTGCAATGCTTATAAGTGTATTTGGCACATTCCCGATGGCGACAAGTGCTGCTTCGTCAAAGGATGACCCGACAAAGTATAAGCAGCTGTCTACCGAAGAGGGTAGCCTTTTGGTAGAAATCGAAAACATCGTTGTTAATACCAGCGAGGTAGCGATTGAATCTCACAAATTAGCGTCGGGCAGAAAGCATGTAAGATTTTTAAATACTGACACAACACAGCCCGAGGCTGATGCACCTGCTTTTGCAGGCTTTGAACTTACATTTGACCAGCCGGGCAAATATGTCTTTTTCCTTAGACATATATCACCAAGCTCCGACTCACTCTGGATGGACTGGGGCGCACTTACTTACAGAACAAAGCTTGAAGGCTATCAGAACGTAAAAACGACTCCGCGTTCGGACTCTGAAGATGATTTCCACTGGCAGAGAGTAGGTGTCCTGACAGTTTCAGAAGCAGGCGAAACTGTAAAGGTTCGTATGCGTACTCGTGAGGGTGGTAGAATCTGGTTTGATAAGCTTATTGTAACAAATATTGGTACATATTCGCCCGAAGGAACAGGTAAAAAGCCCGATCCTGAATCGGCTTACACACCGCAATCTCTTCCAACAGATATGTATCCCATTCCTACAGTAACACCTCCGCCGGAGCATCCGAGAGTACTTTTCAGAGCGCAGGATATCCCGCAGATAAAGGCAAATATGGAGCATCCCGAGCTTGCAGGCGTTGTTAAGGAATATAATGCTTTGAAAGACAGAGAATATGATGGTAACCTTGCAGAAGGTGACCCGAACTATGACGCAAAAGGCCTTGAAACATTAGCTGCAAAGGCGCTTGACTATGTGCTTACGGGCAACGAGGAAAATGGTAGAAATGCCATAGAGGGTATGATAAACACACTTTCACAGCTTGACGTTGCATCGCAGGGCGATAACTGCCGTCAGGAAGGACACGTAGTAAAGGTTGCGGGTCAGGTTTATGACTGGTGCTATCCGCTTCTCACAGACCTTGAAAAAGGCACAATAGTAACCTTGACACAGGGTATAGCTGCAGATATGGAAATTGGTTTCCCTCCGACATTACAGGGAATGCTTTGCGGACACGGTGCCGAGTATCAGCTCTATCGTGACCTTTTCTCCATTGCAATCGCATGTTATGATGAATTCCCGGATATGTATAACTTTATAGCGGGCAAAATACTTTCACCTGACTCGGTTGAGTACAGAAACTGGTGGAATCAGTCAAACACACATTCACAGGGTACATCTTATGGACCGCAGACACGTTGGAAGTCAGAGATGCAGGCACACATTCTTTTCAAGAAGATGTGCGGATATGAGTTATTCAACGAAGAAGACCTTGTAAATATTGGTTATGACTTTATTTACCGTCGTCGTCCTGATGGATTACAGATGATTGATGGTGATGATAACAGACCAAACGCAGTTAAAGAGGGCGCTTATGACAAGGGCAACTTAAAAGAGGTAATGTTCCTTGCATCTGCAATATCGGGCGACCCGTATCTCAAGAGAGAATTCTTCCTCGAAGGCGGATATTCGCTTGATTACAGCAGAGAGGCTGTTCAGACAGTTGATAAGCTTTTGTTGGCTAACCCGAACATTGATGTAAACGAAGGTATAAGAGATACTCTTCCGCTTACAACATATCACGCTTCGCCTGTTGGTGAAATGATTGCACGTACAGGCTGGAACCTTGGCGCGAAATCAAATGATGTTATTGCAACAATGAAGATTGGTGAATACAACGGTATGAACCACGACAACTTTGACTGTGGTCACTTTATGATTTATTATAAAGGTATTTTGGCAAATGACTCCGGTTGGTACGAGCAGCACGGCTCATATCAGCACAGAAACTATATGGCACAGTCAGTTGCGCACAATACTTTGGTAATTGAAACACCGTACAACAAATGGGGTAATCAGAATCAGGGTATAGATGGTCCTACAAAGACAAATGTTGATACATCGGATGGTAAGAACTTCTACTGGATTCCTGCTTCGTGGGAGCAGTATCAGACTGATGAAGAAAACCACTGGGCAGAGGTTATAGGACACGAATATGGTCCTGACCTTCAGTATCCTGAATATTCATATCTTGCGGGCGACCTTGCAAGAGCGTACACATCAAGCTATGATGATGGTGTAAACGAGGCACTTCGTCATATGATATTCCTTCCGACAGGAAATGAAAAGAATCCTGCTGCTTTCGTAGTATTCGACAAGATTGATACAAAAGTAGGCGGCAAGAAAAAGGCTTTCCTTCTTCACTCCGAGGAAGAACCTGTGGTTAGCGGAAATGTTACAACAATCACAAGAACTGAAGACGATTATTACAATGGCAAGCTTGTAAATCAGACACTTTTGCCAAAGTCAGACAATCTTAAAATCGACAAAATCGGTGGCGTTGAGTTTGATGAAAAAGGCGAGGTAGTTGCAGGTACAGACAAGCGTTTCTGGAACAGAGGACAGAACTTCCCGTTCATTCAGGATAACCCTGATATCGTACTCACTGCTGATACATCAGGCCGTATTGTAAGAGAAGGCAATGCTCTTGAAGCAGGTTGGGGCAGAGTTGAGATTATGCCGAAAAAATCAGATAAGGTTGACTATATGCTAAACGTAATGTACGTTGGTGCTGCTGATGATAAATCACCTGTTGAAAAAGCAACACTTATCGAAGCGGACGACTTTATTGGTGCAAAAATATTTGACAGAGTAGCAATGTTTAACACTCAAAAAGAGCGCACAGATAAAGCTGTAAGCTTTAACGTATCAGGCAGCGGAGATTTGAAGGTTAACGTTGCAGGTCTAAAGGCGGGTACATGGAGCGTATCTGCAAACGGCGAAAACATTGGTAATCAGATTGCATCAGAAGATGGCGGTATGATTTACTTTACAGCTCCTGCAGGCAGCTATACACTTACATATGTAAGCGGCGATGCTGACAAGACATTTACACAGAGCGCTGCTCCCGAGGTTGAAGGCGTAAGCATATACTTTAACAATAACTACTTATATTCGGATGTAGCACCGACAATAAGAGATGGCAGAACACTTATTCCTATGCGTGCACTTTTAGAGGCTATTAAGGCTCAGGTAACATGGGATGAGGCAACTGCAACAGCAACTGCATATTCAGAGGATGATGACATAACAATACGTATCACTGAAAATTCAAAAACTGCGTATGTAAACGATAAGCCGGTTGAGCTTGATGTTCCTGCACAGATAATTGATGGCAGATTTGTAATTCCTGTAAGATTTGTCTCCGAAAATCTTGGAGCAAAGGTTTCGTGGAATGAAACGATTCAGCAGGTTATAATTGATAAGATTATGACAGAAGGTCAGAAGGCACTTGGAATACCGAACTTTATCAAGATTATAGGTGCTGAGCAGAGCGGTGCAGAAGCTAACGAAGCTAGACAGATTAACGCAAGTTATGACGGTAGCCACGGCTCATATTGGGGCGTATCGAGTGATGGTCACGACGCTTGGGGTATATATGAGTTTAACGGCGTAAAGACACTTGATAAGGTAATGCTCTCATTTATGTCGAGCCATGTAAGAAAGTATAAGTTCGATATCGAGGTATCCGAAGATGGCAAGAACTTTACTCCTGTTATTACAGGAATGGAAACTGATGGTGCAACCAAGACAGGAACATTCCAGGCATTTGACCTTAAGGGTGCAAAAGCAAAATATGTAAGATACCGCGGTTATGGTAACAGTGTAAACATGTGGAACTCAATGTGTGAGATTCTGTTTACAGAAAAGAAATAATAAAGATTTAACAAAAAAAGACGCATTTTATATGCGTCTTTTTTTATACGTATTTTCAATTAAAAAAAGCCTTGTGTCAAAAGACACAAGGCTTTTTGGTGCTCGAGACCGGGGTCGAACCGGTACGGGAATCACTTCCCACGGGATTTTAAGTCCCGGGCGTCTGCCTGTTCCGCCACTCGAGCATCTAAAAAACTACTTAAATATTTTACCACGAAACAATCAAATAGTCAACACTTTTTTTGTTTAACACGCAAAATTCAAACAAATTATACAATTTGTCAAAAAACTCTTGACATAGGCGGGAAATTCAATTATAATAATTAAGTCGTTAAAGTTGCATATCTGGGTGTGGCGCAGTTGGTAGCGTGCTTGAATGGGGTTCAAGAGGCCGGAGGTTCAAGTCCTCTCACTCAGACCACAAGAACTGGCATTCTTTAAAAGAGAATGTCTTTTCTTTTTATATCGTCGCAAAGGATGTGATATCTTGGAGCTTTCTATAATAAACAAAGATGGCGAGTGTCTTTTTTTACAAAAAGGCAATGTTATATCGGCTATATATAATGGTAAATATGCGCCTGGTGATAAAATAAAAATCAGCGCACCTATGAGCGATTATCTGTTTATAAAGCTTGATGAAACGCTCGAAAAAAGCTTTGTGTTTTTGCCGGGAAACACTATGGAATTTGAAATTCCGACCGGACCTCTTATGACAGGATATGACCCAAAAGCTTTTTTGGGCAGTGAGCATAAAATATATGTCGCCGAAGCTACGGATGAAGAAATTTTACAGATGCGAAATATTGCACTAAACTCTCATGACAGGCGCGGACAAAAACGATATTTCCCACACGCCTATGCTAATCTTGTGACAAGAGAAGCACCTTGCTTTTTTGAACGAAATGCAATAGACGGTGTTTGTGACAATGACGGACATGGTAATTTTCCTCATCACTCTTGGGCGGGCGGTGCAAGAGAGGATTTGGAGTATTACATAGACTTTGGTACTTTTGTAGAGATAGAGAGTCTTGTGTTTTACCTCAGAGCAGATTTTCCACACGATACATACTGGAAAAGCGTAGATGTAGAATTTGATGATGGAAGCGTAGAAACTGCAAACTTTGAAAAAACTGCTGAAGGTCAAAAACTTGTTTTAGATGAGATAAAAACAACGAGGAAAATTCACCTTACAAATTTTAAACAGGCAGAATACCCATTCTCATGGGCAGCACTCACACAGATTGAGGTGCATGGAAGATATATTAAGGAGGATTATAGTAAAATGGAAATAAGAAACGCGGCAAACCCAAAAGACGTTAAACATTATACAACAGACAGACTAAGAGAGGAATTTCATATCAGCAAGCTGTTTACAAAGGATAATGTGCGTATGGTATATAGCCATATAGATCGTATTATTACAGCGGGTTTTATGCCTGTTTTGCAGACGCTTAAGCTTGAGGCGGGTAAAGAGCTTGCGGCAGAATATTTCTTGCAAAGACGTGAGATGGGATGTATCAATGTTGGCGGCAAGGGTATCATTACAGTTGACGGCACAGAGTACGAAATGAATCCGCGCGACGGCATGTATATAGGTATGGGTAATAAAGAAATTACATTTAAGTGCGTTGACCCTGAAAATCCACCAAAGTTTTATGTAAGTTCATGTCCTGCACATAAAGAGTATCCTACTGTTAAAATTGATATAACAAAGGCGAAAAAAGTTCCGTGCGGAAGCGTCGAGGACTGCAATAAGCGTGTTATAAATCAGTACATACATCCAGAGGTTATTAAGAGTTGTCAGCTTGCGATGGGGCTTACACAACTTGAGCCCGGTTCAAACTGGAATACAATGCCAAGTCACACTCACGACAGACGTATGGAAGTGTATATGTATCTTGATATGGGGGAAAATGATGCAGTATTTCATATGATGGGTGAGCCGAATGAAACAAGACACATTATTATGCACAACGAAGAAGCTGTTATAAGCCCAAGTTGGTCAATACACAGTGGCGTAGGTACAAAGGCGTATTCGTTTATATGGGCAATGTGTGGTGAAAACCAGGAATTTACTGATATGGATCACATCGAAACAAAGGATTTGAGATAAATATAAAAAGTGCTGTTCGGAGAGCGAACAGCACTTTTTAGTTTATACTATTGTTATTTTATCATGGTCTTTTTTTTCAAAATAATCATATATTTTATTTGAGTTTGTAACTATATAATCTATTTTTTGTATTGGTACAAGGTTAAATGGTGCAGAGCGATTAAGCTTAGTTTCGTCGCATAAAAACACAGTTTTTTTTGAATGTGCTATTGCAGTTTTTCTGATTTGGGTTTCGGGCAGAGATGGATCTGTTAAAATTCCTTTTTCGTTTACACCATGACAGGAAAAAATAAGGACGTCTATATTGAAATGTTGAATAAACTCCTCGGCAAAACTGCCAAAGTTTGCTAGAGAATTTTCGAATATTTCGCCTCCTGTACAATACGTTTTGATACCTTTTTTGACGAGAGTTGCAGCAAGTGGAATTCCGTTTGTTATTACAGTAAGATTTTTCTTTTCGCTAAGAAAATCGGCTATTTGCAAAGTAGTTGTTGAAGCATCTACAAACACAATATCATTGTCTTGAACAACCGTGGCAGCGCCGCGGCAAAGCTTCTTTTTTTCGGCGCTGTTTATACTCTTACGAAAATCAAGAGGAGCAACTATGTGCTCATTTTCTATCTTTTTTGCGCCGCCATGACTTCTTATAATCTGATGTCTTAATGAAAGCTCTTCCAAATCACGGCGCACAGTGGGAAGGCTCACAAAAAGCATTTTGCTAAGCTTGTGAGCAGACACATATTTCTCTTTTTCGAGTATCTCGAGTATTTTATCGTAGCGTTCTTCTTTTAACATATTCTATACTCCTGTTTGAGCGTTTTTGATTGTATATCAATAAAACAGCCATCGATTGACAATCGTTTTTGATTGTTTTATTATACAATTGATTGAATTAAATGTCAAGGGGTGAATTAAAATGTATGATGTTGCGATAATAGGCGCAGGTGTTGTTGGCGGTATGATTGCGAGAACGCTCAGTGCTTATAAACTCAACATTTGTGTTCTTGAAAAAGAAAATGACGTTGCTATGGGCGCAACCAAAGCCAATTCGGCCATAGTTCATGCAGGATTTGATGCAAAGGAGGGGAGTTTGAAGGCACTTTTGAATGTGCAAGGCTCCAAGATGATGCAAAATGTTTGTGCTGAGCTTGGCGTTAAATATAAACAAAACGGCTCCTTGGTTATCGGATTTAATGAAGATGATAAAAAGGCGATAAACGAGCTTTTTGAGAGAGGAAACACAAATGGCGTAGAAGGGCTTGAAATACTTGAAAAAGCGCGTATAAAAGAGCTTGAACCGAATATTTCAGACAATGTGCTTTGTGCGCTTTATGCACCTACGGGAGCTATTGTGTGTCCGTACGAGCTGACTATTGCGGCAATAGGCAATGCTATGGATAATGGCGTTGAGCTAAAATGCAATTTTGACGTAACAAAAATAAATAAAATTGATAATGGCTATGAGATAGCCTCTGAAAACGAAAAAATCAGTGCAAAAACAGTTATCAACTGTACAGGAATTTTTAGTGATGAAATAGCAAAACTTGTGCAGGATAACAGTTTTAAAGTCAATCCAAGACGAGGAGAATACATACTGCTCGATAAAGAGTGCGGCAATCTTGTATCACACACCATATTCAGAACGCCGACCAAAATGGGAAAAGGTATACTTATATCACCAACAGTTGACGGAAATTTGCTTTTGGGACCGACTTCCGTGGATATAGAGGATAAGGAGGACAAAAGCACTACCGGGCAGGGTTTTGCAAGCATTATCAAAGAGGCGAATGAAAATGTAAATGGAATTGCGCTTAACAAGACCATCACATCGTTTTGCGGCTTGCGTGCGACAGGTGATACGGGCGATTTTATAATTAATTCGCCCAAAAAGGGATTTATAAACGTGGCAGGAATAGAATCTCCCGGATTATCGGCTTCACCTGCTATTGCACAGTATATATTGGATATGCTTTCAAGGCAGGGCACAGAGCTTATCAAAAATGAGAGCTTTAACCCAAAAAGAGCGCCTATGCACGCCTTTAGAGAAGCAAGCATAGAAGAAAAGAACGAAATAATAAAGCGTGAGCCTTCGTATGGAAAGATTGTCTGCAGATGCGAGCATGTAACTGAGGGGGAAATTTTAGCCGCTATAAGAACAAACCCCAAGGCTCGTGATTTGGATGGTGTAAAGCGCAGAACAAGAGCGCAGATGGGAAGATGTCAGGGCGGTTTTTGCGGACCGTATATCGTAGAGCTTTTGGCACGCGAGCAAAATATTCCCTTTGAAAGTGTAACAAAATTTGGTAAATCGTCTTACATCAACACGGGCAAAACAAAGGGGGATGCATAAATGAAGGATTTGGTTATAATCGGTGGCGGTCCTGCGGGAATGAGTGCGGCCGTAGCGGCATATAAAAGTGGTGTTAAGAATATTTTAATAATTGAACGTGATGAGCATCTTGGTGGAATACTTATGCAGTGTATTCATAATGGATTTGGCCTTCACAAGTTTGGCGAGGAACTTACGGGCCCTGAATATGCGTGGAAATACGAAAAACAGGTTAAAGAGCTTGGAATATCTGTAAAGCTTAATACTATGGTTTTAGACATTACAGAGGATAAAATAATAACAGCTACAAATTCAGTTGACGGTGTTTTTCAGATTAAAGCTAAGGCGATAATTCTGGCCATGGGATGCCGTGAACGTTCAAAGGGCGCGCTTAATATCGCAGGCAGCAGACCGGCGGGGATTTTCAGTGCGGGAACTGCACAAAAATTTGTCAATATGAAGGGCTATATGCCTGGTAAAAACGTAGTTATACTTGGCAGTGGTGATATCGGTCTTATTATGGCACGAAGAATGACACAGGAAGGTGCAAAGGTTCACGCTGTATGCGAGCTTATGCCATATTCGGGCGGACTTGCAAGAAATATACAGCAGTGCCTTAAAGATTTTGATATTCCGTTAAAACTTAGCCATACTGTTGTAGAAATTCATGGACGTGAGAGATTAAGTGGTGTAACTATCGCAAAGGTGGATGAAAACAGAAAGCCGATAGAAGAAACAAAAGAATATATCGAGTGTGACACACTTCTTTTGTCAGTGGGACTTATTCCTGAAAATGAGCTTTCAAAGAGTGCAAACATAGAGCTTAGCCCGGTTACAGGTGGAGCGGTTGTTGACCAGGACAGACAAACAAGTGTCAACGGTATTTTTGCCTGCGGTAATGTGCTTCATGTGCACGATTTAGTTGATTTTGTGTCCGAAGAAGCTGAAACAGCGGGTGTTGCCAGCGCAGAATATATAAATGGAAATCTTGAGCAAAATGCTTGTATAGATATAAAAACTGATGGAAAAATACGCTATACAGTACCGCAGAAGATAACTGCAAAAAAGGATGTAACGGTGTATTTCAGAGTATCGGATGTATATAAAAACACTACAATAAACGTCCTGGCAGATGGGGGGAAAATCATCAGCAAAAAGAAGATAAAGCTTGCTCCGGGCGAAATGGAGAGCATAAGCATAAAAAAAGAATTGCTTGAAAATGTAAAAGCACTTGAGCTTGGCTTGGAGGTGTGATAAAATGTATAAGGAGCTAACTTGTATAGTGTGTCCGATGGGATGCACGCTTAGCATAGAACTTGACGGAAAAGATATTGTATCAGTTACAGGTAACACTTGCCCAAGGGGAAAAGTCTATGCAGAAAATGAGTGTACAAACCCTAAAAGGACAGTTACATCGACGATGCGCTGCACAGATGGAACGCTTGTGTCAGTAAAAACAGATGATGTTATACCAAAGGATAAAATCTTTGATTGTATGAAAATTATAAATTCATCTGTAGCGCAAATTCCTGTATCAATAGGTGATGTTTTGATAGAAAACGTATTTGGCGCAAATGTGGTAGCTACTCAGAATAAAGGAGTATAGAGGATGCAAAACTTAAAAAACAAAAGGCTTTTTCTTTTAGATATGGACGGAACTATATATCTTGATAACGAGCTTTTTGATGGAACGATTGATTTTCTTGATTATGTAAAAGAAATAGGCGGAAGATACATATTCTTAACAAACAATTCATCAAAAGGCGTGGATAAATACATAGAAAAAATGGCATCGCTCGGAATCAAAACGACAAAAGAAGATTTTCTTACATCTACTGACGCAACGATTTTTTATTTAAAAGAAAAAAACTACAAAAAAATATATGCCTTTGGCACAGCGTCTTTTGTAGGTCAGTTAAAAGATTCGGGATTATGCGTCGTAACCGAACTTTGTGATGATATTGATTGCCTTTGTATATCAAATGATACAGAACTTACGTTTAAAAAGCTTGAGGATGCGTGCATACTTCTTGGCAGGGGTGTAGATTATATCGCAACAAATCCCGATTGGGTATGTCCTACGAGCTATGGCTTTGTGCCTGACTGCGGAGCGTTTGCGCAGATGCTTCATCACGCGACAAAAAGAAACCCCGTATTTATAGGCAAGCCCGAGCCACAGATGGCATATCTTGCTATGGAAAAGACAGGGTATACAAAAGAAGAAACTGTAGTTTTTGGCGACAGACTTTATACAGATGTTGCCTGTGGAATAAACGCGGGGATAAGCAGTGCTTTTATGCTCAGCGGCGAAGGAACGCTTGATGATATAGAAACGATGAATATAAAACCCGAGTATATATTTAAAAACATAAAAGAAGTATATACTTATCTTGCAGAAACTGAATAATAAAATTAAAGGAGTAGTAATTGTGCGTCACTACTCCTGCTTTTCGTTATACAATAAAAAACTCCTTTTTCTTGTTTTGAAAAAGGAGTTTTTTGTGATTAGTTTAGTATTTTTAAAGAAGAAAGCATTACAGTGAGATATTCGTTTTCGTCTCGTTTATAGCAGATTGATTTTATTTTCTTATCCGGATGCGGATTGTCAAACGGCAACTGGAAAGTAGATATAGTTTCTGCATATACATTTTTACCCAAAACAACAGGGTCAATATTCCATGTGCCCTCATATCCCATATGTCTGTAACAAGACTCTATCATCGGCATACCATATACAGATTTGTATGACATGATATTGTTTCCGTATTCAATATCGATTTTTTCGCTCGTGCCATCTTCGTAGTTTATTATATATTCACCTATAAATAAGCCCGATTTCCAAGGTATTCTGCGAGCCGCAGTTATAGTAGCGTGCTCAAATACAATTCGTTTTGCAAAATCGTTAATTGCGATTTCTTCTTCATCTAAAACTACCACATCGCACAGCTGTGCCAAATCTTTTGGCGGTTGCTTTTTCGAAGGTTTTATACTTACTGATTTTTCTGTGTCAAACTTGTCAGTTGCCGCTCTTACTTTTTCACGCATAGCCTTTTGCACACAATCACAGATTATCTTATTATAACTTGCACGGTTGCGCTCGTCATAATCATCGGTATTGCAAAGCATTTGTGAAAGATACATAGCATCAAAGAACTTACCGTAAAATGCATAGCGGTTCTCGTTTGCGGCTACCCATGTAGAAACCTGGCCACCGAGCATACCTTCTTTTTTCATTCTATTATTAAAGTTTTTAAAATGCGACGAATACAGATTTCCCACAATTACATCAAAGCCGTGCCCTAAAAGCTCGTCCTCGATTTCACCATCAAGATAGAAATACCATATAAAATCAAGCATAAGTATATCTTTTGGGATTTTGAAAAAGGCATCTCGTGTTGATTCTTTGGCAACCTCTCTTGTGTGAACCATATCTGCCCACATCATAATTTTAAGACCTTTTTTTGCTATATAATCGTGAAGTGTAGTTATGTGATAAGCCAAAAGGTCGGATATGTTTTTATCCTTGCATTTTTCACAAAGTCCCATCTGATAAACTTCGTCGTGTCCGATGTGAACGTATCTGTCGGGCGAAGAAACCTCGAGAATTTCGTCTATAATATCAAAAATTATTTCATAGCTTTTTTCATTTGACGGGCAATAGCTGTGATGATAAACCTCGTCTTTTAGCGTTTCGTCTATTTCTGCAATTTCAGGGTGGGCGTATGTTATGTACTGTACGTGTCCAAGACTTTGCACTTCGGGAACCAAATCAAAGCCTAAGTCCTTTATGTATCCGACAAATTTTTTTGCATCCTCTTTTTCAAGAAGTGTGCCTTCTGCGCCCATATTATCATGGGGGAATAGTGGCTGAAGTTTGTCGCGGCCGGCTTTGCAACCTTGCAGCCATGCCTCGCTTATTTCGGGATGTTTGTCAAAACGCATTCCGCCTGCAAATTCAACAATAACCATATTGTATCTTAAAGGTAAAAGAACGTATCTGAAAAATCTTTGAGCAAAATCAAAATTCTTTTTTTTGGGAAGCCCCATATGAAAACCTCTGATTTTTGAGGATGGCTTGTCATCGAGTGTGAATTTTCTTAAAGTATTATCTGTACCAAGGAGCTTTAAAATTGTATCCGCTCCATACAGTAAGGTGAGCCTTGTTGCAGCTGTTATTCTTATTTCGTTATCGTTTGCCGACACAACATAACGCTCATTTGCAAACTCGTCAGAGGTGTTTTTTTCGATAACAACTTTTACGCCGTCGGTTGACATTTCTTTGAGTTCGTCTTCTAAAAAGCTTTTTACAAAAAGCTCATCTGCGTCATTACAGAGCGTCGTTATTTCTTTGATTTTAACATAGCCGTCTTCAAAATCAACGTTTTTTGGATAAGGATAAAGCACAGGCTCGTTTTCGTTTATGATACCCAAAATCTCAACGTTTGAAATTACCAAATCTTTAAAACCCGGGTACACAGAACCGTTTGAGCCGGGATAAATCCTTAGTGTAAATTCATCTGTTCTTTCGGTTACGGAAATTACAATATCGCCGCCTGCAAGTGAGTTTGTCTGTGCCTGATAAATGCCAACCAATTTATCTTTAATACGCACTTCGGCTTTTTTTAGATAATCTTCATCTGTAGTAAAGCTGATGGCACCTACAAAACTCTCTTTCGAAAGTTTGTATGTAATATCCAACGGATAATCAGTGATATATTCAAGGCTCCATATTGCTTTGCCATCTTTTACCTCTGATGGTGGGAAGGGGACATCGCTGTCCATTCTTGTGTAGATGATTTTTTCTACATCTGTTATTAATCCTGCTTTCATATTAAAAAACCTCCTTAAAATATTCCAATTACAATAATTGACAGTACACCTAAAACAAGACCTATAATCTGCATTTTTTTATAACGTTCTTTAAAAAAAACATACGAAATCAAACAAGTCAAAAGCATAGTGCCCATATGGTATATAGGAAACTGTATGCTTGCGGGTAATCTGCCTGTCAAAACTGTGTTTACAAAATTTAAAAACGCAAATAAAATACCGCCAATCAAAATTACTTTTCCGTGTTGTTTTATGGGCGTTTTTTCATGCTCTTTTCTATTGCATAAAAAATAGAATAACATAGAATAAATCGAAGCCAATAAAAGTGTAATACTTAAAAAGCCCTTCGTTTCAAAAACAAAATCGGAATATTGATGAAGCTTTTGAAGTACCGCTGAAACGCCTGATAAAAACATTGCCGTGAATGAGAGAACTATCCAGTCAATTCGGATTTTGCCTGTTCTTTTGGGATTAAGTATCAAATATAGCGCCCAAAGCAGTACAAATATACCTGCCACCTGAATAACAGAAACAGGCTCGCTCCAAATCAGGCAACCAAAAACGATAGGAACTAAAAAGCCGAGTGAATATATAAAGTTTGTCAATGCGACCGAGCCTTTTTCCATTGCTTTTATCTCTAAAAACATCGACGAAAATAATGTGGCAGACAGAAAAAATGCCACAAGCAGAGAAAATGGCGAAATCAAAAGGCCGTTTGGGTTTTCTATGAGTGTAAAAATTGCCAAAACCAAAGCGGATACAAAAAACAAAACAGAATTTATTTTGGCTGATTTTTTTGTAGAATTTGAGCTAAGAGCAATTTCTTTGCATACAACAACCTTGCTCACAGAAAGCAGAATGGAAAATACCAATAATAAGTATGACATATAAACACTTCCCAAATTGATTTTTCAACGCCTATTATATTACTTTGACAATGTATTGTCAAGCGAAAAAACGGCTGTTTATTATTTACAAAAAGTGTGCACCAATACTTGACTTGTATGGGATTTCGGTGTAAAATAATATATTATGGAATATTTGTATTTTAGATAAATCTGTATTTGTATCGGAAGGGATAAAAGGATGTATAAAGCGGACAGATGGAAGGATTATGAGCTTATAGACAGCGCAAGCGGTGAAAAGCTTGAGCGCTGGGGGAAATATATACTAAGACGACCTGACCCGCAGGCTGTGTGGACGGACAAGTCTGCAAGCGGATGGGACAAGCCGATAGCGCACTATCACCGCTCTCAAAGTGGTGGCGGACATTGGGAGTATAACGGAAAATTGCCCGAGCGCTGGACAATAAAATATGACGATTTGGTTTTTAATATAAAGCCGATGAATTTTAAGCATACGGGACTTTTTCCCGAGCAGGCGGCAAACTGGGACTGGTTTTCAGACCTTATAAGAAGGGCAAACCGTCCTATACGAGTGCTTAATTTGTTTGCATATACGGGCGGAGCAACAGTTGCCGCGCTTGCGGCAGGAGCGGCTGTAACGCACGTTGATGCGGCAAAGGGTATGGTTTCGTGGGCAAAGGAGAATGTCAATTCTTCGGGTTATATCGACTCCGACGTGCGCTACATAGTTGACGATGTTTTAAAGTTTGTCGCGCGCGAGCAAAGACGCGGCAAAAAGTATGACGCGGTTATTATGGATCCGCCATCGTATGGACGCGGACCATCGGGCGAGGTGTGGAAAATAGAAAACGAGCTTTATCCGCTTGTGTGCGAGTGCGTAAAAATTCTTTCGGATGAGCCATTGTTTTTCCTCATAAACTCATATACAACGGGACTTGGACCATCGGTTCTTAAAAATATATTGACGCTTACACTCAAAAAGCGTTTTGGCGGATATATTGATGCCGATGAGGTCGGTATACCAATGAGTGCGAAAAGCGGCTTGTTTCTTCCGTGCGGCATATCGGGAAGATGGCAGTCGATAAAATAACATTACAATAAAAATTCTGGAAATGGCGGTTTGACAAATGATTAAAACCGAAAATTTACAATATAATTATGAAACCGATGATGAAAAAGAGATTAAGGTTTTAAAGGGCATCGACCTTGAAATTCACAAAGGGGAGTTTGTTGCACTTGTAGGGCACAACGGCTCGGGAAAGTCGACACTTGCAAAGCATTTTAATGCAGTGCTGCTCCCTTCGGGCGGCAAGGTTTATGTAGAAAACCTTGATACCTCTGATGAAGAGCTTATATTTGAAATTCGTCGCCGTGTTGGTATGGTGTTTCAAAATCCTGACAATCAGCTTGTTGCAACAATAGTTGAAGAGGATGTTGCGTTTGCACCTGAAAATCTTGGGATTGAGTCGGAAAAGATACGTCAGCGAGTAGATAGCGCGCTAAATGCCGTTGGTATGTATGCTCATCGACTCGAGGCACCTCATCTTTTGTCGGGCGGACAAAAGCAGCGTATAGCTATTGCGGGAATTTTGGCAATGCAGCCAAAATACATCATACTTGACGAGCCTACGGCAATGCTCGACCCGATAGGTCGAAAGGAAGTCCTTGCAACTATAAGTCGTCTTAACAAGGAACAAAATATGACGGTAATTCTGATTACGCACTATATGGAAGAGGCGGCGATGGCAGACAGAATTATCGTAATGCGTGATGGCGGCGTGATACTTGACGGAACACCGAAAGAGGTTTTTGTAAAAACTGATGTGCTTAAATCAACGGGACTTGACATACCGCAGACAACAGAGCTTATGCTTGCGTTGGCTGACAAGGGGATTGACAGTGCGCGCGATGTAATAACGGTTGATGAATGTGTAGAGGAGATTTTAAAGCTGATATGATAGAGTGCAAAAATATGTGCCACACTTATCAGGCGGGTTCTCCGTTTGAAAAGCAGGTGCTAAAAAACATAAATTTAAAAATTGAAGCAGGCGAGCTTGTTGCAATAATCGGACATACAGGCTCGGGCAAATCGACGCTTATACAGCATTTTAACGCACTTTTAAAGCCTACATCGGGCAGTGTTATAATTGATGGCGTTGATATCAGTACGCCAAAAACTGATTTGCGCCAGATTCGTAAAAAGGTTGGATTGGTATTTCAGTATCCCGAGCATCAGCTTATGGAAGAAACTGTGCGCCGCGATATCGCTTTTGGACCGAAAAACCTCGGTCTTTCCGATGAGGATATAAACGACAGAGTGCTTGTTGCGGCAAAGGCGATTGGACTTAAAGAGGAGCTTTTGGACAAATCTCCGTTCGAGCTTTCGGGCGGCGAAAAAAGACGTGTTGCAATAGCGGGCGTGCTTGCTATGGAGCCTGATGTGCTTGTGCTTGACGAGCCGACGGCAGGACTTGACCCGGCGGGGCGTGATGAGCTTTTGGCGCTTGTGAAGAAGTTAAACGATTGCGGTATGACGATAGTGCTTGTTTCGCACAGTATGGAGGATGTAGCAAATACAGTGCGACGCATTATAGTTATGAATGATGAAACGATTGCCTATGACGGAAGCGTGTGCGAGGTTTTTTCGCACGTAGACGAGCTTTCAGAAATGGGACTGAGCGTTCCGCAGATAAGCCTTGTTATAAAAAAGCTTCGTGAGCGCGGAGTAGACATACCTGGCGACATATACACAGTAGAGCAGGCAAAAAATGCACTTTTAAAGATTATTAAGCCGAAGGGCTGATTTGGGAGAAAAATATGTTAAAGGACATTACACTTGGGCAGTATTACCCGGGAAATTCTAAGATTCACAACCTTGACCCGAGAGTCAAGATTCTTCTCACAATGTTATATATAGTTTTGCTTTTTACAGTAAAGAACTTTACGGGCTTTGCTATATTTGCTGCGTTCACATTTTTTATAATATACAGTGCAAAAATTCCCGTAAAGTATGTTTTCAAGGGCATAAAGCCGCTCCTTTTTATAATACTTTTTACAGCGGTTTTAAACATTTTTATGACTCAGGGAAGGATTGCGTTTCGTATTCCTTATACGCCGATAGTGGCGACGTGGGAAGGAATATATATGGCGACCTTTATGATAATAAGACTTGTGTTTTTGATTGTCGGAACGTCGCTTCTTACGCTCACATCATCGCCGATTTCTCTTACTGACGGTATCGAGCATTTGCTTTCACCGTTTAAAAAAATCGGTGTTCCTGCACATGAGCTTGCTATGATGATGACGATTGCGATGCGCTTTATTCCAACACTTCTTGAAGAAACGGAAAAAATTATGAAAGCGCAGACCTCGCGCGGAGCAGATTTTGAAACGGGCAATATATTAAAGCGCGCAAAGTCGCTTGTGCCGCTTTTGGTTCCGCTTTTTATAAGTGCGTTCAGACGCGCAGACGAGCTTGCACTTGCGATGGAGTGTCGTTGTTATAATGGCGGAAACGGCAGAACGAGAATGAAAAAGCTCAAAATAACAAAGAGCGATATAATATGCAGTATTGTGTTTGTTATTGTGCTTTCACTTGCCGTTTTTGCAGGATATATCCCATTCTTATTCTGATATGGAGCTTGTTATGAGAAATATTGCTTTATCTCTTCAATATAAGGGCAGCTTATACCACGGCTGGCAAACCCAGGAAAATGCCGTTACAGTGCAACAACTGTTGGAGGCGGCAATACAAAAGGTGTGCGCAGAGTGCGTAGCGGTGCATGGCTGCGGGCGCACTGATGCGGGCGTTCACGCACTTAATTATGTCTGTAATTTTAATTCACAAACAAAAATTCCTGATGAAAAAATTCCATTTGCTATAAATTGCGTCTTGCCCGATGATATACGGATAATGACGGCAAAAACAGTCGATGATGGTTTCCACGCACGCTTTAGTATAAAGAAAAAACGTTATATTTATAAAATTTTAAATTCTGTTCATTCGGATGTTTTTATGAAGGATTTGGCGTGGCATTACAGAAGAAATATCGATATGGAAAATGTGAAGAGAGCGTGCGACGCCTTTTTGGGAGAACATGACTTTAGCGCGTTTTGTGCGTCGGGAGCGCAGACAAATACACACATAAGAACGATATACAGCCTTGACGCCCAAAAAGAAAACGACGTTATTACGATAGATGTATGCGGAAACGGATTTTTATATAATATGGTTCGTATAATTGCGGGTACGCTTGCTTATGTAGGCGACGGACGAATAGATGCAGATGATGTGCCCGCCATAATCGAGTCGCGCGACAGACGGCTTGCGGGAATTACCGCTCCTGCGTGCGGACTTTATATGGCAGGAGCCTATTATGACTTTGATATTTTTGAAGGATAAAAAGGAGCGAAAACTATTGTGAGCAGGCTTGATTATAAAAGAAAAAAGCAAAAGGAAATAGAAAGACTTGAGAGAAAAGAAAGTCCGTTTATAAGCTTTGTGCGTTTGCATGCAGGACTCATAGGGCTTTGTTTTATTGTGCTTTTAGTTATAACTGCGGCGGCTCTTATAGGGACAAATCCTGAGTTTAAGGATCATTTTTCAAACAATGCTGAGCTTTACCTTGATGAGAACACAGTGTTTGAAATGCCGTATACACAGCAGGAAAACAGCGTTATAAAGCCAATGGGTTCAAATACAATAGTATGCGCAAAAGAAAAGATATTTTCACTTTCCGAATCGGGCAAAACACAATGGGAAATACCAGTTGTATTAAACAAGCCGCTTTTGTCAATCTGTGGCGATTATATACTTGCGTGCGACAGAGGTGGCAGGGATATATATCTTATAAACAATGGCAAGGTAATACTTCAGAGTTTGTCCTCATATGCTATTACAAACGCAAAGGTAGCATCTGACGGAAAATTTGTAATTGTATCGGAGGAACCATATTATAAAGGACTTGTAACTGTCAGGGATGCAAAAAATAACGAGGTGTTTGTATGGCATTCGGGCAGCGCATATATAATTGATGCCCAGTTTGGAGCAAACGAAAACAAGCTCGCGCTTGCAACGCTTAATACATCTTCATCTTCTGATGAAGATGTGTCAAAAGGGCTTTCGAGCGGTATGCTTATGTTTAATCTGTACGAAAGTGCGCCGTATCAGACGCATACGTTTGATGATTGCCTTATTACGAACATATATAAAGCGGATAAGGGCTTTTTGGCTGTAACTGACAAAAAAACTATCTGTGTTGATGAGGAGGGTGCTATTGGTACAGAGTTCGTTTATGAAGATAAAGCCGTAAATAAAATCTACAAAGGCGATTCTTTGTTGGTGCTTTGCCTTGAAAAAGACAATGGGCAAAAAAGTGTTGTAGCGCTTGATAATAAGGCGCACGAAAAGTGCAATATAGACGTAAGGCAAACGCCAAGTTTTATCAGTGCTCATGCAGACAGAATTGCTTATGGCACTGCAGGCAGTATAGCGGTGTGCGACAGCACGGGAAAAGAGCTCTATCTTATACAAACACCCAAAAAGTATAATTCGTTCTTTCTTCTTGAAGGAACAAAAAGAGCGACGGGTGTTACGGGAACGGCTATCGATATAATTGAGATAAAATAATACTAAAGGTGAGGTTTTTATATGCCATATATACTTGATGCAGTTATTTTGTTTATTATAATTATATCCGTAATACGCGGAGTAAAAAAAGGCTTTATCAAAGCGGCGTTTTCTATTTTGTCATTTTTGCTTGCAGCGGCTTTGTCGTTTATGTTCTACGTTCCGTTTTCTGAATACATAACAACTACTGAGATTGGACAAAATGTGTCGCAAAGCCTTGAGGAGTCTGTCTATAAAGCGGTAAGCGGAGAAAAAGAAAATGCCGATACCGCAATAGAGCAAAGCACACAAGCTTCGCAACAAAATTCGCTTGGGGGCACAACCGAGGAAATTATAAAAACGATGAATATTCCGCAGTTTATGTTTTCAAGTGTTTTTGAGCGAAGTGATTTTCTTATGAGAACAATGCGCATCAATGCTGCGCAGGCAGTAAGCAGTGCACTTGCTGCCACATTTATGAAGCTTGTGTCTGGAATTTTGTTGTTTTTGCTTGTTCTGATTGGAATATGGATTTTCAGAAAAATACTTGAGCTTATCTTTAAATTGCCACTATTAAAAGAGGTAAACAAGCTTGCAGGCTTTGTTGCAGGGCTTGTGAATGGTGTTTTGATTTCGTATTTAATTATTGCGATATGCGTATCTCTTTCAGGCTTTAACGAGCTTTCTTTTATAAAAAACACCACTGAGCAATCGTACATATATAAAAACTTTTATCAAACGAATATGATTGCAGAAATGTTTATAAAATAACACAATTTTGAGGTGTAGTATGCAGGAATATGAAATTTTAAAGCAAAAATCACTTTCGGATTTGCGCGAAATTGCAAAGACAATGGGAATATCAAAAATTGCATCACTAAGAAAAAACGAGCTTGTTGAGCGCATTGCGGAAAGTACCAAAAACGCACAAGATGTTAGTGATGATGAAAAAGAGAAAAATGTAAAATCAAAACAAAAGCAACGCCCCGATGATGTTATGGAGGTACGCGGCTTTTTGGAGGTTCTCTCTGATGGCTATGGCTTTATCCGTTTTGACAATTACGAATCAAGTGCAAAGGATATTTATGTTTCAAACACACAGATAAGACGCTTTCGTCTTCAAACGGGCGATGAAATATTAGGAGATGCAAGAAAGGTTTCTGGTGATGAGAAATTTGCACCGCTGTTATATGTGCATAAGGTTAACGGCGATAGTGTTGATGTATGTCTTCGCAGACGCTCGTTTGATACGCTTACGCCGATTTATCCTACAAAAAGAATTCATCTTGAAACAAATCCGTCGGGGTATTCGATGCGTCTTATAGACCTTATTGCGCCGCTCGGCTATGGTCAGAGAGGGCTTATTGTTGCACCGCCCAAAGCGGGCAAAACGACGCTTCTTAAAAATATAGCACAAAGCATCACAAAAAATCATCCCGACGTAAAATTAATAGTGCTTCTTATTGACGAGCGTCCCGAAGAGGTTACGGATATGAAACGCTCGATTAACGGCGAGGTCATATATTCAACCTTTGATGAAACACCCGAGCATCACGCAAAAATTGCAGAGCTTGTTTTGGAGCGCGCAAAAAGGCTTGTAGAGCACAAAAAAGACGTTGTTATACTTCTTGATTCAATCACAAGACTTGCGCGTGCGTACAATCTTATAGAGCCACCTACGGGACGCACTTTGTCGGGTGGATTTGACCCTGGTGCATTTCATAAGCCAAAGCGCTTTTTCGGTGCAGCACGCAATATCGAAGAGGGCGGAAGCCTTACAATTCTTGCAACTGCCCTGATGGAAACGGGCAGCCGTATGGATGAGGTTATTTTTGAGGAATTTAAAGGAACGGGCAATATGGAGGTGCGCCTTGACAGACAACTTCAGGAAAAACGCGTATTTCCTGCGATTGATATTGCAAAATCGGGTACGCGCCGCGAAGAAGCGCTTTTAACCGGCAGCGAGCTTTCTGCTGTGTGGGCAGTACGAAAAGCGATGAGCAGCAGAAATACAGTTGACGTTACAGAGGAAGTTTTAAACAAGCTTACACGCACAAAAACAAATGATGACTTTGTGCAGAATATACTCGATACAATGACAAAATAATTGTAAAAACAGGTGGAAAAATGGAAAATAACAGAGAAATATATCTTGATAACAGCGCTACAACAAAAACCACAAAAGCTGTCAACGATTCAATGATAGAGGTGCTTGAAAAAGCTTACGCAAACCCGTCATCGCTGCATAACCTTGGCATGAAGGCTGAAAAAGCTTTTGAAAGCGCAAAGCAAACTCTTGCCGATTGTCTTTCGTGCACTAAGGACGAAATCTATATTACAAGTGGCGGAACAGAGAGCAACAACCTTGCTATCTTTGGATATTTAGAGGCGGCAAAACGCAAAGGAAAGCATATAATCTGCACGGGAGTGGAGCATCCTGCGGTGTATGAGGCAGTAGAATATGCGAAAACGCAGGGCTATGAGGCGGATATACTCGGAGCAGATAAAAATGGTTATATAAGCCTTGATGAGTTTGAAAGCTTGCTGCGCGAGGATACGGTTTTGGTGTGTGTGATGCACGTAAATAACGAGGTCGGCGCTATAATGCCGATTGAAAAGCTAAAACCGATTATGAAAAAGAAAGCAACAAATGCCGCGCTTTTTGTCGATGCAGTGCAGTCCTTTGGCAAAATAGCCATAAAACCGTCGAAAATCGGTGTCGATATGATGAGCGCGAGCGCACATAAGATACATGGACCAAAGGGTGTGGGACTTTTATATATAAAAAAAGGTGTCCGTGTACTTCCAATTCTTCACGGCGGTCATCAGCAGTCAAATCTGCGCTCGGGAACGCAAAATGTTTTTGGTACGGTCGGGTTTGCAACTGCGGCAAGTGAAGCATATAAAAATATCGATAAAAATTATGAGCATGTGAGCGAGCTTAAAAACAGATTATATAATAGAATTGTCGAGAACATTGACAATGTGGTATTAAATGGCGATGAAAGTGCACTCCCATATATATTAAATGTGTCTTTTATCGGAATAAAATCGGAAATACTTTTGCATGCACTTGAAAGCAGGGGAATATACGTTTCGACCGGCTCTGCGTGTGCGTCAAACGCACCTTCACCAAGCCGTACGCTATTATGTATGGGCAAGGATAAAAAAGAAATTGAAGGCGCTGTTCGTTTCAGCTTTTCAGCCATGAATACAAAAGAGGAAATTGATTATACAATAAAGGTTTTAACAGAGGAAGTCAAAAACATAAGAAAATATGTCAGGGGATAGATAAATGAAAGAAATTATTTTGGTAAAATACGGTGAGATTATTTTAAAGGGGTTAAACAGACCTGTATTTGAAAATATACTTTTGAAAAATATCAGAGAAGCACTAAAAAGCCTTGGCGAGATTGAGGTTACACGTGCACAGGCGGCGATTTTTATTGACCCGTCCGAAAGCGTTGATATAGACGATGTGATTGAGCGTCTTAAAAAGGTGATTGGCGTTTTGAGCATAACACGTGCGGGCGTATGTGAAAAGAATATTGACGCAATCAAAAAAGCGGCGCTTGAATATTGCGGCGAAGATATTTTGGAAGAAAAAACATTTAAGGTGGAGGCAAAGCGTGCCGACAAAAAATTTCCGTTAAAATCGCCCGAGATATGCCGCGAGGTCGGAGGATATTTGTTTCATAATCTTGATGGAGCGCAGGTTGATGTAAACAATCCGTCAAATGTTGTAATGGTTGAAATACGTGATTTTGGAGCGTATGTGTATTGCAAGAAAATTGCAGGTCAGGGCGGATTGCCGATTGGTACGGGCGGAAGAGCTATGCTTCTTTTGTCGGGCGGAATTGACAGTCCGGTTGCAGGATATATGATTGCAAAACGAGGAGTAGAGCTTGAAGCGATAAACTTTTTCAGCTATCCTTACACAAGTGAGAGAGCGAAGGAAAAGGTAATATCGCTTGCAAAGATTTTGTCGGGATATGTGCCAAAAATAAAGCTTCACATAGTGCCCTTTACAGAAATTCAGCTCGCCATACGTGATAATTGTCCCGAGGACCACCTCACGCTAATAATGCGTCGCTTTATGATGAAGATATCCGAGCGTGTTGCAAGAGCCAACGGTGCAGAGGCGCTTATTACGGGCGAAAGTCTTGGACAAGTTGCAAGCCAGACAATGCAGGCACTGCACGTTACAAACTCGGTTGTGGACATGCCTGTTTTCAGACCGCTTATCGGTATGGATAAAGAGGAAATTGTGCGCATTTCACGCAAAATAGGAGCGTTTGAAACGTCGATTTTACCTTATGAGGATTGCTGTACGGTGTTTACACCAAAGCACCCCGTAACAAAGCCAAAGGTGGAAAAAATTATTGCATCAGAGTCGGTGCTTGAAATAGAAGAGCTTATACAAAAGGCGATAGATGGTGTTGAAACTATCGTTATTGAGCCATAAACAAAAAATATAATCATTAAAAAGGGAGTATGACAAATATGACGGCTGAAATCATTGCTGTTGGAACCGAGCTTTTGCTTGGTGATATATTAAATACGGATGCGCAGTTTCTGGCACAGCAGCTTTCAAGACTTGGAATAAACGTTTTTTATCAGACTGTGGTAGGCGATAACGAAAAACGCCTTACCGATACGATAAAAACGGCACTTTCACGCGCAGATATTGTAATAACATCGGGCGGACTTGGACCGACGCATGATGATATTACAAAGGAAACGCTTGCATCTGCCATGGGAGTGGGGCTAAAACTTCACGAGCCGAGCCTTCAGAAAATAGAGGATTATTTTAAGCGCACGGGGCGTGTGATGTCAAAGACAAATGTAAAGCAGGCGATTATGCCCGAAGGATGTATTGTGCTTGAAAATAATAACGGAACTGCACCGGGAGGCATAATTGAAAAGGATGGCAAGGTTGCAATCTTTTTGCCGGGGCCTCCAAATGAGATAGTGCCGATGTTTAATGAAAGTGTATTTCCATATTTGTGTCAAAAATCGGATTCTATGCTGTTTTCAAAGACTCTGCGTATTATTGGTATAGGCGAATCAAGCGTTGAGGAAAAGCTTTCAGAGCTTATGAAGAGTTCAACCAACCCCACAGTCGCTCCATACGCAAAGCAAAGCGAGGTAACCCTTCGTATTACAGCAAAAGCCAAAGACGAAAATGAGGCGAAAAAACTTATTGATCCTGTGGAAAAAAAGATACGCTGTGAGCTTGGCGATGCTGTATATGGCACAGATAACGATACAATATACTCGGTTGTGTGTGATATGCTAAAACAAAAAAATATGCGTGTTTCTTTTGCAGAAAGCTGCACGGGAGGACTTTTGGCGCAGAGTATAACGAGTGTGTCGGGAGCATCAAATGTGTTTTCTCAAAGCTTTGTAATGTATTCAAACGATGCAAAGCATAGACTTTTAGGCGTGAGTGAAGAAACGCTTGAAAAGTATGGGGCAGTAAGCGAAGATGTAGCTATGCAGATGGCAAAGGGTGCGCTTGATGTGTCGGGCGCTGACGTCACGATAAGCGTTACGGGCGTGGCAGGGCCTGATAGTGATGAAAACGGCAATCCGGTTGGCCTTGTTTATATCGGATTTGCTGACAAAGAAAACGTAAGCGTAAAGGAATTTAACTTTACAGGCAATCGCGAGAAAATCCGTATGCGCGCGTGTGTGAGCGCATACACAATGCTCAGAGAATATTTGTTAAATAAATAAAAAATGTATTGACATACACTTTTTGAAGCTGTATAATATCATTATAGAACATTTGTTTGCGAAAGAGAGGAAAATACTATGGCTGAAAATTTACCTGAAAATATGTCTGAAAAAAGAAAGGCGCTTGATGCGGCGCTTAGCGGAATAAGAAAGCAGTTTGGCGACGGCTCAATTATGAAGCTTGGCGAAAATGCAAAAACTAATATAGAAGCAATTCCGACCGGCTCAATGAGTCTTGATTTGGCGCTTGGAATTGGCGGACTTCCGCGCGGAAGAATTGTAGAGGTGTATGGACCCGAATCGTCGGGAAAAACTACACTTACGCTTCACGTTGTTGCCGAAGCGCAAAAGCTTGGCGGCGAGGTTGCGTTTATCGATGCTGAGCACGCGCTTGACCCTGAATATGCAAGAAAGCTTGGCGTAGATATTGATAATTTGCTTGTTGCACAGCCCGATACGGGCGAGCAGGCGCTTGAAATTACAGAAGCTTTGGTAAGAAGTGGCGCTATTGATGTCGTTGTTATCGACTCAGTTGCCGCACTTGTGCCAAAGGCTGAAATTGATGGCGAAATGGGCGACTCGCATGTCGGACTTCATGCAAGACTTATGTCGCAGGCGCTTCGCAAGCTTGCGGGTATATTAAACAAGTCCAATACAATAGCAATATTTATAAACCAGCTTCGTGAAAAGGTGGGCGTAATTTACGGCAATCCCGAAACTACAACGGGCGGCCGCGCGCTCAAGTTTTACGCGTCTGTACGTCTTGATATAAGAAAGGTTGAGGCTATTAAAAACGGCACTGAAATTATAGGAAACCGTGCACGTGTGAAAGTTGTTAAAAACAAGGTTGCGCCTCCGTTTAAAGAAGCAGAATTTGATATTCTTTATGGAAAGGGCATATCAAAAGAAGGAAATATTTTGGATGTTGCGACATCGCTTGATATAATCAAAAAGAGTGGTTCGTGGTTTGCTTATGAGGGCGAAAGACTTGGTCAGGGCAGAGATAACGTGCGTAAATATATGGAGGACAATCCCGAATTTACGGCAAAAATAGATGCGCAAATCCGTGAGAAGCTTGCGATTGGACAGACCGAACGTATAGACACAGAAGAGGTAAATCCGCTTTCAAAGCCACCAAAGAAATAAAAAAGTAGGGAATATATAAATGACGTATATAGTTATGGACCTTGAATGGAATCAGCCTGTTTCAAAAAATAGCTATCCGTATTTGAAAATAGGCGATAAAATGCCTAATGAGATAATTCAGATTGGGGCATACAAGGTTTCTGATGAAATGGAAATAACCGATAGCTTTTGTGCATATATAAGGCCAAAGTATTATAAAAAGCTTAACAGCTTTGTAAAAAGGGTTACCAATATTGACAAAACTACAATAGGCGAGGGTGAAAGCTTTATAAGTGCTACCCAGCGCTTTAAAAATTGGTGCGGTGATGATTTTTGCCTTTTTACATGGGGCACAGATGATATCCAGGTCATGAAGCAAAATCTTGATTTTTATGACGTTGACAAGAGCTTTATAACACACTGGTATGATATGCAGACGATTTTTTCTGTTTCTCAGCTTGGCGAAAAACAACAAAAATCTCTAAGCTTTGCTATGGAGCATATGCAAATAAAGAAAGAGGAAAACAGACGTCTTCACGATGCACTTGATGATGCGTATTATACGGCGCAGATTTTGACAAAACACGACATTCGCGCTTGTCTGAAAGAATATTCGGGCGAAAGCAATTTTAAAGTTTTGTGTAGTGAGCTTGATGATACAAGCTTTGGCGCTTTTTATACCAAAAATAAGGCTATGGCAGATAAAAATGTAGCGCTTATGCGTTGCCCCGAGTGCGGAGAGTGTATGAAAAAATACGGCGCATGGCTTTCTGTCAACGGAAAATATGTGTGCCTTGCGACGTGTGCAAAGCATGGCGATTTTATTTCGAGAGTAAAGATTAACAAGCATCTTGACGGAAAATTTTATGTAAACAAGATTACCAAAAAAGCAAGTGTGCAAATAGCTGATGACTTGAAAAAACGATATGATTGTTCAAAAAGACAAGCTAAAATGAAAAGAAAACCAAAAGTAAGTGTTTTATAAATCCAAAAGGGTGATGCCAATCGCATCACCCTTTTGGATTTATAGGTTGAGATATCAAAAAAATCTTGTAAACTCATATATAATATGATAAAATAACTTATATTAAAAACGAGCAATAATTTAAACTTAAAAATTATGTTCGTGAGGGTTTTAAACCGCCGATAAACAAAAGGGGTATGTCTGTCGACAAAAGGGGAGAATTTGTATGGAGAAAAAACAGAGTTTAGTGGTTAAATGGTTACATATTTGTTTTATGCTGGCTTTTGGTCTGGCATTTTCTTTAATTATTTTAAATGTGTTATTTAACAGAAAGGTATATCCCTATAATGGTTTGGTTTTAAGCCTTTTGGTTATTTTAGCATTTGTATTTTTTCTGTTGGTGGCTTCGTTTATCCATAAAAAGCGGACTTTTTTTGAAAAACATTACGCAAAGATTTTGCTTGTTGCGGTTTTGTTTATATTTGGAGTGCAAATGCTGATGCTTTATTTACTCCGCTTTGAACCGGCGTGGGATATGGAGGCTATTTATCGTGGAGCTATTTCGTGGGTTGAAACGGGAAGCTTTACAGACTATTTTTCTGCAACCTGCCACAAGGATTATTTTTACATTTTCCCCAATAATTTAGGCAGTCTTTCTTTTTTAGCGCTTATTTTTAAAGTTGCCAATTTGTTTGGCATTCAGGATTATTTTACAGTTGCCGGCGTGGTGAATAGCTTGCTTTTGTCGGTTTCTGTTATACTTGCAGCAACTATCAGTAAACGTTTCTTTGGTGCCGTTGGTGGCCTTTTTACACTTTTGTTTTTCCTGTGTAGCGCACCATTTTATATGATGGCACCGGTCTTTTATACTGACGCACTCTCTCTTGCTTTTCCGCTGTTGACCTGCTTTTGATATTAAAAGCTGAGTCGGCACGCGCACAAAAAGCAAAAATTGGCTGGGCAGTGCTTGCGTGTGTTGCTTGTCTTGTTGGCGCACTGATTAAAATGACAGTGCTGATTGTGCTTGTTGCGGCTTTCATCTGGCTTTTGCTGTCGAGAAAATGGAAGGATTTGCTTGTGCTTGTTTTAGTGGCGGCGATTGTTATTGGTGCCGGATTTGCCGGATTTGATAAATATATGTATACATCGCATATTGATGAGGTAACCGCCGAAAAAATGAATCAGCCGATTTGGTATTGGCTTGATTTGGCAGTAATAGGAAATGGTATGTATAACCACGATTTGTTTATGGCATCTTATAACATATCGGGCAAAGAGGCAAAGGCGGAATTTCTTAAAGAGGTTTTTGGTTATGCTATAGAGTATCAAGGTGTAGATGCTTTGCTTGATTTGGCTGTTCGCAAACCTGCTATCGTGTTTGGAAACGGTGCATATGGAATAGCAGAATTTTTGGACGACAGACCGGCACAACAACGAGATATTCATCGATACATATTAACTACAGGCGATAAATATTATAATTATGTAATGGCAACAACGGGTATTTTTCTTGCCATACAGTTATTGATGCTATTTTCTCTTAATTT
The DNA here is from genome assembly GCA_015068725.1 of Oscillospiraceae bacterium. GTDB lineage: Bacteria > Bacillota > Clostridia > UBA1381 > UMGS1253 > Aphodoplasma. The sequence continues at coordinate 42,132 of SVKA01000003.1, read as the reverse complement.
CAAAAAAAGGAATCTTGCGTTCGTTTTTCCGCAACTTTGTGCTTTTGGAATTATGTTTTTCTTGTTATTCTGGGAAATAAAAAGTTGTTATATGATTAATTTTGTAGCATTCATTTTCATTTGTGCATCTGGCGGATTGTACCAGATTGTATGTGAATCGGGAGGGGTTTTCAAGTCGATACGCTCGCTCGTTATAAGGACAAAGAAATAAAAACAGCAACCGGAGGAATATGTAAATGAAAAATAAAAAGTATTATATTTTAAATGAATCACAAATCAAAGACGAGAATAAATATGATATAGGTGGATTATCTCCTTTTGATATTGGAATTCCACTGCTTGACATTTCTGATGAAAATATCAAAGAAATCTATTATTATCGCTGGCACACTTTTTGCAGTCATATCAAAGAAACTCCTTTGGGATATATAGTTACTGAATTTACTCCAAGCGTTCCGTGGGAGGGCATCTATGGCAGTATTGTTTGTCCGGCTGGGCATCATATGTACGAGGGCAGATGGCTTCATGATAAAAAGTATCTTGATGATTATGCACGTTTTTGGTTTAAAGAGGGCGCAAATCCGATGCTTTACAGCACGTGGCTTGCGGATTCGGTTTATGCTATATGCAAAGTAACAGGTGATTTTTCTTTGGCACAGTCGCTTTATGAAGACCTTAAAGAGAACTATGACAAATGGGAAAAGAAGCATCGTATGGACAGAGGGTGTAAGCTTTTGTATCAAATCGACAATTATGACGGAATGGAGTTTTCTGCAAGTGGTAATGGTTGCAGACCTACGATAAATTCTTATCAGTATGGTGATGCGCTGGCTCTTAGCAAAATAGCCGACAGTCTTGGCAAAGAGGACGAAAAGGCTTATTATGAAAATGAATATAAAGAGCAGAAGGCAAAAATGGACAAATCTCTTTGGGACAAAGAAGCATGTTTTTATAAAAATATAAACGGTTATTATCGTTGTGATGTGCGTGAGCTTATAGGATACATTCCGTGGTATTTTAATATGCCCGATGAGGATAAAAGCGAAGCGTGGAAGTTTTTAAATGATGAAAATTATTTTTATGCACCGTTTGGTCCTACTACAACAGAGAGAAATTATAAAGATTTCATGAAAGAATATTCTCATATGTGTCTTTGGAACGGACCTTCGTGGCCGTTTGCTACATCGCAAACGCTTACTGCACTTGGTAATCTTTTGTGTAATTACAACCAAGATGTTATGGAGAAGAGAGATTATTATAATCTTCTCAAGCTTTATGCACAGTCGCAGTATATTGTAAATGATGATGGTCAGAAAATTCCATGGATTGACGAAAATCTTGACCCTTTTACAGGAGAATGGATTGCAAAAAAGATAATGGCTGAAAAAAATTATGATGAGCTTAACCAAAAACGTGGTATACATTATAACCATTCGAGCTTTTGCGACCTTGTCCTGATGGGACTTGCAGGTATAAGACCGAGAGATGATGAAAAAATTGAAATCAATCCGTTGTTTGACAAAAATGATGTCGAGTATCTTTGTGTTGACGGAGTTTTGTATCACAATCAGTATTTGAGCATCTTGTGGGATAAAACAGGGAATAAATACAACAAAGGAGCGGGACTGAAGGTATATGTCGACGGCGTTTTAAAAGCCGAAAGTCCTAAGCTTGCAAAGATAATTATATAACAATATCTTCAAAGGAGAGAGCGTGGGTTGAAAAAGAAATATATATGGCTGACCTTGTGTATACTTTTTACGATATTTATATTCTGCCGCTCATTAAAACCTGCGCCAGAATCAGCACAGGAAAGCTTTGGTATATCACAATGGATTACTTCGATTGTGCAAAGGTTTGTAAATATGCCATATGACGAACTTTTGAATCTGTGCACATATATCGTAAGAAAATGTGCTCATGTGGCTGAATTTGCTCTCCATGCGTGTCTTGTTTGTGGATTTTTTGAATACACAGAGGGGAAAATACGAAAAAATATATCGTGGATACTTTTTATAGGCCTGCTTACCGCTTGCATAGACGAGGCAATACAGCTTTTTGTTGAAGGAAGGGCAGGTATGATTTCTGATGTTTTTGTGGATTTTACAGGCACAGTAGTCGGATTGGTCATAAGCATAATTTTTTTGTGGATTATTAAAAAGAAATTTTCTCATAAGTTATTTGCGAAAGATTGATTTTAGCTTTGTTGATAATGTCTCAAAAAAAACAACGGTTTTACGTGTAAAAACTGTTGTTTTTTTATTTAGTATACTTGCAATTGTTGTTGACAAAAATAGTTATTATTGTTACAATTATAATAGCGAAATTTGGCAATAAATAAGCATAGATAATAAAAACAGACATTAAGGAGGAAAATATGGATATTTTTACTGTTTTAAGCTTAATTGGCGGTCTTGTGATGTTTCTTTATGGCATGGATCTTATGGGGGACAGCCTAAAAAAGCTTGCGGGTGGTAAACTTGAATCTATTCTTGCAAAGCTTACATCAAGCAGATGGAAGGGACTTTTGCTTGGTTTTGTTGTAACGGCTGTTATACAGTCATCCTCTGCTACAACAGTTATGCTTGTCGGTTTTGTAAACTCTGGCATAATGAAGCTTGGACAGACTATCAGCGTTATAATGGGTGCCAATATCGGTACAACTGTTACGGCGTGGCTTTTGAGTACAAATGACATCAGTGGTACAGCACTTGTGCTAAAGCTTTTAAAGCCTGATTCATTTACTCCTGTTTTGGCGGCAATCGGTCTTATTATGAATATGACGGCAAAGGATGACAGACGCAAAAATACTTCTACAATTCTTATAGGCTTTGCTATCCTTATGTTTGGTATGGATATGATGAGTGGCGCAGTGAAAGGCCTTAGGGATGATCCTACATTTACCAGCATGCTTACAACATTTTCAAATCCGGTTATCGGTATTTTGGTTGGTACGTTGTTTACAGCAATCATACAGTCATCATCAGCATCGGTCGGTGTGCTCCAGGCACTTTCGATGTCTTGCCTTATTCCGTATTCGACCGCAATCCCTGTAATACTCGGTCAGAATATTGGAACAACTATCACCCCGATTATTTCTGCTATAAGCGGTAATACAGAATCAAAGCGTGTCGCATTAACCTGTCTATACATTAAAATGATTGGCGTAATTATTGTTACGGGTGTTTTCTATCTGCTCAATTCCTTTATGAATTTTGCATTTATGGCTCCTGATGCGTATGTAGGACCGACAACAATTGCTATCGTTCACACTTTATTTAACGTAGTTTCTACAATTATTCTTGTTCCGTTCTGTTCGTTCTTTGAACAGCTCGCTATCAAGACAGTGGGTAGCAAGAAAGAGGAACAGCACTACGATGCGTTTGCTACACTTGATGAGCGCTTTCTCGAAATGCCAACATTCGCTGTTGAAAAGTGTAAAGAGCTTGTAAATGATATGGCGTGCCTTTCGTTTGATTCTTTCAGAAAAGCCACAGTGCTTATTAAGAATTATGATAGTGCTGAATTTAAAGAAATAGAAGAAATTGAATTAATGATTGATAAGTATGAGGATAAGACAAGCTCATACCTTGTTAAAGTTGCGGGCAACCAGATGTCATCAAAAGACAGTAAAATGGTTACGGAGCTTCTTCATTGTATAGGTGATATCGAAAGAATTTCGGACCACGCGCTAAATATTGCCGAGGCGGCAAAGGAAATACACGACAAGAAAATTACCTTCTCGGATAAAGCAATGGCTGACCTTGAAACAATAACTGCTGCAGTTGACGAGATACTTTCTCTTTCGCTCGATGCTCTTGTTGATGAAGATGTCGAAAAGGCATCTCTTGTAGAGCCGCTTGAACAGGTTATTGACAAACTCAAAAGAACAATCAAAAATGGTCATATTTCCCGTCTGAGACAGGGAGATTGCACAATGGAGCTTGGTTTTATTCTTTCGGACCTTCTTACAAACTATGAAAGAATTTCTGACCACTGCTCAAATATTGCCGTATGCTTTATAGAAATTGCTAACGATTCATTTGAAACTCACGAATATCTTAAACAGGTTAAAGCGGGTGGAGAAGAGTTCGATAAGATGTATGAAGTATACAACAAAAAATATCATATTGAAAATTAATTTGTTAAAAATAAAGCTTTGACGATTAAAATACAAAACAAAGGTGAGATATATAAAATGGTAATTACAGAACTGCTTGAAAAAAATGCCAGACTATACGCAGATGAGGTTAGTCTTGTTGAGATTAATCCTCCAATGGGCGAGGGAAAGCGTCTTACATGGAAGGAGTACGCTCTTATTGAAACAAGCAATAAAGAGGCGTTTCGTACACAGATAACATGGAGCGAATTTGACAAAAAGGCAAACAGATTTGCAAATCTGCTTCTTAGCCGTGGCATAAAGAAGGGCGACAAGGTTGCGATACTTCTTATGAACTGTCTTGAATGGCTACCGATTTATTTCGGAATATTAAAGGCGGGCGCAATGGCTGTTCCGCTTAACTATCGTTATACTGCTGACGAAATTGCGTATTGTGTTAATCTTGCACAGACAGATGTGCTGATATTTGGCCCTGAATTTACGGGCAGAGTTGAGGCTGTGGAAAACAAGATGAAGAATGTGCGATACACATTCTATCTTGGTGAGGATTGTCCTACTTTTGCTGAAAGCTATGACGACCTTGTTACATATTGTACTGCAAGAGCTCCTGAAATTCCTCTTACAGAGGAAGATGATGCAGCTATTTATTTTTCTTCGGGAACTACGGGTTTTCCAAAGGCTATTGTGCATAAACACAGAAGCCTTATACATTCGTGCCGTGTTGAGCAAAACCATCATGGTCAAAGCCGTGATGATGTATTCTTGTGTATTCCGCCACTTTATCATACGGGCGCGAAAATGCATTGGTTCGGAAGTCTTATTTCGGGCAGCAAGGCGGTTTTGCTTAAAGGAGTAAAGCCTGAATGGATTATAAGAACTATCTCGGAGGAAAAGTGTACAATTGTATGGCTTTTGGTGCCGTGGGCTCAGGATATTCTTGATGCGATAGACCGCGGGGAAATCAAAATCGAGGATTATGAGCTTGAACAGTGGAGACTTATGCACATTGGTGCTCAGCCTGTTCCGCCGAGCCTTATCAAGCGCTGGAAACAGCGTTTTCCAAATCATGCATACGATACAAACTATGGCCTTAGCGAGTCGATAGGCCCCGGATGCGTGCATCTTGGCGTTGAAAATATTCACAAGGTTGGCGCAATAGGAAAAGCAGGCTATGGCTGGGAAATCAAGATTGTTGACGAGCATCGTAATACGGTTGAAAAAGGCGATGTGGGCGAGCTTGCGGTCAAAGGCAACGGCGTAATGGAGTGCTATTTTAATGACGAAAAAGCAACTGCAGAGGTTTTAGCTGACGGATGGCTCTTTACGGGTGATATGGCAAGAGAGGATGAGGACGGATTTATCTATCTTGTTGACAGAAAGAAGGATGTAATTATATCAGGAGGAGAGAATATCTATCCCGTACAGATTGAGGACTTTTTGCGCAGCTGCTCAAAAATAAAGGACGTAGCTGTAATTGGCTTGCCTGATAAAAGGCTTGGCGAGATTACTGCGGCTATTATCGAGGTAAAAGAAGGTTGTGAAATGAGCGAGGAAGAGGTAAATGATTTCTGCCTTGATTTGCCGAGATACAAAAGACCTCATAAGGTTATATTTGCAGACGTTCCGCGTAATCCTACCGGCAAAATTGAAAAGCCGAAGCTTCGCGAGATTTATTGCGGTGAGAGCCTTGTTGAGTCGCAGATAAAAAATTAATTAAAGTGTTGAAAAACAGCTCAGGATTTGATATACTTACTATATCAGATTTTGAGCTGATATCGTTTACATAAAAGAGGAAGGAATGGTTTTAGATGAAAAAGCTTATGCTCGGCAATGCGGCGGTTGCCCGCGGTGCTTATGAGGCGGGCGTTTCGGTTGTTGCGTCTTATCCGGGCACACCAAGTACTGAAATTACCGAGAATATTGTCAAATATGAAGAGGTTTATGCGGAGTGGTCGCCGAATGAAAAGGTTGCAGCCGAGGTTGCAATCGGTGCATCAATCGCAGGTGCAAGAAGTATGTCCTGCATGAAGCATGTAGGCTTGAACGTTATGGCTGACCCTGTTTTTACCGTTAGTTATACAGGCGTAAACGGCGGACTTGTTTTCTGCGTGGCAGATGACCCCGGAATGCACTCGTCGCAAAATGAGCAGGATTCGCGCCACTATGCAGAGGCGTCAAAAATCACTATGCTCGAACCTGCAGATTCTACGGAGTGTAAAGAATATACAAAAGCGGCATTTGAACTGAGTGAAAAATTTGATACGCCCGTATTTATCCGCCTTTCTACAAGAGTATCACATTCGCAGAGTCTTGTAGAAGAGGTGCAGCCGGAAAAGGCAGAGCTTAAGCCGTATGACAAGAATATAGACAAATATGTTATGATGCCTGCAAAGGCGATAAAAAGACACGTTGTAGTCGAGGAGCGTATCAGTGCCCTTAAAGAATATGCCGAAAACTGTGAGTTTAATACAGTAGAAGATAACGGCAGCAAAATCGGTGTAATCACATCGGGTATTACTTATATGTATTCAAGAGAAGCACTTGGCGACAAGGTTAACTACTTAAAGCTTGGTATGGTTTATCCACTTCCTGAAAAGCTTGTAAAGGATTTTGCGGCAAAGTGTGATAAGGTTTATGTAATAGAGGAGCTTGACCCCGTTATAGAAAAGCATTGCCGTGCACTTGGCATTGATGTTATCGGCAAGGAAAAGTTTACTTTGCTTGGCGAGTATACTCCTGCTATGATAAAATCAGCAGTAATTGGTGAAGCTGCGGCTGAAAGTGTAAATGTTGATGAGGTTATTCCTGTAAGACCTCCCGTTATGTGTGCGGGCTGTCCTCACAGAGGAACGTTTTACGTTCTTAAAAAGCTCGGACTTACAGTGTCGGGCGATATCGGATGTTATACTCTCGGAGCGGTTGCTCCGCTTGAAAGCGTTGATACAACGATTTGTATGGGCGCATCGGTGAGCGCGGCGCACGGTATGGCAAAGGCGAGAGGCGCAGAGTTTAACAAAAAGCTTGTTTCTGTTATAGGCGATTCGACATTTATGCATTCGGGTATTACAGGTCTTGTTGATATAGTGTATAATAAGGGCGCAAATACAGTTATTATTCTTGATAACTCCATTACAGGTATGACGGGACATCAGAACAATCCTACAACGGGCTACACTATAAGAGGTGAAGAAACCACACAGGTTAACCTTGTAGACCTTTGCAAATCGATTGGTGTTAAAAACGTTGTTGTAGCTGACCCGTTTGACGTAAAGAACTTTGAAAAGGTTGTAAAAGAGGAAACTGAGCGTGATGAGCCATCGGTAATTATTGCTCAAAGACCGTGTGCACTTTTAAAGTCTGTTAAATACACAGGCAAGTGCAAGATAAACGATAACTGCAAAAAGTGTAAGCTTTGCTTAAAGCTTGGATGTCCTGCAATCTCGTTTGACGGGGAAAAGATAGTTATCGACGAAACACAGTGCAATGGCTGCGGACTTTGCTTTAATGTTTGTCCGTTTGGCGCGATGGAAAAGGGGGAGTAAGCTATGAATATAATGATAGTTGGCGTAGGCGGTCAGGGAACCTTGCTTGCAAGCCGTATACTCGGAAATACAGTTGTGAACGAGGGCTATGACGTAAAGGTTTCTGAGGTTCATGGCATGAGCCAGAGAGGCGGCAGCGTTGTTACATACGTTAAATTTGGAAAAAAGGTTTATTCTCCGATAATCGACCGCGGTGAAGCTGATATAATTCTTGCATTTGAAAAGCTTGAGGCGTACAGAGCGCTTCCGTATCTTAAAAAAGGCGGAAAGATGCTTGTAAACACTCAGCAGATTGACCCGATGCCCGTAATTACAGGTGCGATGAAATATCCTGAGAATATCGAAGACAAGCTTGCTGAAAAGATTGATGTTACATTTGTTGATGCACTAAAATATGCCAAAGAGGCGGGAAATGTTAAGGCGGTTAACGTAGTTTTGATTGGTCTTATGGCAAAAAATACAGACATCCCATATGAAAAATGGGTTAATACAATCAAAACATCAACACCTGAAAAGTTTTTGGAGTCAAATCTTAAAGCGTTTGACCTTGGATATAATCTGTAAATAAATCAAAACGTCGACAAATGTTGACATTTTGATAAAATTGGTGTATAATACATATAATTTAATATTTGAGCTAAGTGAAGTGTGTAGGAGAAAGGCGTATGCCTTGCCGAAGGAGTAATGCTCTCAGGCGCGATTGTGGTGACTGCACGTGGATAGCGCTCCGGAGAAGTCCGGTTTTTATGTTGAAAACCAAAAGGATGCCGAAGGTGTAAAGCCCGAAAGGGTTAATCTCTCAGGCAAAAGGACGGAGAAAAAGGTTTTAAGCGACTTTTTTTAGGCGGAGTTTTTGTATTTCAGAAACTCCGTTTTTTATTTTACTTAGCGCAAAAAAAGGGGAGGAAGTAGTATGGCAATTTTTTTGGAGGCGTTGACAGAATTTAATAATGATGTCAACAGTTTTGTATGGGGCAAAGGTCTTTATCTGCTCTTGGCGACAGGTCTTATAATGACTGTTATCACAGGTGTTTTCCAGATAACACATATAGGACACTGGTTCTCTCAAACAATCGGAAGGATTTTTGATAAGAACGTTTCAGGACACGTTAAGGGCAAGTCAATTTCGCAGTTTCAGGCACTTTGTACTGCGCTTGCAGCAACAATCGGTGTTGGTAATATTGCCGGTGTTGCAGCTGCGATTGTAGGCGGTGGTCCTGGCGCGGTATTCTGGATGTGGATTGCAGCCTTTTTTGGAATGATGACAAACTATTCAGAAAACGTTCTTGGTATCTATTACAGAAGAAAGAATGCAGACGGTGAATGGTCAGGCGGTGCTATGTACTATCTAAAAGATGGTCTTGGAAAAATCAAGGGTTGCAAATGGATTGGTACAGTTCTTGCGGTGCTTTTCTCGATTTTTGCGATTCTTGCATCATTCGGTATCGGTGCCATGGGACAGATTAACAAGATTGTTGTTAATATAGTAGATGCATTCCAGATTCCGGCTCTTGCGGCTATTCCTTTTGGCAGTGTTACAATGTATCATCTTGTTATCGGTATTGTACTTGTAATTATTGCTGCACTTATCATTCTTGGTGGACTAAAAAGAATTGCAAACTTTGCTGAAAAGGTTGTTCCTTTTATGGTAATATTATTCGTTTTGGGAAGCCTTGTTATCATTGGCGTAAATTATAATAACATCGGTGCTGCATTTGCATCAATCTTTAAGTATGCATTTACAGGCCCTGCAGTATGGGGCGGTGTTACAGGTATTGCTGTTAAAGAAATCGTAACTCTCGGTTGTAAGAGAGGTGTTTTCTCAAACGAAGCAGGTCTTGGTTCATCAGTTATGGTTCACTCCAATTCAAACGTTGTAGAGCCTGTACGTCAGGGACTTTGGGGCATTTTTGAAGTGTTCGCTGATACAATGGTTGTTTGCACAATGACTGCGCTTGTGGTACTTACTTCGGGTGTAATCAATCTTGATACAGGTGCGCTTATCCAGGGCGCAACTGACGCAAACCTTGTAGCAAAAGCGTTCTCACTCTTGTTTGGTGTATGGGGCGAAAGATTTATTGCAATTGCAATTCTTTTGTTTGCGTTTACAACTGTTCTTGGATGGGACCACTACGGTGCAAAAGCGTGGGAGTATCTTTTTGGTACAAAATCAACAAAGCTTTATAAGGTTATTCACCTTGTAATGATTATGTGTGGTGCGCTCTTGACATCATCGCTTGCGTGGGATATTTCCGATACCTTCAACGGACTTATGATGGTGCCCAACCTTATTGGTGTTCTTGCACTTTCCGGTCTTGTTGTCAAGATTACAAGAAACTATGTTGACAGAAATATAAAGCATAAAGATATCAAACCGATGCTTTCTGTTTTCCCTGAAATTCAGGAAGAGGAAGAAAAAAGACTGTAAACTATAAAAATCAAAGGCAATTTTCCCTCGGAAAGTTGCCTTTTTTGTTTGCCTGTGGTATACTTAATATATAGTTTCATTTTATTAAGTGGTGTATGTGGCGTTTTGCCAAAAGTGATATCCAAAGCTGACACATGAGGTTTTTATGAAAGAAATATATCCGAATTACTATAAAAAATTCAAATGTATTGCAGACAGATGCGAGCATAGCTGTTGTATCGGTTGGGAAATTGATATTGACGAGGACACAATGACTTTGTATAATTCCTTACAGGGCGAGCTTGCGGACAAAATCAGGGCAAATATTGATGGAGAAACGCCGCATTTTGTCTTAAAAGAGGACGAGCGTTGTCCGTTTCTTAACAAAAGCGGTCTTTGTGATATTATCTGCGAGCTTGGCGAGGGTGCAATATGCGATATATGCTATCTTCATCCGAGATTTTGCAATTTTTATGAAGATTTTACCGAAATGGGACTTGGACTATGCTGCGAAGAGGCGGCAAGAATTATACTTGCTGAAGAAGAAAGGTTTTCTCTTTTGTTGCCTGAAGCCGCACAAAACAAAGAATTTTTCAAAAAACGCAAAGAAGCCTTTGATATTTTGCAAAACAGGGATGTTACTGTTCTTGAAAGATTAACAGAACTTGCCCAAAAGTATGGTTTTGAATTTGACTTTTCAAACGAAAAGCTTTATAATTTATATATGTCGTTTGAAAAGCTTGATAAAAGCTGGGAAGAAGAGCTTGAAAAGTTTAAAAAAGCAGATGGCGCAGATATATTAAAACGAGAAGATTTACAGATTTTTTTTGAGCAGCTTGCGTGCTATTTTATATTTCGCCATTTTGAAAGCGGAGTAGGGTTTGCACTTATAAGCTGCTGGGTTTTGGGTATGATATGCTCAAAATGCGACAGTTTTGAACAGATGCTCGAGGTGGCAAGAATGTATTCGTGTGAAATTGAATACAGCGAAGAAAACGCCAAAAAAGTGAAAGGATTTTTGCAATAAATAACTATAAAGGAGAAACGATTATGAAAAGAAAATTATACAAATCAAACACAGATAAGAAATTATGCGGAGTATGCGGCGGTATCGCTGAATATTTTGATATTGATTCGACGATTGTTCGTCTGATATGGGTTCTTTTTACATTGTTTATAGGCTGCGGAATAATTGCATACATTATTGCTGCGCTTGTTATGCCCAAAATTGCTGAATAATTCGGGAGGAATATACCATGAGCGAAAATAAACAGCATATGACATCAATCGGCGGACAAGCGGTGCTTGAAGGTGTTATGATGCGCGGACCGTCGAAAAATGCGGTGGCTGTAAGAAAACCTGACGGCGAAATTGATATAGAGGTAAAGAAAAACAATTCGCTTGTAGCAAAACTAAGGCTCGCAAAAATTCCAATAATTCGTGGTGTTGTATCATTTTTTGACAGTCTTATCATAGGAGTGAGTGCGACTATGCACTCGGCTGAATTTATTGACCTTGAAGGCGAAGAAGACGAAAAACCGTCAAAATTTGACGCGTTTATCGAAAAGCATTTTGGCGATAAAATGCTCGATATTGTTATGTGGGTTTCGATAGCGCTTTCGCTTGTGCTTGGAGTGGGACTTTTTATGCTTTTGCCAACGGCAGTTGCGGGGTGGATTAAAAGCTTGCTTTTGAACGAAACGTTTATACAATTCCCGACGGCTTTTATAGATGCGATAGCACCGGTTATAAATAACCATATTGTGCTTAATTTACTTGAAGCGTTTACAAGAATTATAATTTTTGTATTGTATATGCTTTTGGTTTCACAGATGAAGGATATGCAGCGCGTATTTGAATATCACGGAGCAGAGCATAAAACTATCGCATGCTACGAAGCAGGCGAAGAGCTAAACGTTGAAAACGCCGCAAAGCATAGTCGTTTTCATCCACGTTGTGGAACGAGCTTTTTGCTTATTGTAATGGTTGTTAGCATATTATTCTTTTCGTTTTTGACGTGGGATAATGTGTGGACAAGAATGGGCACAAGACTTTTGTTGTTGCCCGTTGTGGCAGGTATTTCGTATGAAATCATAAGATTTGCAGGAAGAAGCAAATCAAAATGCGTAGCCTTTCTCACAAAGCCGGGGCTTTGGCTACAAAAGCTTACCACGCGCGAGCCTGATGAAGAGCAGCTCGAGGTTGCTATCGCATCACTTAAAGCGGTTATGCCTGAAAATGGGGAGGATGACAGGTGGTAATAAAACAGCTTTTGCAATATGGCACAAAACTGCTTTCGGATAGTGGTACAAATACGCCAAAGCTTGATGCGTCGCTGCTTTTATGCCATGCTTTAAAAAAGGACAGAAGCTATCTTATCATACACCATATGCAAAACGTAGAAGAACACGACGAAAAGGAGTTTATGTCGCTTTTGCAAAAGCGCGCAGACGGTATGCCGATTGCGTATATACTGGGCAAAAAAGAGTTTATGTCGCTTGAATTTGAGGTTAATGAAAACGTGCTTATACCGCGCGCTGACACGGAAACCCTTTGCGAATATATAATTGAAAATAACGATAAAAAATCGCCGCAAATCGCCGATATATGCTGTGGCAGCGGCGCAATAGGAGTTTCGCTTGCGATTTATATAAAGGACTCGCACGTTACGTTGGCGGATATAAGCGAGGGTGCGCTTGAAATGGCACAGAAAAATGCCAAAAAGCACGGCGTATACGAGCGTTGCGCGTTTGAAAAGGTCGACATATTAAGCGAAAATCTAAATGAAAAATACGATATTATAGTGTCAAATCCGCCGTATATCGAGTCAGAGGTTATCGACACGCTCGAGCGTGATGTAAAGGATTTTGAGCCGCGACTTGCACTTGATGGAGGCGAGGATGGGTTTGTGTTTTACAATCATCTTTCAAAGGTTTGCTACGATATGTTAAAAGATGATGGCATAATTGCCTTCGAGGTTGGACATACACAATCGCAGACGGTAGAGAAAATGCTTTCGGACAACGGCTTTTGTGATGTGAAGAGCATTTGCGATTTAGCAAATATAAAGCGTGTAGTGTGTGCGGTGAAACGAATTTGACATATATAGTCAAAATATGATATACTGATTAAGACATTTTTTGGAGGAGGCTTATAATTTGTTTGTATCAGAATCTCTTGATGTAAATACAAAAAATCATCTTCAAATAGGCGGGGTGGATGCCGTAGAGCTTGCTGAGCAGTACGGAACACCGCTTTATGTAATGGATGAGGACTTAATACGTAAAAATTGCAGAATATATAAAGATGCTGTTGATAAATATTACGATGGGAACGGCTTGATACTTTATGCGTCAAAGGCGTTTTCTTGCATGCATATTTATCGTGTTGTAATGCAGGAAGGACTTGGCATAGATGTTGTGTCAGGCGGTGAATTATATACTGCAATAAAAGCAAAATTTCCTATGGACAAGGTTTATTTCCACGGAAATAATAAAACAAATGACGAAATTGAGCTTGCAATAAAAAATGGTGTTGGCAGAATTGTTGTTGATAATGTTTTTGAGCTTGGACGCGTTGATGCAATATCGGCAAAGCATAACAAGGTTACAAAAATATTGTTTCGTATAAAGCCGGGCATTGATGCGCATACGCACGATTTTATCCAGACGGGACAAATCGACTCAAAGTTTGGTGTTGCGCTTGAAACGGGCGAAGCTATGGATATTGTTATGCAGGCGTCGAAGCTTAAAAATGTCGAGGTTGTAGGAGCGCACTGTCATATAGGCTCACAGATTTTTGAACTCGAGCCGTTTAAGCTTGCGGCAAAGCTTATGACACGCTTTATGGCGGATGTTAAGGACAAGCTTGGAATAACTATGAGCGAGCTCAACCTTGGCGGTGGATTTGGAATAAAATATGTTAATTCCGATGCGCCGGTCCCGTATGATGAATACATAAAGTCGGTTTCTGAGGTAGTTAAAAATACCGCAAAAGAACGCGGAATTGATATGCCAAAAATTATTATGGAGCCGGGACGCTCTTTGGTTGGTTCGGCAGGTATTACACTCTACACAGTAGGCTCTGTAAAGAACATACCAAATGTTCGCACATACGTGTCGGTTGACGGTGGAATGTGCGATAACCCAAGATATATTTTGTATGGCGCAGAGTATAGCGCACTTATTGCAAACCGCGCAAATGATAAACCTGATATGGCTGTAACTATTGCGGGAAAATGCTGTGAATCGGGCGATTTGCTTGCAAAGGATGCTATGCTTGCAGATGTGAAAACAGGTGATATTTTAGCTGTTCTTGCCACGGGTGCATACAATTATTCCATGTCAAGCAATTATAACAGAATACCACGTCCGCCCGTTGTAATGGTGAGCGACGGAAAATCGAAAATAGTTGTTAAGCGTGAAACGTATGATGATATAATACGTAACGACGTTTAATTGTAAGTGATGTATAATTCGGCTTTGCGAGATAGTGAAGCCGAATTTTATAATAAGACGGAGGGATAATCGCAGGTGAAAATCGGCAGTTTTGAAATTGAAAATAATGTTTTTCTTGCGCCTATGGCGGGCGTGAGCGATACCGCTTTCAGACGAATATGCCGCCGTTTTGGAGCAGGACTTGTGTATAGTGAAATGATAAGCGCAAAGGCACTTTATTATCGTGATAAAAAAACGGCAAAAATGCTTAGTGTTCATGAAGAAGGAAAGCCGTTTGCTGTACAGATTTTTGGCAGCGAGCCGGATATAATGGCAAAAATTGCAAATGATGCTCTTAGTAGCGGGGCATCTGTTCTTGATATAAATATGGGTTGTCCTGCGCCAAAGATTGTGAACAATGGCGAAGGCTCGGCACTTATGCGTGATATAGATAAAATATATAAAATAGTTCACGCTGTAAAAAATGCGTGCAGCGTGCCCGTTACGGTAAAAATACGAAAAGGCTTTGACGATAAACATATAAACGCCGTAGAGGCGGCGCTTGCGGCGCAGGAGGGTGGAGCGGACGCGGTTACGGTCCATGGCAGAACGCGTGAACAGTATTACAGCGGCAGTGCAGATTATGATATAATTCGTGATGTAAAAAATGCGCTTTCTATACCCGTGATTGGAAATGGCGATATATTTTGCGCCGAAGATGCGGTGAAGATGTTTAATCATACGGGCTGTGATGCTGTTATGGTTGGCCGCGGAGCGCAGGGAAATCCGTTTTTATTTAAACAGATAAATGAGTTTGTAAAAACGGGCAGAGTAACATATAAACCGACGCTTGAAGAAAAAATTGATACTATGCTGTGTCAGCTTGATATGATGATCGAGGCGAAGGGTGAGCATATCGCAGTATGCGAGGCAAGAAAGCATGCGGCGTGGTATTTGAAGGGCGAAAAGAACTCTGCATTAGCGCGTGGACAAGTAAATACAGCAAATTCTGCAATAGAATTAAAAAAAATATTGCAAAGTTTGCTCTAATGTGATAACATAGTAAAAAGACTTTGTTGAAGAATACAAAAGAGGGGAGCTTGAAAAATGAACATTGTAGAAGGATTGACATTTGATGACGTATTGCTTATACCGCAGAAATCGGAGGTAATACCGCGCGATATCGTGCTTGAAACAAATCTTACACAGAAAATTAAACTTAACATTCCGCTTATAAGTGCGGCGATGGATACTGTTACCGAGGCACCGCTTGCGATTGCAATTGCGCGTGAGGGTGGTATTGGTATTATCCATAAGAATATGTCTATCGAGCAACAAAAAACAGAGGTTGACAAGGTTAAGCGTTCTGAAAATGGCGTAATAGTTGACCCGTTTTATCTTTCTCCTGATAACACACTAAAGGATGCCGACGAGCTTATGGGCAAATACAAAATTTCCGGTGTTCCGATTACGGAAAACGGCAAGCTTGTAGGTATTATTACAAATCGTGATTTGCGTTTTGAAACAAATTTTGACAAGCCTATTCATATGGCTATGACAAAGGAAAATCTTATTACTGCACCCGAAGGAACAACACTTGACCAGGCACAGGAAATACTTAGAAGACACAAGGTTGAAAAGCTTCCGATTGTTGATAAAAATGGCGCATTAAAGGGACTTATTACAATAAAGGATATTGAAAAAGCAGTTCGCTATCCAAATTCTGCGCGTGATGAAAAGGGCAGACTTTTGGCAGGTGCAGCAATCGGTGTTACAGCTGATGTGCTTGATCGTGTAGAGGCACTTTACAGTGCAAATGTCGATGTAGTTACACTTGACTCGGCACATGGACATTCAAAAAATATTATCGAAACTCTTAAGAAAATAAAAGCGGCATTTCCGGATTTGCAGGTTATAGCAGGTAACGTTGCTACCGCAGAGGCTACCGAGGACCTTATAAAAGCAGGTGCAGACGCAGTAAAAGTTGGTATCGGACCTGGTTCAATCTGCACAACGAGAATTGTTGCAGGTATCGGTGTACCGCAGGTTACAGCTATATATGATTCGGCACAGGTTGCTAAAAAGTATAATATTCCGGTTATTGCAGACGGCGGTATCAAATATTCGGGAGATCTTACAAAAGCGATCGCTGCAGGTGCAAACGTTATTATGATAGGCAGCTTGTTTGCAGGCTGCGAGGAAAGCCCCGGAGAGTTCGAGCTTTATCAGGGACGTCGCTTTAAGGTATATCGCGGCATGGGTTCAATCGGTGCGATGAATAACGGCAGTAAGGACAGATACTTCCAGCAGGATGCTAAAAAGCTTGTTCCCGAAGGTGTTGAAGGACGAGTTGAATATACAGGTCTTCTTTCGGATACAGTTTATCAGCTTTTGGGCGGTCTTCGTTCGGGCATGGGCTACTGCGGCACAAGAACGATTGAAGAGCTTAAAGCAAACGGTAAATTTATAAGAATTACAGGTGCAGGACTTAAGGAAAGTCATCCGCATGATATTCAAATCACAAAGGAAGCTCCAAATTACACAGTAAAATAATATAAAAATTGATGTCGGTATTGAAATTAATATTGACATCAATTTTTTTGTTTGAAAACAAACTTTTTTATCAAAAATGCTTTTCAATATCACACATTTGTGCTATAATATTATGGGTGATTATTATGGATAGCTTTAAGGTTGTATCCGACTATGAGCCGAAGGGTGACCAACCCGCAGCAATAGAGGCTTTGTCTAATGGAATTAAAAATGAATATAAAGGGCAGACGCTTCTTGGTGTAACAGGCTCGGGAAAGACCTTTACCATAGCAAACACCATTGCGAAGGTCAACAAGCCCACACTTGTGCTCGCGCACAATAAAACGCTTGCAGCGCAGCTTTGCAGCGAGTTTAAGGAGTTTTTTCCAAACAGTGCGGTTGAGTTTTTTGTGTCGTATTATGACTATTATCAGCCCGAGGCGTATATACCGTATACTGACACATACATCGAAAAGGATTCATCTGTCAATGACGAAATTGACAAGCTTCGCCACAGCGCAACAGCATCACTTTTTGAGCGCAAGGATGTAATCATTGTTTCGAGTGTATCGTGCATATACGGACTTGGTGACCCGATTGACTATAACAGTCTTGTTGTATCGTTAAGAGTTGGTATGAAAAAAGACCGCGACGAAGTGCTAAGACGCCTTGTCGAAATTCAGTATGAACGCAATGATATTGATTTTTCGAGAAATAAGTTTCGTGTGCGCGGCGACGTTGTCGAAATTTTTCCGTCGAATCAAAACGAAAATGCACTGCGAATAGAGTTTTTTGATGACGAAATTGACAGAATTTCGGAAATAAACGTCGTAACGGGTGAAATTATCGGACTGCGTGAGCACTGCGTGATTTTTCCTGCGTCGCACTATGTTACAACACGCGACAAAATGGAAAAGGCGATTGAGAGTATAGAGGCAGAACTTGAAGAAAGAATTGCATATTTTGAGAGTCAAAATAAGCTTGTAGAGGCACAGCGCATCGAGCAGCGCACAAGATATGATATCGAAATGATGCGAGAGGTTGGCTTTTGCTCAGGCATAGAAAATTATTCGAGGCACATCAGCGGACGTGCGCCCGGCAGCTCGCCGTTTACGCTGATGGATTATTTTGGCGATGACTTTCTTTTGGTTATTGACGAATCACACGTTACAATTCCACAGGTGCGTGCAATGTACGCCGGTGACCGTTCACGCAAAGAGGCGCTTGTCGAATATGGTTTTAGACTTCCGTCGGCGTTTGATAACAGACCACTTAATTTTGAGGAGTTTGAAGATAGAATCAATCAGGTTGTATTTGTATCTGCAACGCCTGCACTTTATGAAAAAGAGCACTCGGCACAAATTGTTGAGCAGGTCATTCGTCCAACGGGCCTTTTAGACCCCGAAATTGACGTGCGGCCTGTAGAGCATCAGGTTGACGATTTGGTAAAAGAGATAAATATACGCACCGAAAAAGGTGAGAGAGTACTTGTGACAACGCTCACAAAGCGTATGGCAGAAGATCTTACTGACTACCTTGAGCAGCTTGATATAAAGGTGCGCTATATGCACTCGGACATTGACACGATACAGAGAATGGAAATTGTGCGTGATTTGCGTGAGGGTGTATTTGATGTTTTAGTGGGGATTAACCTACTTCGTGAAGGTCTTGATTTACCGGAGGTTTCACTTGTGGCAATACTTGATGCTGACAAAGAAGGATTTTTAAGAAACGAAACCTCGCTTATACAGACGATAGGTCGTGCAGCGAGAAATGCCGAGGGAAAGGTTATTATGTACGCACAGCGAATTACAGACTCAATGCAGCGTGCGATAGAAGAAACGAACCGTCGTCGCAAGATTCAAAAAGAATATAACGAGCTACACGGCATTGTACCAACAACGATTAAAAAGTCAATTCGTGAGGTTATAGAGGCGACAAAACAGGTTGACGAAAAAGATAAAAAACAATCAAAAAAGACGAATATTTCGGGCGTAGAGGGCGAGCTTTTGATTATAAAGCTTACAGACGAAATGAACGAGGCTGCAAAGCGGCTTGACTTTGAGCGTGCTGCATATCTTCGTGATGAAATAAAACGTCTTCGCAGTGAAAGTTAAACTATGACAAAATGCAATACTTAATAGGGGTGAGGTTATGATTACAACAGAACAATCAAACAAGGCAGTTGATTTTATTACAGAAAAAATAAATCCTGTTTTTATATATTTTGCAGACCATATGATGAGTGAAAATATTTTTGATGTAGCATATTATTCTGAGCAAAGCATTGATGAATACACTGTGTGCCTGTTTGAAAATGAGCTTTCAAATATACTTGGCGTTCCAGTAGAGCTTAACAATTTGAATGAATGTGATACCGAATTTGTAGGCGAAATTTTATCTGATGGTGAAACAGTATACTGCAAAAGCGAGCTTGAAAAAACACGTTTTCTAAATCGTATAGCACGCGAATTTGAGTCTATCAGGATTAACAGAGCGATGCTTATTAATCGAATGAAAGAGTGCGACAGTATATATGAGCAGTAAAATTTTTAAAAAATTACGAAAGGTAAACGGTGCTTATAATGGCAAAGGACAGTATTTTTATAAAAGGCGCAAGACAACACAATCTTAAAAATATTGATGTAACAATTCCCCGTGATAAGCTTGTGGTGCTTACAGGCCTTTCAGGCTCGGGCAAGTCATCTTTGGCGTTTGATACGATTTATGCCGAGGGACAGCGCCGTTATGTCGAGTCGCTTTCGGCGTATGCAAGACAGTTTCTCGGTCAGATGGACAAGCCTGATGTTGATTATATCGAAGGGCTTTCGCCTGCGATAAGCATTGACCAGAAAACAACGAGCAAAAACCCACGTTCGACCGTAGGAACGGTTACGGAGGTTTATGATTATATAAGACTTTTGTATGCACGTATAGGTATACCACATTGTCATATATGCGGAAAACCGATTGCACGCCAAAGCACAGACCAGATTATAGACAAGGTGCTTTCGCTTCCTGAAAAGAGCAGAATACACATTTTAGCGCCCGTTGTACGAGCAAGAAAAGGAGAACATCAGAAGGTGTTTTCCGATGCGATAAAATCGGGATATGTGCGCGTAAGAGTTGATGGCATAGTTTACGACTTGACCGAAGTGCCAGGCCTTGAAAAAAATAAAAAGCACAGTATAGAAATTCTTATAGACAGAATGGTTATACGCGAGGATATAAGGCAAAGGCTGACCGATTCGGTAGAAACTGCATTAAAGCTTTCGGGCGGCACGGTTATAGTTGACGTTCTCGAAAAAGAAGAGATGATGTTTTCGCAAAACTTTGCATGCGAGGATTGCGGAGTTTCAATGGAAGAGCTTACACCGCGTATGTTTTCATTTAACTCGCCATTTGGTGCGTGCGAAGAATGTAGCGGACTTGGATTTTTGATGAAAATTGACCCTGACCTTGTTGTAAGGGATGAAAATAAAAGTATAAACGAGGGTGCTCTTGCTGTAAGTGGCTGGAGAGCGCCTGATATAGAAGACAGCGTTGCGGCGGCGTATTACAGAGGACTTTCGAAGCACTATAATTTCAGCCTTGATGTACCGTACAAGGAGTTGCCTGAAAAGATAAAAAATATTTTTCTCTATGGCACAAAAGGAGAAAAATTCAAGGTTGAATTTATAAAAAATGGTGGTCATAGCTCATATCTCACCGATTTTGAAGGTCTTGTAAACAATCTGCAACGTCGCTATAATGAAACCACATCTGATTGGATGAGGGCAGAACTTGAAGGATATATGACAAATGCTCCGTGCAGCTCTTGTGAAGGTAAACGCTTAAAACCACAGGTGCTTGCGGTTACTGTGGGTGGAAAAAATATTGTTGAAATGACAGATTTGTCAATAGTTAATGCAATAGAGTTTTTTAACACATTAAAGCTTAGCGAAAAAGAGCAGATGATTGCCGAGCAGATTTTAAAAGAGATTTTAGAACGCCTTAACTTTTTGAAAAACGTCGGACTTGGCTATTTGACGCTTTCGCGTTCGGCGGGAACTCTTTCTGGCGGTGAGGCGCAGCGTATACGTCTTGCGACGCAAATCGGTTCAAGTCTTATGGGTGTTTTATACATTCTTGACGAGCCAAGCATTGGCCTTCATCAGCGCGATAATGAAAAACTTATCGCTACATTAAAGACGCTGCGCGACCTTGGAAACACGCTTGTTGTTGTCGAGCACGACGAAGATACAATGTATGCGGCGGATTATATAATTGATATAGGTCCCGGAGCGGGCGTTCATGGTGGAGAGATTGTGGCACAGGGAACTGCCGAGGAGGTAAAAAAGGTCGTCGGCTCAGCGACGGGTGATTATCTTAGCGGACGAAAATTTATTCCCATACCTGATAAAAGACGCACCTGCGATGGAAAGTATCTGACAGTAAAGGGTGCATCGGAAAACAATCTTAAAAACGTTGATGTAGATATTCCGCTTGGCGTTTTTACGTGTGTAACGGGCGTATCAGGCTCGGGTAAATCATCGCTTGTAAATGAGATAATTTATAAATATCTTGCACACGAATTAAACCGCGCGCGCACAAAGCACGGCAAGGTGAAAAAAATTGACGGAATAAAGCAGCTTGACAAAGTAATCAATATAGACCAGTCGCCGATAGGGCGCACACCGCGCTCAAATCCGGCAACGTATACGGGACTGTTTTCCGATATACGCGAGCTTTTTGCAAGTACGGTAGAGGCAAAGGTGCGTGGCTATAATGCAGGGCGCTTTAGCTTTAACGTTAAAGGTGGACGCTGTGAGGCATGCTGCGGTGATGGTATACTGCAAATAGAGATGCATTTTTTGCCCGATGTGTACGTTCCGTGCGAGGTGTGCAAGGGTAAGCGTTACTCGCGCGAAACTCTTGAGGTTAAATACAAGGGTAAAGACATCAGCGAAGTGCTTGATATGACAGTAGAGGAGGCTTTGGAGTTTTTTGAAAATATACCAAAGCTTAAACGTAAGATTCAAACGCTCTATGATGTGGGACTTGGATATGTCAAGCTTGGACAACCCTCGACGACACTTTCGGGCGGCGAGGCACAGCGTGTAAAGCTTGCAACCGAGCTTAGCAAGCGTAGTACGGGCAAAACAATTTATATACTCGACGAGCCTACGACAGGACTTCATACAGCAGATGTTCACAGACTTTTAGAGGTGCTTGATCGTCTTGTAGAGTCGGGAAACAGCGTGGTTGTTATAGAGCATAATCTCGATGTTATAAAAACAGCAGATTATATTATAGATTTAGGCCCTGACGGTGGCGATGCAGGCGGACAGATAGTGTGCACCGGTACACCTGAACAGGTAGCTGAGTGTGGTGAGTCGTTTACCGGAATTTATCTTAAAAAGCTTTTGGAAAAAAGTAAAAAGGGATAAACAAAAAAATCGCATAAAAACAGACAATATTTTATGCGATTTTACTTTACATAATGGCGCAAAAGTTGTAAAATAAATATATTGCTTAGTAAATTTTAGACTATTATATGATTTTGGGGAGGATTTTGTAAATGAGTGAAGCAGTACGTCGCATTTTTGTCGAAAAAAAGAGTGAGTTTGCCGTTGAAGCACAGGGAATGCTTTCGGATTTGAGGCAGAATTTATCACTTGATAGTTTAAGTGGTGTACGTATTATAAATCGTTATGACGTTACGGGAATAAGTGATGAAGAATATGCCAAGGCGCGTGATTTGATTTTTTCTGAGCCACCCGTTGATAACTGTTTTGATGAAGAGGTTGAAATCGACAAATCAAATCGTGTTTTTGCGATAGAGTTTTTGCCCGGACAGTATGACCAGAGAGCCGATTCAACAGAGGAGTGTATCTCAATTCTTACACAAAAAGACCGTCCTACCGTAAAAACGGCAAAAATAATCGTTTTGGAGGGCGATATTTGCGATGCAGATTTTGAGCGCATAAAAAGCTATGTGATAAACCCTGTTG
Organism: Oscillospiraceae bacterium; assembly: GCA_015068725.1. Classification (GTDB taxonomy): domain Bacteria; phylum Bacillota; class Clostridia; order UBA1381; family UMGS1253; genus Aphodoplasma. The sequence continues at coordinate 19,102 of SVKA01000003.1, read as the reverse complement.
AAATGCGTGAAGCATCACTTGAAAAGCCTGACACACTCGAAATGGAAATTACAGTTCCTGATGATGTCTCGGTTGTAGAAGGCTTTGTATCAATGGCAGACGATGAGCTTGAGGACCTTGTACGCGAAATGGGCTTTGCTATGGATAAAGACGATTTGCAGTTCTGCCGTGATTATTTCAAAAACGAGGAAAAACGTGACCCTACACTTACAGAGCTTCGTATGATTGATACATATTGGTCTGACCACTGCAGACATACTACATTTGGAACAAAAATAAACAGCGTAAAAATTCCTGAGGGTAAGTATTCTTCTGCTATAAAGCAGGCATACAGCGATTATATTGACACCAAAAACGAGCTTTATCCAAATGGACGCGATACAACGCTTATGGATATTGCACTTATGGCGATGAGAAAGCTTCGTCATGATGGTGTACTTACAAAGCTTGATGAGTCGGAAGAAATAAATGCCTGCAGCATAAATGTTGATGTAGATGTTGATGGAAAAACTGAAAAATGGCTTGTGATGTTTAAAAACGAAACACATAACCACCCGACCGAAATTGAGCCGTTTGGTGGCGCGGCAACATGCCTTGGCGGCGCAATCCGTGATCCGCTTTCAGGCCGTTCGTATGTATATCAGGCAATGCGTATTACAGGCGCAGGTGACCCGAGAAAAACAATGGAAGAGACGCTTGAGGGCAAGCTTATGCAAAAGAAGATTGTTCGTACAGCGGCAGCGGGTTATAGCTCATACGGAAACCAGATAGGACTTGCAACAGGTCAGGTTGCTGAAATTTATCACGAAGGTTATATCGCAAAGCACATGGAGCTTGGCGCAGTTATCGCAGCAGCGCCAAAGGAAAATGTTGTTCGTGAGCGTCCCCAGAAAGGCGATGTTGTAATACTTCTTGGCGGAAAAACAGGACGTGATGGCTGCGGCGGCGCGACGGGTTCGTCAAAGGCGCATACGGCAGAGTCGCTTGAAAGCTGCGGTGCAGAGGTTCAGAAGGGTAATCCGCCCATTGAACGCAAAATTCAGCGCCTATTTAGAAATGGCGATGTTACAAGACTTATAAAGAGATGTAACGACTTTGGCGCAGGCGGTGTATCCGTTGCAATCGGCGAGCTTGCAGACGGACTTGATATAGACCTTGATAAAGTGCCGAAAAAGTACGAGGGTCTCGACGGAACAGAGCTTGCGATTTCCGAATCGCAGGAGAGAATGGCTGTTGTTGTTGATAGTGGCGACGCAGACAAGTTTATAGAATATGCAAGAAAAGAAAATCTTGATGCGATAATTGTTGCAGTTGTTACAGACAAAAATCGTCTCACAATGAAATGGCGCGGCAAGGTTATATGCGACATTTCGCGTGATTTTCTTAATACAAACGGCGCGTCAAAGGTTACCGACATCGAGGTTGTGCTTCCTGACGCAAGCACAAATCCGTTTGATGCAGGCGAGGCTTCGGATATTAAGAAAAAGTGGCTCGATACACTTTCAAGCCTTAATGTATGCTCACAAAAAGGTCTTGTCGAGCGTTTTGACTCGACAATTGGAGCAGGAACTGTACTTATGCCGTTTGGCGGCAAGCATCAGCTTTCGCCAACAATGGGTATGGTTGCAAAAATACCTGTGCTTAAAGGTAAGACAGATACGGCTACGGCTATGACATACGGTTATGATCCGTATCTTTCATCGTGGTCGCCATTTTATGGCAGTATGTATGCAATAATTGAGTCAATGTCAAAGGCGGTTGCACTTGGCGCGGCACATGAAGATATTTATCTTACACTTCAGGAGTATTTTGAAAAGCTTGGAAACGAGCCGACTCGTTGGGGCAAGCCGTTTAGCGCACTACTTGGTGCATTTGTCGCACAGACAAAATTAAAGGTTGCCGCAATCGGCGGTAAAGACTCAATGAGCGGAAGCTTTATAGATTTGGACGTTCCGCCTACGCTTGTATCCTTTGCAGTAAACACATTAAAAGCAAGCAAAGCGGTATCGTCCGAGTTTAAAAAGTCGGGTAGCAGCGTCGTGGTGGTAAAGGTTAAAAAAGACGAAGAATTTATGCCAGACTTTGATGCACTTTGCAAAAATTATGCGAAGATACATAAGCTTATACAAGACGGTGTTGTGCTTTCAAGCAGCGTTGTTTCGGGCGGCGGTCTTTGCGAAGCGATAAGCAAGATGTGCTTTGGCAATATGCTTGGCTTTGAGTTTGATAAAAACATTTCAAATGGCGAATTATTTACAAAAAATTACGGTGCAATCGTGCTTGAAGTATCAGATTTGGCGACGCTTGACGGTCTTGATTATGAGATTGTTGGTACAGTTAATGATACAAAAACGATATCTGCATGCGATGTAAAAATTTCTCTTGATGAAGCAGTAGATGCTTGGCAGGCAACGCTTGAAGAGGTTTATCCGACAAAGGCTACTCCTGCAAAGAAGGCGCAGACATATTCGTTTGAGCGTAAAAATATCATTACATCAACTGAGAAATTTGCGCGTCCGAGAGTGTTTATACCCGTTTTTCCAGGCACAAACTGTGAATATGATACTACCCGTGCGTTTGAAAGAGCGGGAGCGGTTGTAGATGTACTTCCGTTTATAAATCTTACACCAAATGATACTGCCCAGACTCTTGAGAAGATGGCACAGATGATTAAAGAGGCACAGATAGTAATGATTCCGGGCGGATTTTCAGGTGGCGACGAGCCTGATGGCAGCGGCAAATATATTGCTACGGCATTCCGCAATCCAATGGTGAGTGAAGCGGTAAATGACCTTCTGGAAAACCGCGACGGTCTTATGCTCGGTATTTGTAACGGCTTCCAGGCGCTTATAAAGCTTGGTCTTGTTACACACGGAAGAATTGTTGATTTAAAGGACGATGCACCGACACTTACGTTTAACAATATCGGTCGCCACGTTTCAACAATAGTAACTACACGTATTGCATCAAATCGTTCGCCATGGCTTTATGCTACAAACGTAGGTGATTTACATTCAATCGCTGTATCGCATGGTGAAGGAAGATTTTATGCAAATGATGAGTGGCTTAAAAAGCTTGTAGAAAACGAGCAGATTGCAACTCAGTATGTAGACCTTGATGGAAAGGCAAGCGATAAGATTCCATACAATCCCAACGGCTCAGTTGCGGCTATTGAGGGTATTTTCAGCCCTGATGGACGAGTTTTGGGCAAAATGGGACATAGTGAGCGCTGCGGTGAAAACATTTTTGCAAACATATCAGGAAGCAAAGACCAGAAATTGTTTGAATCAGGCGTAAAATATTTTAAATAATGGCTAAAAAATGGCGAAAGGAATGGTAGGTTAAATATGGGACTTTTTAAAATTGATTTTAACAAGCCTGGAAAGGGCGTAGAAAAAGAGGATTTGCAAAAGCATCGCTTTTTGATTTTCTTTGACGTGATTTTCCGCAAATTTATGAAATTTGTACAGTTAAATCTTATATACCTTATATTTTCTCTTCCATACCTTTTGCTTTTGTACGTTTTTTCACCGCTTAATGCGACTGCGCTTGCATCGGTAGAGTATAACGGCATAGGAGAATTTGTAAAAACTCTTACGGGGGACACTTTTATAGGGTTTGATTTGACGCTTAGACTTTTGTTTGTGTTTGGCATCACAGTTTTGTGGGGAACAGGTCCTGCATCTGCGGGCGCCGCATACGTTATGCGAAACTTTTCGCGCGAAGAGCATGCGTGGGTAATGAGCGATTTCTGGGATAATGTAAAGTCTAATTTTAAACAAAGCATCGCGATTTTGTTTATTGATATAGTCGTGATTTATCTTAGCATGGTTGCGTTTAATTTTTATTCAATGCAGTATGCCTCATCACCAAATCCGGTGCATCTTATTGCCCAGGGAATATTGGCATTTGTATTAATAATATACACCTTTATGCACTATTATATTTATCAGCTTATGATAAGCTATGAGGCGGTGCTTGTTGATTTATACAAAAATGCTATGCTGTTTTGTGTTGCCAAATTTCCGCAAAATATATTTTTTACAGTGCTTGCATTCGGAATAGTGCTTGGTTTATTTGTGCTTTTGAACGTGTACGCATTTATCGCTTTTGTTTTGATATTTACAATCGTATGCAAATTTATAATAGAGTTTTATACCTCAAATGTGATTCGTACTACGGTAATACAAAAATAATTTGCGACGACATAGATTTTACACTAACGGAGAAAATATATGAAAAGAGAAGATGTAATAGTTTCTGAAGCGCAAATTCTTGAGCAGAAGGAATTTATAAACAAAATACGTACTATAAATGTTGCGCGCTCATCAAAGCCTATGGCGTATGTTGTAACGTATGGATGCCAGCAAAACGAAAATGACTCCGAGCGTATACGAGGAATGCTCTGCGAGGCGGGATATGATTTTTGTAATGATGCAAAGGATGCCGATATAATAATTTACAACACATGCGCCGTGCGTGAGCATGCAGAGCTTAAAGTGTACGGCAATCTTGGCGCCTTAAAGGCGCTTAAACGTAAAAAGCCCGAACTCATTATCGGTGTTTGCGGCTGTATGATGCAGCAAGAACACGTAGCAAAAAGGATTAAGCAAAAATACACACACGTAGATATAATATTTGGAACGCATACGCTTTATACACTACCGCAGCTTATATACAATGTGCTTGACACGCATGAAAGAAGCATAAATGTAATAGATGCACATGGATATATTGCCGAAGATATGCCAATCAGGCGTGAAGGCGATGTTTTAGCGTATGTTTCTGTAATGTATGGGTGTAATAATTTTTGTTCTTATTGCATCGTTCCTTATGTGCGTGGACGCGAGCGCAGTCGCTCGTGCGAGGATATTATACGCGAAGTTCGCGAGGTTGCCTCTGAGGGCTATAAAGAGGTAATGCTTCTTGGTCAGAACGTAAACTCGTACGGAAATGACCTTGATGAAGAAATTGATTTTTCTGATTTGCTTGTGCGTGTGTGCGAGGTAGAAGGAATCGAGCGAATACGCTTTATGACGTCGCACCCAAAGGATTTTAACGAAAAATTGATTGAAACAATAGCATCAAATAAAAAAATTTGCAATCAGCTTCATTTACCGCTTCAGGCGGGAAGCGATGATGTGCTTTTGAAAATGAACCGTAAATATACAAGCGGGGATTATATCAAAAAAGTACAAGCGGTAAGAAAAAGGATACCTGATATCACGCTCACAACCGATATTATAGTTGGTTTTCCGACGGAAACAAACGAAGATTTTGAAAAGACAATCGACGTTTTAAAAGAGGTCAGGTTTGATTCGATTTATTCGTTTATATATTCAAAGCGCACAGGTACGCCTGCTGCAAAGCTTGAGATGGCACTTGATGATGCGCAAATTCATAAAAACTTTGACCGTCTTTTAGAGGTTCAAAATGAAATATCAAAACAGATTAACGATTCTTATATAGGACGCATATGCGATGTTTTGGTAGAGGGCAGGTCAAAAACTGATGACAATGTTGTATCAGGACGTACCGAAGGTGGAAAAATTGTTCATATAAAAGACGCAGACGAGTCACTTAAAGGAAAAATTGTAAGAGTAAAAATTACGGCAGCAAAAACGTGGTTTTTAACGGGTGAAATAGTCCCGAATTAATATTTTAAAAATAAATTTTTGGAGGATGTAAAAATGGAAATTTTGGAAATGGCAAGAGAGCTTGGAAAGGCAATAGCAGAAAGTGAGCTTATGGAAAAATCCAAAAAAGCAGAGGAAATTCAGAACAACGACGAAGAGGCTCAAAAGCTTATCGGTGAATATAACTTAAAGCGTATGCAGCTTGCACAGCGCGTACAAAAAGAAAACCCCTCAAAAGAGGAACTGGAAAAGATAAGACAGGAGCTTGCAGATGAATTTGACAAGCTTATGCAAAATGAGAGCATCAAAAACTTTATAAACGCAAAAAAAGAGCTTGATGCACTGCTTGAGCAGGTTAATAATATAATTACATTTTATGTTAATGGCAAAACAAACAGTGGTTGCTCGTCGGATTGCAGCAGCTGTGGTGGTTGCCACTAAGAAATAAAAATTGCCGCGAGGGGAGGCATAGCGCGTGACAGATCAAACGCCGATGATGAAGCAGTATCTTCAAATAAAAAATAAATATGATGACTGCATTTTGTTTTATCGCCTCGGCGATTTTTATGAAATGTTTAATGATGATGCCATAATCGCCTCTCGCGAATTAGAGCTTGTGTTAACAGGTCGCGGCGGTAAAAAAGGGGATAAAATTGGCGGCGAAGGTGGGCGTGTGCCAATGTGTGGCGTACCGTTTCACAGTGCAGACTCATATATAGTCCGCCTTGTATCAAAGGGGTACAAGGTTGCGATATGCGAGCAGACAGAAGAGCCAAGCGCATCGTCAAAGGATGTTGTGCGCCGCGAGGTTGTAAAGATTGTAACGCCCGGTACTCTTACGGATGCAAACGCACTTGATGAAAAGAAAAACAACTTTCTTGTGCTTGTGCATTGTGGCAAAAACTCGGACACGGCGCTTGTGTTTGCCGACATTTCAACGGGCGAGGTGTATGCTACAAAGATATCGGGAATTGATGCCGATGTGGTTTCTGACGAGATTGCAAGCTATAATCCGTCAGAGCTTATTTTCAGCCAAAGTGCAGACGAAGCGTACGGACAGATTATAAAAAGCCGCTTTGACATATATGTCGGTAATGTTGATAATGACTTTTTTGATTATGATGTTGCACGGAGTGCGATAGTCGATGAAATGGCGTCAAATGATATTGACGAAAACAAAATTCCCAATGACGATACGCTTATATCTGCTATCGGTGCGGTAATTATATACCTTAGCGATACACAAAAATCGGCGCTCTTTAAGCTGCTTGATATAAATTGTTATCAGCCAAAGCAGTATGTGGGACTTGACTATAATACAAGACGAAATCTTGAGCTTACATGCTCTATGCGCGAAAAAGCAAAAAAAGGCACACTTTTGTGGGTGCTTGACCGTACAAAAACGTCTATGGGCGGAAGAATGCTTGCGCAGTGGATTGAAAAGCCGCTTATAAGCGTGGGCGAAATTCGTTTTCGTCAGCAGGGCGTAAACGAGCTTCTGGACAGCATAATGTTAAGAGAAGAAATCGAGACATATCTTGACAAGATATACGATATTGCAAGACTTATTAACAGAATTTCGCTTGGCAGTGCTTCTCCGAGAGATATGATTTCGCTTCGCGATTCGCTTAGCGTGCTTCCCGAAATAAAAGAAAAGCTTTCCGTATTTAAAAGCGATATACTGCGCTCGCAACACGAAAAGCTTGATGTGCTTAGTGATATAAACACGCTTTTGTGGGAAGCGATAGCCGACGAGCCTGCGATAAATCTTCGTGATGGCGGCGTTATAAAAGACGGATACAACGAAAATGTCGATGAATACCGCATTGCCCAGCGAGAGGGAAAAACGTGGCTTGCCGATATACAGACGGCTGAACGTGAAAAAACGGGCATAAAAACGTTAAAGGTAGGATATAACAAGGTTTTCGGTTATTACATAGAGGTGAGCAAGGGGCAGACATCTCAGGTTCCCGATTATTATGTAAGACGCCAGACTCTTGTCAATGGTGAAAGATATATTACACCAAAGCTTAAAGAAATAGAAAATATTATAATTGGTGCAGAGGAGCGCCTTGTACGTCTTGAAGTACATTTGTTTGACGAGGTCAAAAAGAAAATATGTGCCCAAATTGAAAGACTAAAAACAACCGCCCAGGTAATTGCGACGGTAGACGTTCTTTGTTCGTTTGCAAAGGTTGCACAGCAAAATGATTACTGTATGCCGACCGTTGATAGCGGAGAGATAATAAAAATCAAGGACGGACGTCATCCTGTGGTTGAAAAAATGCTCAAAAACGAGCTTTTTGTACCAAATGATACATATATAGACACAAAAGATGAGCGTATGTGCATCATAACAGGACCTAATATGGCGGGAAAATCGACATATATGCGTCAGGTGGCGCTTATAACATTAATGGCACAAATCGGAAGCTTTGTCCCTGCAACGCAGGCGCAGATTGGCGTTGTGGATAAGATATTTACACGCGTAGGTGCCTCGGACGACCTTGCAACAGGTCAAAGTACATTTATGGTCGAGATGAACGAGGTTACAAATATACTTAATAACGCTACAAAAAAGAGCCTTGTTGTGCTTGATGAAATCGGCAGAGGTACAAGCACCTATGACGGACTTTCGATTGCGTGGGCGGTTGCAGAGTATATTTGTGATACGAATAAAATTGGTGCAAGAACGCTGTTTTCGACGCATTATCACGAGCTTACAGAGCTTGAAAACAGAATGAGCGGCATAAAAAATTATTGTATCGCTGTAAAAAAACGTGGCGATGATATCACGTTTTTAAGAAAAATAATACGCGGCGGCGCAGATGGCAGCTATGGTATAGAGGTTGCTGCACTTGCAGGAATTCCAGACGAGGTAACTGCGCGCGCGAAGGAAATCTTTAAAAAGCTTGAACAAAACGATGTGAATAAGCCCTCATATCAGCTCGGCATAGAAGAGGCTATAAGCTATTCGGGCGATTTTACAAAAGAGAGCGGTTTTGAAGAAATTATAGAAGAATTAAAGAAAATTGATGTTACAACTTTTACGCCGATTGAGGCGCTAAACAAGCTTTACGAGCTTACAAATAAGGTAAAGGAAAATTAATTTATTCTCTGACAAGGGAGGTGTGTATATGGGAAAAATCAATATTTTGGATGCAAGCGTTGCCAATATGATTGCCGCAGGAGAGGTTGTGGAAAGACCTGCGTCTGTAATAAAGGAGCTTGTTGAAAACTCTATTGACGCCGGTGCAACTACTATTAGCGTTGAAATAAAAAACGGCGGGATATCCTATATGCGCGTTACCGACAATGGTCATGGAATGGAGTCTGATGATGTAGGTCTTGCATTTGTGCGTCATGCGACGAGCAAAATTTTGGAGGCAAAGGACCTTGAAGCGATAAATACGCTTGGCTTTCGTGGCGAGGCACTTTGTTCGATTGCGGCTGTTTCAAAGGTTGTGCTTACAACAAAAACCAAAGACGCAAAAAATGCGACGCGTGTTTATATAGAGGGCGGAGAAATGGATGATGTTGACGAGGTTGGAGCGCCCAATGGCACAACCATCGAAGTCAAAAAACTCTTTTACAATACCCCGGCCCGTATGAAATTTCTAAAAAAGGATACAACCGAGGCGGGATATATAACCGATATAATGCAAAGATTTATCCTTGCTCATCCGGAAATATCTTTTCGCTATATAAACTCGGGAAAACAGATATTTATTTCACTCGGCGATGGAGAGCTTGTAAATGCGATTTATACTATATATGGAAAAGACTATGCAAAGTCGCTTATAAGTGTAAATTATGGCGATAATACTATGAAAATATCGGGCTATATCGGCAAAAGTACGATTGCCCGTCCAAACAGAACGTATCAGAGCTTTTTTGTAAACAACCGATACATAAAAAACCGCACCGCTATTGTGGCGCTTGAAGAAGCGTATAAAAATCAGCTTATGGGCGGCAAATTTCCGTTTGCGGTATTAAATCTTGAAATAAATCCTGCGTTTGTGGATGTAAACGTTCACCCAAACAAAACAGAGGTCAAATTTTCTGATGAAAAAAAGGTTTTTGATACAGTGTACTGGGGCGTTAAAAATGCTTTGTATGAAAAGCCCGTAATCCCTGAGGTAAGTATAAAACAAAAACGCGATGCGTATAAAAACAAAGATTTTTCAGGCGAAGCGAAGGCATTTGTTCAGACGCTTTTAAATGTTGAAAAATTTGCTCCTGAAAAGCAAACTGCGCCTTTGGAAAAGCAAATTAAACCCGAAGTGCAGCCCGATAAAAGTGCGAATGAGAAAAAGCAAACCACTTCTTATATAAAGCCTGCAAGTACGTTTAATATATTTGATATAGAAGAAGAAAACGAAATTGAAATTAAACCTGAAAAAACTCAGGTTAAGCTTGCTTTTAATGAGCAAAATGATGAAGTCTACACAGTTTCAAAAGACTATTTAAAAGAGGAAAATACTGAAACTGCCGATGTATCAGCTATTGCAAAGCAAAAAGAGGTTATAGTCAAAGAAACAGTTGACAAACAACCTCAAGTTCCTGAAATACAAACAAAAGGCGACTTTGACAAGGATTATAAAATAGTAGGTACAGTTTTTGATACGTATATTATACTTGAGCGTCAAAATGAGCTGCTTTTAATTGACCAGCACGCAGCGCACGAAAGGTTGAAATTTGAACGCCTAAAGCGCGATATGGAAAAAAGCGGCGTGAAAATCCAATCACTGATTGCGCCTGTTGTAGTTGATTTGGCGGCGACAGAATTTGCGTACGTATGCGAAAATATGCAAAACTTTTCAAAATTGGGTTTTGAGATTGAAGAATTTGGAGAAAATACAATCATTATAAATGGCGCACCTGCTGATACAAATTATGACGATATCAAAGATTTATTCATAGAGCTTTTGGGGCAAATGATGGCGGATAAAAAGCAAATAATTACAGGTCGCGATGAAAGAGCTTTATACACAATTGCTTGTAAAGCGGCAATCAAAGCTAATCAAACCTTAAACGAGCGTGAAATTGATGCGCTTGTAAAAGATGTTCTTGCACTTGAGGGTATAAACACCTGTCCGCATGGGCGCCCGATTACAATTTCGCTTACGCGTTATGAAATTGAAAAACAGTTTAAACGTATTGTATAATGTGGTGAAACGGAGAATTTTATGTCTGCACAAAAAATACCTTTAATAGTAATATTAGGTCCGACGGCTTCGGGCAAAACGTCTCTTTCGATAGAGGTTGCAAAACGCTATAACGGTGAAATTGTCAGCGCTGACAGTATGCAGATATATAAGTATATGGATATCGGCACAGCAAAGCCTTCTATGGAAGGAAGAGAAGGCATAAAGCATCATATGCTTGATGTAGCAGCGCCTGATGAGGAGTTTAGTGTGTATTCTTATGCCGAAAAGGCAAAAAAATGCATAGAGCAAATCTATAATTCGGGTAGCCTTCCTATTATGGTAGGCGGAACGGGACTTTATATTGACAACGTACTTCAAAACATATCTCTTGCCGAACAAAAGGATAAAAGTGAATGGAGAGAAAAATTAACTCTTGAAGCTCAGAAGTACGGCAATGAGTACATGCATAAAAAGCTTGCTGAGATTGATGTGCAGGCGGCAAAAAACATTCACCCAAACAATATACGCCGCGTAATACGCGCACTTGAAGTATATTATGAAACGGGCAAGACCTTTTCCGAGCAGCTTGAAAATTCAAAAAATGATCCAAGCCCGTACGAAAGCATAATATTTATGCCGATGTGGGAGAGGGAAACTCTTTATGAGCGCATTGACAAACGAGTTGATATTATGTTTGATGATGGTCTCATGGATGAGTTTGTTTCGCTCGCAAAGATGGGTTATTCTCATAAGCTTAACTCTATGCAGGCGATAGGATATAAAGAGCTTTTTGCATATTACAGGGGGCTGTCAAGCCTTGATGATGCGAAAGAGCTTATAAAAAAACACTCAAGAAATTACGCAAAGCGTCAGCTTACGTGGTTTAAAAGAAACAAGGATATAATTTTGCTTGATGCACAAAATAAAGACATAAAAGAAGAATGTGTTGATTGCATAAGCGAATGGTTGAAAGGCAGACAAATATGAACGAAATAAAAAAGAAAGTATCGGATTCGTATGTTGAACAGATACAAATAGTTATGGCGGGACATATAAATGGTTATGGCAGACTCTTTGGCGGTCAGCTTATGGAATGGATAGATGTTGTTGCGGGCGTGGTTGCAAGAAGACACGCAGGCAGCGAGGTTACAACCGTGTGTATAGATAACCTGTATTTCAAAGCGCCTGCGTATGCAAATGAAACTATGATACTTACGGGGCGTCTTAGCTATGTGGGTAATACGTCAATGGAGGTCAGGGTTGATACCTATGTCGAATCGCTTACTGGCACGCGCACTCTTGTAAACACTGCTTATCTTGTGATGGTAGCACTTGACGGAAAAGAAAGACCAATGGTTGTACCGCGGCTTGAGCTTGTGTCTGACGCGGAAAGAGCCGAATGGGAAGCGGGCAAAAAACGTAGCGAATTTCGTAAAAAACGCGCCCTTGAACAGTTTTGATTGGATTTTTGTGAACAAATCGTTAAAAATTTAAAAAAATTGCGATACCATCTTGACAAAATCTGTATAAGGTGGTATTTTTATTACAGTGCTTAGCACTCGTCTGTCAAGAGTGCTAACAAAAAGTTAAAAGGGGGTTTGGGCTTATGGATTTGAGTGAAAGAAAAAGAAAAATACTTGAAGCTATAATCGAGGATTATATTGTAAGCGCCGAACCTATTGGCTCGAGGACAATATCAAAAAATACTGATATGGGACTTTCGAGCGCAACAATAAGAAATGAAATGTCCGACCTTGAAGAAATGGGATATCTTGTTTCGCCGCATACTTCGGCGGGACGTATTCCAACTGATGCGGGGTATCGCTTTTATGTAAACGAGCTTATGCATCAGTACAATATAGCAAACGAGGATATCGTGCGTTTAAGACGCTTTTTTACAGCGGGAATACTTCAGCTTGACAAGCTTATAAGGCAGGCGGGAAGTATTGTGTCGCAGCTTACGAGCTATACAACGATTGCAGTTACGCCCGAGCTTAACAAGTCATTTATAAAGCGTTTCGAGCTTGTGCCGATTGATAAAAGCTCTGCACTTTTGGTGCTTGTTACAAGTGAGGGGATTATAAAAAATCAGTTAATTGCAGTGTCTGAGAGTGAAGGCGAGCTTAGAAAGCTGTCTGTAATCTTAAACGAAAAGCTTGCAGGCTTAACGCTTGAGGATATAAATCTTGTAAAGATTAACGAGATGCAAAAAGCACTTGGCAAAAACTCATCTATTCTTATGCCTGTCCTTGATTTTGTGCATCAGACGATATCAGAGCTTGATGGCTCGGAAGTGTACGTCAAAAATACTCAAAGCATATTAAATCACCCCGAGTATTATGATTTATCAAAAGCGAAGGAAATTATAGGCTTTCTTGAGGACAAACAGAGCGTAAAGCATGTATTTGATCAGGCAGATAATGATAATAAGATAAACATTATAATCGGTAAAGAAAATAAAATTGACGAAATGCGCGATGCATCAATCGTTACAGCAAAATATTATTCAGGCGGCAAAATGCTTGGAAAGATAGGAATTGTGGGGCCGACCCGAATGAACTATGCAAAGGTTGTGGCATCACTTGACTATATAACCAAAAATATGGATAACATAATTAATGAGCTTTATAACGAAGAGAGGGGTAGTGAATAAGTTGGCAAAAAAATCAAAGGCGAACGAGGAAAATGTAACTACAGAAACCTTAGCGCCTGATGAAGAGATAAAAGAAGAAAACAAGCAGACTGCTTGTGAAAAAGAAGAAAACGCAGAAAAAAATGCTTGCGAAGAGCTTGAAAAAAAGTATAATGAGCTTGAGGATAAGTATTTGCGTCTTGCGGCTGAATATACAAATTTTCAAAGACGCACACGCGAGGAAAAAGAAGCGCTTTATACAAATGCAACCTGTGATGCAGTAGCGGAGCTTTTGCCGATAATGGACAATTTGCAGAGGGCTTCTGATACAATGGCTGACGCTACTGATGTAAAAAGTGTTGCAGATGGCGTAGAGATGATTACAAAAATGGCACTTGAGGTTTTTTCAAAGCTTGGAGTTGAACCGATAGAGGCTCTTGGTAAAGAGTTTGATGCATCGCTTCACAACGCGGTAATGCATGTAGATGACGACAGCTTTGGTACAAACGAAGTTGTTGAAGAATTTCAAAAAGGCTATAAATGCAAGGATAAGGTTATCCGCTACAGTATGGTTAAAGTAGCAAACTAAATTAGTATACTATTTAAATTATCATAAATATTTAGGAGGATTTTTAAAATGGGAAAAATTATTGGTATTGACCTTGGTACAACAAACTCATGTGTGGCAGTTATGGAAAACGGCGAAGCTGTCGTAATTCCTAATCCGGAAGGTGGCAGAACTACTCCATCTGTTGTTGCACTTACAAAAGACGGTGAGCGCCTTGTTGGTCAGGTTGCAAAAAGACAGGCAATCACAAACCCTGATAACACAATTATTTCGATTAAGCGTGATATGGGTACAGATAAAAAGGTAACTTTGGGAGATAAATCATATACACCTACTGAAGTTAGTGCAATGATTCTTCAAAAGCTTAAGGCAGATGCTGAAAGATATCTTGGTGAAACTGTGTCACAGGCTGTTATTACTGTTCCTGCATATTTTTCTGATGCACAGCGTCAGGCTACAAAGGATGCAGGTAAGATTGCAGGTCTTGAAGTTTTACGTATCATAAATGAGCCTACCGCAGCATCACTTGCGTATGGAATGGGCAACGATACAGACCACAAGATAATGGTATATGACCTTGGTGGTGGTACATTCGACGTATCAATTCTTGAGATTGGCGACGGTACTTTCGAAGTTTTGGCTACAAGCGGTAACAATCGTCTTGGTGGTGATGACTTTGACGAGCGCATTATGGAGTACCTTGCAGCTGAGTTTAAAAAGGATACAGGTATTGATCTTTTGGTTGACAAAATGGCTATGCAGCGTTTAAAGGAAGCTGCTGAAAAAGCAAAGATTGAGCTTTCAGGCGTTATGAGCACAAATATTAACCTTCCGTTTATTACAGCTGATGCAACAGGTCCTAAGCACCTTGATATCACACTTACACGCGCTAAGTTTGATGAGCTTACAGCTGATTTGATTGAAAAGACAATGGAGCCTACAAGAAATGCTATGAACGATGCAGGTCTTAGCGCAAACGATATCGCAAAGGTATTGATGGTTGGTGGTTCATCAAGAATTCCTGCTGTTCAGGAGGCTGTAAAGCGTATTACGGGCAAAGAGCCTGATAACGGCATTAACCCCGATGAATGTGTTGCAATTGGTGCTGCTATACAAGGTGGCGTTCTCGGCGGCGATGTAAAGGATTTATTGCTTCTCGACGTTACACCGCTTTCGCTTGGTATCGAAACACTTGGCGGCGTATGTACAAAGCTTATCGAAAGAAATACAACAATTCCGGTACAAAAGACACAGGTGTTCTCAACGGCTGCTGACAATCAGACAAGCGTTGAAATCCACGTGCTTCAGGGCGAGCGTGATATGGCGGCTTATAACAAGACACTTGGACGCTTTAGCCTCACGGGTATTCCTCCGGCACCGCGTGGTGTTCCGCAGATTGAGGTTAAGTTTGATATCGACAGAAACGGTATCGTTCACGTAAGTGCAAAAGACCTTGGTACAGGTAACGAGCAGGATATTACAATCACAGCAAGCTCTAACCTTACTGACGAAGAGATAGATAAGGCTGTAAAAGAGGCTGAAAAGTTTGCGGCAGAGGATAAGGCGAAGAAAGAGGAAGCCGAAGTAAGAAATCAGGCTGATACAATGGTTTATCAGTGCGAAAAAGCTATGAATGAGCTTGGTGATAAACTCGATAGTGCTGACAAAGATGCTGTAAACGAGAAAATCCAGAAGACAAAGGATGCAATTGCATCAAATGATGTAGAGAAGATGAAGGCTGCAACAGAAGAGCTTACAGCTAAGTTTAACGAAATCGCTCAAAAGGTATATGCACAGGCGGCTCCAAATGGTGCTGAGGGCGGCGCAGCGGGTGGTGCAGGCGCACAGGCAAACGATGACCCGAATGTTGTTGATGCGGATTATAAAGTTGTCGACGAGGATAATCAATAAAAACAACTGATACGTAAAAATATGTACGAATTGTAAAGGTTTTGCGTAAATTTTGCGCAAAACCTTCCTTTCGTAGCTTATATGTGGTATTATAGCTACATAACAGACTTTCTCTTATTTTAAGGAGATGAACAAATGGCGGACAAACGTGATTATTACGAGGTGCTTGGCGTAAGTAAAGGCGCAAGCGACGATGAAATAAAAAAAGCATACAGAAACGCTGCAAAAAAGTGTCATCCTGACCTTAATCCCGGCAAAGAGGCAGAAGCCGAGGAAAAGTTTAAAGAGGTTAACGAAGCGTACGACGTTTTAAAAGACGCCGAAAAGCGTGCAAGATATGACCAGTTTGGCCATGCGGGCGTTGACCCGAGCTATGGCGGCGGAGCAGGTGGTTTTGGCGGAGGCTTTGGTGGCGGCTTTGGCGGTTTTGATGTGGGCGATATATTTGAATCGTTTTTCGGTGGTGGTTTTGGCGGTGCATCGCAGCAGAGCGCCCGCAGAAACGGACCGAAAAAAGGCAAGGATATTCAGCAGTATGTTGAAATAACCTTTGAAGAGGCTGCATTTGGCGTTGAAAAAGAGGTTGTAATATACAGAATGGAGAGCTGTAAGAGCTGTAATGGCAGCGGCGCAAAGAAGGGCACAACACCCGTAACGTGTTCTGTTTGCGGCGGCTCGGGACAGATACGCACAACCCAGCGTACTCCGTTTGGTAATTTTTCTTCTGCTACAACGTGTAATAACTGTGGCGGCACAGGTCAGACAATACCTAATCCGTGTCCTGATTGTAAGGGTAGCGGTCAGATTAAGCATCAGCGCAAAATAAAAGTAAGCATTCCCGCCGGCATTGATGATGGACAGACGATACCATTGAGAGGCGAAGGCAGCGCAGGAAGCAAGGGCGGACCGAATGGTGATTTGTATATTACCGTATCGGTTAAAAAGCACGAACTGTTCTCAAGAACGGGCTTTGATGTTACATTTGAAATGCCCGTAAGCTTTGTTTCTGCGGCGCTTGGCGATACTGTTCGCGTGCCGACACTTGACGGCGAGGTTGAATATAAGATTGCCGAAGGAACACAAAGCGGTACGGTATACAGATTTAAGGGCAAGGGTATACCGCATCTTCGCGGACGCGGACGCGGCGACCAGTACGTCAAATTTATAGTTGAGGTGCCAAAGGGACTCAGCGATAAACAAAAAGAGCTTTTGCGCGAATTTGACAAGCTTGATAATGGCAATAATAAAGAGCGCAATAAGTTTTTTGATATGATAAACAGATTTAAAAAGCAGTAATAGATTAACTTATAATAGCAGTTGTTAAAGCAAAAAGCTTTGGCAACTGTTTTTATATTAAAAAAAGAGTTGTTTTGCAGTAAAAAAAGCTATTGAAAAAACTATAAATAGTGATATAATATAGCGTATAAGGACTTTTGCTTATACACAAAAAAAGGAGTGTTTAGTTATGAAATTAAGCGTATTAACGGTTCCACTCGGTTCAATGAGTTTAAAAGAGGCGGCACAGTATTTGTCAAAGCTTGGTGTGCAGGCGCTTGAAATTGGTGCAGGCGGATATCCGGGCAAGGCACATCTTGACCCTGAAAAATTATTGGGTGACAAAGATAAAATAAATGAAATAAAGAAAATAATAGCGGATAACGGACTTGAAATAAGCGCTATAAGCACACACGGAAACCCTGTTCATCCGAACAAGGATGTCGCTAAAAAGTTTCACGATGAGTTTGAAAATGCCGTAAGACTTGCAGGTGAGCTTGGAGTTGATACTGTTGTTACATTCTCGGGATGCCCCGGCGACTGCAAGGAAAGCAAGCATCCGAACTGGGTTACATGTCCGTGGCCTGAAGATTTTTTAGAGGTGCTTGATTATCAGTGGAACGATGTTTTGATTCCGTATTGGTCAAAGGAAACCGAATTTGTTAAAAGCTGCGGTGTAAAGAAGATTGCGTTTGAAATGCATCCCGGTTTTTGTGTATATAATCCGACGTCGCTTCTTAAAATTCGTGGCGCAGTAGGCGATATGATTGGTGCAAACTTTGACCCGTCGCATCTTATCTGGCAGGGAATTGACATCCCTTCTGCAATACGTGCGCTTGAAGGTGCAATTTATCATTTTCACGCAAAAGACACTAAAATTTATGCGCCAAACAGTAATGTAAAAGGCGTTTTGGATGTTGCACATTATGGCGACGAGAAAAACAGAAGCTGGCTTTTCAGAGCGCTTGGTTATGGTAACGACTATTCGTACTGGAAGGATATTATAAGCACTCTTCGTATGGTAGGATATGAAGGCGCGGTAAGTATCGAGCATGAGGACAGCCTTATGTCATCAAAAGAAGGTCTTGAAAAGGCGATTACATTCCTTAAAGAAGTTATGATTAACGAAATGCCGGGAGAAATGTTCTGGGCATAAACGACGAAAAGAGGATAAGACATATGAGTAAACTACGTTCGGCGATAATTGGATGTGGTGCGATTTTCCCTATGCATGCTTCATCGATTTTAAATGATGAAAATGCAGAGCTGGTCGCTGTATGTGATATAAACGAAGAGCGTGCAAAGAAGAAGGCACAGGAGTGTGGCTGCGCTTTTTATACAGATTATAAGGATATGATAAAGAAGGAAAAGCCCGATTGTGTTCATATCTGCCTTCCGCATTACCTTCACGCACCTGTAAGCATTTATGCGTTAGAGCATGGCTGCCATGTTATTTGTGAAAAGCCTATGGCAACAAGTGTTTTGGACGCCGAGAAAATGATAGAAACATCAAAAAGAACGGGTAAAACGCTTGAGATAATTCTTCAAAACAGATACAATCAGGCGAGTAGATTTATAAAAAATGCAATCGAGGATGGAACGCTTGGCAAGGTGCTTGGCGCCCGCGCATCTGTGTGCTGGTACAGAAATGACGCATATTACAGCGAAAGCGGATGGAGAGGAAGCCTTGAAAAAGAGGGCGGAAGTGTATGTGCAAACCAGGCTATACACACGCTTGACCTTATGCTTTGGTTTGTTGGAAAAAACATCTCTCGCATAGATGCGTCAACTGCCACGCTTATACATATGAACATGCTATAATAGGGACAAGGGAAGAAAACCCCGTAATATCGGGGGTTTCGGAACTTGTCCCTTTTTCATTTTGAAAATCGGGCAAGCACTATTTAATTTATAAGTCTAAAAATAAGTA
>SVKA01000024.1 GCA_015068725.1 Oscillospiraceae bacterium | reverse complement strand
ACAATATCGGGGTTTTGCCATCCGGGGTTGGTGCGAACCGAGCCGTCCTTCATTCTGTAGCGTCTGATAAAGGCAACATCCTTTACCTCGCCGTGTGTGGCATAAAGCTTTGCAGGTGCCATATCGTCAACTGCCATACGACAAAGGTCTACCAAACGTGATTTAAGCCACATGGCATAATCAGAACTTTCTATAATTTCTTTACCCGTTCTTGTGATATCTGCCCCACTTGAAAAGCCGTCTACGAGAGGGCCAACATGGGTATGTGTGCATCCCATAAAAACGCCCTCCGGGGTTGTGCCCAATGCATTGGCAATTTCTTCTCTGATTATCTCGGAACAACTTTGTGTTATACCTATAATATCCAAACTCAAGACCAACCCCAGCTTGTTGCCGTCATCAAAAGCAACCGCCGTTGCAAGAAGTGGATCAAGAACTCCGTCTGAAATTCTTGGTTCATAGTATCCTGCAATTTCTATTCCCAAATTGGGAGTAATATCAACTCTTGCAAATCCAACTTTTAACATAAGAAACTCCTCCTCGCTTATACTGTATATGTTATCTTAACAGGCATACCGCATTTAGCAGATTCAACAACTGCTCTGCAAACTGTAATTGTTCTTGCGCCCTCACGGCCTGTTGTGATAAGAGGCTTGCCCTCCAAAACTGCCTCTTTCATATGCTGATGTTCCATAGCAACATTGTGGTTATTTATACTTACCGGGATACTATGCTTTACAACTTTCTCGGTAATGTCTGCAAGCTGACCTGCAGCAAAAGGTGCGCCGTCAATCTTTTCAAGGAAAAGTTCAAGATAGGGGTCGGTGTTATTGACAATGATTGTACCCTTTGTTCCGTAAAGAACCGTTCTCATTGTGTAATCTCTCTTACAGCCAATAGATGTAAACACCTTGCCGATTACATCATTGGGGAACTTCAAAATAGCAACAGTTGTGTCATTCACAGGCCACTTTGTAAGCATTTTATGGTTGCTATAAGCCATTGTTTCAACAGGGTCACCTGCAATCCAGCGAAGCAGGTCAATTGCGTGGCAGGCTCCGCCGATAATGGGTTCTCTGTCCTTGTCGGCTCTCCAGTTGTCTACACCTTCACGTCCAAAATAATCATGAGCATATTCGCTTTCTACAAAATAAAGCTCACCGATGATTCCTTTTTCAACAAGCTCCTTTGCCTTAACAAATCCGGGGGCATAACGGCAAACCTGACCAACCATCAAAAGCTTTCCGCATCTGTCGGCTGTTTCAACCATTTTTTCGCATTCTTCTGTAAAAAGTGCCATAGGTTTTTCACACATTACATGGCAACCTGCCTCAAGGGCATCAATCGTTATATGTGTATGTGCCTTGTCAGAAGTTGCAACTGTAACAATATCTATTTCTTCATTTTTCAGCATTTCTCTGTGATCGTTGTAACAGTTTGCATTAAGTTTGTACTCTTGTTTTCTTTCTTCACAAATGTCCATATGAACATCGCAAAGTGCAACGATTTCAACATCGGGCATAGCAACTAACCCATTTAAATGTGCTTTACCAAAATTACTACAACCTACTACTGCATACTTAAGTTTTTTACTCATATATATACGCCTCCTATGTTTTTTTTATAATATATCACATGCACCATGCTATTACAATGTAATTTTTTTCTAAAAACATATACTTTTGTTCACAAAATAATTTCAAGTATGATTTTTTGTTGACTTTCACTACTTTAAGGGGTAAAATTATTTTAATAAAGCAAGTGGGGGGATTTTAGTGAGACAACTTAATAGCGAAAATATGTATATAACTAAAAGCATGAAGACAACTGTACGTTTACAGAAAACTCTGCATTTTATATATACGACTATAGAACCAAACTTTGTTGATATTCCGGAAATACACGACTTTTGGGAGTTCGTATATCTCGAATCAGGCGAAGCGGTAGTCTCCATTGATGGAGTTGACACCCCACTACTTGCAGGGGAGGTGATTTTTCACAAACCCGGCGAAGTTCACAGTATTAAAGCCTACAACGGAACAATAAACGCATTCTTCATATCTTTCCATTCAAGCAGCAAGATTATGTCGCTTTTGAGCGGGCTCAAAATTTCTCTTACATCTGAACAAAAAAAGCTCATTTATAGAATCTATGACGAAGCAAAAAATATTTTTTTTAAAGGCTCTCGTCCCTCTGACCCTACGGCATTTGTGTCAAAAGCTCTACTGTCAGATGTACCTCTCGGTGCACAACAGCTTTATAGAATCTATCTTGAACAGTTTTTGATTATCTGCGCCAGAGAAAAAGAGAAATATATAACAATTTATGACAGTAAAGAGGATTTTGAAAAAGCGATTGTGGAAAAAATCCTCGAAATAATGGACGAAAAGCTCTACTCCTCATTCTCATTAAATCAGCTTTGCCACACTTTACATTACGGTAAAACATATATTTCTGCCATTTTTAAAAAGCATAAAAACACATCTGTTATGAGCTTTTATAACTCACTTAAAATAAAAGAGGCAAAAAAACTTTTGAGCAAATATTCAGTTTCACAAACCGCCCAAATGCTTGACTTCAACAATCCCTATTACTTCGCTAAAGTTTTTAAAAAACACGAGGGGTTAACACCTTCGGAATATAAACACAGAGCATAATTTTTAACAAACCACGTTCATTTTCTGCTTTAAACAAAAAAAGTACAGTTATCATCTAACAACTGTACTTTTTTTGTTTTTTAATTCTTATTTCTTTTCAGTAAATACAATCTCCGCCATCGAATTCCATGTGTTTTTAGAGTTTCCGTATCCCTTGAACTTGACATATCTCGCTTTTACGCCACCAAGCTCAAACGGTTCAAGCATACCCGCGCCGTATTTACCACTTGTTACTGTATCTGTAAGTACGGGTGTATAATTCACACTGTCTTCGGATACCTCTATATCAAATTTGTATGTTCTTGCAGCGCCCTGCATAAATGAGAAGTAAACCTTGTCAAGCGTTTTTACACTTCCAAAGTCGTATATTCCCCATACATCTCCCCATTCAGAGTTAACTCCCCAATATGAGTTGAAATCTCCATCATAGCTTGATGGAATATGTCTGTCTTCCCTCTCTTCAGAGCCACTCTGTTCGGAAGCAACAATTTTTATAAAGTTTGGTATACCAAGAAGCTTTTGATTCTTCGGCGGTTCAATCTCAACTCTCTTTGCGCTGTCATTCCATGTTACCTTTGCACCAAGGTTTTCTGCTACAAAGCGCACCGGAATTACAAATCTGTCGTTTATTATCATTGCAGGAACATCAAGCTCAACGGCCTTACCATCTACATATGCCGTTTTTTGATTTTCCGTAATTACTATCTTTGTATATCCATCATCAGCTGTCGCTGTTGCGGTCTGCTCGTCCCAGCTTACCTCAGCATTCATTGTTTCCAAAAGTGCACGCATGGGAATGAGCGTTCTTCCGTCAATGATTGTCGGAGGTACGTCAGAATACAAGAAATTATTGTTGTAATAAAGTGTTACACCTTCAAGCACGGGAGCACCACTTTTTATAAAGCTTTTGTTTGCATCTTCACTTGCATATACAAGCTCATATTCTCCCGCAGGAGCAGCAAAGTAGATTATGCCACCATCTTCTGATGCAATCTGTGTGCCGGTTTCGTTTCCATTTACGCTGATTTTCCACGTACCTGCACAAAGACCTGCAACATTAACCTTTAATGTTTGCTCGCTTCCATCTACCACAAAGCTTACACTATCCTTTGTGCGAGCTTTATTTTTGTTAAACATTACAACCCTGTCAAGTATCTTTGCGCCTGCAAACTTGTCTGTTTCAATAAGCGTTGCCTTTTCGACAGGCAAATTATCATCAGCCGAGCCAACATACATTACATTGAGAAGATAATCAACATTTGTTGTGGTTTTTGGCGAGATTTCAACTCTGCCCCAGCCTGCTTCAAGACTGTTGTCTGTGTTTACAGGTCTGCTTGTATCGCCCATATCCTGCATAAACAGCCAGTTTTGTCCTTTGTTCCAGAAGCGTTTTTCTGCGCCACCGATTTTTTCAATTTTTAAATTATTGGCATCAGGTAAAAGCGTTTGATTTACAAGCTTACCATTATAGTCGCGCTCTGTTCTTTTGATTGTAGTAACGTTGCCATTTACTTCAGGCTCTTCCTCGGAGTGAAGAAGGAACGATTTTTGTTTGCCGCCTGTTTTTGTATCAATTTTATCAAATACTACAAATACAGCAGGATTTTTCTCGTTTCCTGTCGGCAGGAATATCATGTGGCGAAGCGCCTCGTTTACGCCATCATCATAATCAGATGTATAAGCATTTGCAATATCGCCCGCAATATACGAATATTCAGGATACTGCGTATCAGGTCCAAATTCGTGTCCTATAACATCTGCCCAATGGTTTTGCTTATTTTCCTGATACTCCTTCCATACATCGTCAATCCAGTAGAAATTTTTTCCCGAAGGTGTATCAAGATTTGTTGTTACAGGACCATCTAAACCCTGATTCTGTGTGCCCCATTTATTATAATCTGTTGCAATTACAAGTGTGTTGTGTGCAATCGATTGCGACGCATATCCTTTATGATGTTGTGAATTGTGCTGCTCATACCAACCCGAATCATTTGCCAGAATTCCTTTATAATAAATCATAAAATGGCCCGAGTCATAGTGCCCGTGATTCATCGGATTGTATTCGCCAATCGTCATTGTCGCTACAACGTCATTTGATTTTACACCCATATCCCATCCTGTACGAGCAGTCATTTCGCCAACAGGCGACGGATAATATCTTGTAAGCGGAAGCGTTCCGATAGCAGTATTTGTATCAATCGCAGGATCGTTTAACAAAAGCATATCAATAGGCTGTACCGCCGTTCTGCCGTATGTAAGAGCAAGTCCGCCCTCATAGAAAAATTCCCTTTTCAGTATCGGATCACCATTTATAGAGGACGATAAAAACATTGCCTCTCTCAAATGTTTTAAATACTGATCTTTTTTAATCGAGTTCGGATTAGTATCATCGCCGTCAATCATAAGCATTCCGTCAGGACGAAGACGATATATCCACTCATAAGCAGTGTTTACAAAATTATCTTCTTCAAACAACTCTTCGCCACACATACGCTTTACAAGAATATGTGCATAAAGCTCTGCCTTATATCGAGTTTCAGGGCCGTACGAGCTTCCCTGTGAGCTTGTCATAGATTGATTCCACCAGTTTCTGTATTCAACCGATTCGGGCGAAAGTATTTTCCCCATTACCATATTATACGCATCGGGGTATTCATCATAACAAGCAATCGCCATCGAAAGCCAATCACGATAAAGCTGCGCCTCTGCGCCGTGTCCGCAGATCATTGACTGCAAATCAGGCGGAAAACCAACTTCCATTTCCGCTGATATAGACTGAGCAAGAAACATTAAATCCTGTTTGTCCTGTGCTGTCATAAGCTTATGACACCAATCGTACACCTGGCCCATAATTTTTAATACATGGCCTTCCTGACGGCAGTTATCACCTGCCGATGCAACGTTTAGCTGCGCAGCATAATTCTTTATTGCCGAAATCGCCTGTTTTCCGTTTTCTTCATTGCCGTAAAAAGCATAATCAAGCGCTTTTGCAGCAATTACTTCAAGTCCTTCTGCATCATAGTTAGGGTCTGCGTCCTCAAGATCACCCGTATACTCTTTTGCCTTTAATCTTTCGAATTCCGCGGCAAGCTCTGCCATTTCAGGATGCTGCATATTTTGCTTTATTCTATCAATATCAGATGCTCTGAAAAGCACTCTCGGATGCTCCGGCGGAGGCGTTATTGTCGGCATTGGATAAAGGTTTTGTGGCATTTTTGCAGGTTTTCCCGCCTCATCAGGATTTGGCAGTTTGCCTGTTCCTTCTGGTTCATAGCCCATAACCTTTGAAATAATAATTTTATCTACACAACAACCCGATTCTCGCGTAGTCAGACGTATCTTTTGCGTCTGACCGGCTTTCATATTTATTGTGCCGACTTTTTTCCAGCGAAGGTCGGTTTCATGTTCTGAAAATTCTGAAAAATGAACCTGTAAATAGCCATCTTCACCCGTTCTTGCTACTACACCGCCATAGTCCATCCATATAGAGTTTGAACCACCGTCAGGTACATAATAGCGAGCCCAGACAGCATATCTGCCCTCCTGGTCAAATGTTACTTCAAATCCCGCCATACCGGGGGTGTCAATTTCAGGCTTTTTTGTATTTGCTTTTTTAAATTTAACATATTTTCTCCCTGATGCCTCTTTGACCAATTCAATATTTGCATATCCAGGATCAAAAACAGCATCCTCAACTTCCAAAGCAACAGAACCTGCTTCTGTTGTATATTTTGGATACTTTGTCGCATCGTCATCAGCCGTAGCTGCTATACTCACATTCTGAAATGAACCAAATGCACCCATAAACATTGTGAGTAATACCGCGAGCGCAACTGACCTTTTTATTTTACCTGCCATACCTTTTCCTCCTTGTGTATAAATTAATATTGCTTACAATTTAATTATACACTGTTTTCTGTTGTCTTATTGTATGTTTTTTTTGCACAATCGTAAAAAGCCAGAGTATAGATATGGCATTAACTGTCTAAAAAGCAAAATCTGTTTTTATATTTCCGTATGAACCTGCAAGCTTCTGTACTTTTTCGGTGTTGTCCCCGTATTTTTACGAAAAAGTTCAATAAAGTACGTCGCCGAAGAAAATCCGCATTTCCACGCAATATCCAAAATATCATAATCAGTTGTCAAAAGATAGTTTTTTGCAATCTGGAGTCTGTAATATATAAGATACTGATGAAGAGTTTTGCCTGTTTCCTGCTTTATAATGGCGCTAAGATGATACGGATGATAATTTAAATGCTCGGCTATATCTTTATTTGTCAGCGCCGCATTTGAATAGTTGTTTTGTATATATGAAAACACATCCTCACATAGCTTGCTTTGTGCGCCATATTCGTACAGCTTTACAAATTCTAAAAGACACAGCTTTAAGAGCGCAGAGGATTTTTCTCTGTAAAACTGATTTTTGAACACAAAATTTTCCGTGCACTGCATAAGCGTGCGCTGGATTTGCGGAATTGTTCGTATGACGGGTACTGCAAGCTCGCAAGGAAGCTCGTAGCGCGGCACAACACTTTTATCAAAGGTGTTTTTTGTCGCGGTTTTTAAAGAATCGCGCAAATACTCAAATGTGTTTACCAAGTCAAAATCCATTACAATTACGTTTCCGTTTTCATTAAGGTTTACATTAAACTGATATTCACTTTCGGGCGGAAGATACAAAGCCGACTTATTTAAAATATCATAGCTTTTTTCATTTATCACAGCCGTTCCCGTTATATTGTCAAAAAAGAAAATTCGACAGTCATAGCACTTACTTACTTCTTTTTTGGCTCGAAAAAAAGACTTATGCACACGTGCATATCGTATATGGGGGTTTATATCGGAAATTTTCATATTCTCATCGCCTCGTCAAAATCTTTGTTTTGTTATATTTTTTATTTGTTCTGTTCTACATTATATCAGCAAAATATGTTATAGTCAATACATAAGATAATTTCGTTTTTGGGGAGGCGATAGAGTTGAAATTTTCGATAGGATACAGACTGTGCAGCGATGATAATTTTATTGACAGTATTATAAAACGAAAGGACTCTGTTTCGGAAGTATATTTTTCGTGGGGCGATTTTGCCAACGGAAGAAATAACCAGATAAAACACAGCGATATGACACCGTGGCAGGCACAGGCAAAGCAAATCAACGACCTTGAAAAGCTGACAAAAGAGGGTATTTGGGTAAACCTTCTTTTAAATGCTACCTGCTACGGAAAAGACAGCCAATCACGCGCATTTTTTGAAAAAATCGGCGAATGCATCGACTATCTTCAAAATAATTTTTTGTTAAAATCGGTTACTACAGCTTCACCGCTTATCGCAAAATTTATAAAAAACAACTTTGAAAACATCGATGTTCGCGCCTCGGTAAATATGTGTATAGGCACAATCGAGGGTATGGAATATGTAGCACATCTTTTTGACAGTTTTTATATGAAAAGAGAGTTAAATCGTGATTTTGACGCTATAAAAACGTTAAAAAACTGGTGCGACAAAAATGGCAAAAAGCTATACGCACTTGCAAACAGCGGATGCCTTAACAACTGCTCTGCACACACCTTTCACGACAATCTCGTATCGCACGAAAGTGAAATTTCCATGATGGATAATGGCTACGCTTTTGAAGGAATTTGTCATTTCTTTTTGAAAAACGAGCAAAATATTCATCGGCTTGCCGATTACACGGGCTTTATACGTCCTGAGGATATTTATTTATATGAAGGGGTTTTCCCCGCAATAAAGCTTGCAACAAGAGTAAACTCCAATCCCGAAAGAATTTTTCGTGCATACATAGACAACCAAAAATATATTGGAAGTGTTCTTGACTTGCTTGAGCCAAACCATACAGGCACAATAAGACCGTATTTTCTTGAAAACAGTCTTATTGAAGCACGTGTTGAAAACAACAAATTAAATTATAATACAGATAAAGCTTTAATCAAATTAAAGGAGGATATATATGCTAACGAGTGAATTAATTAAAAAAGCAGCACTTGAAGCAGGTGCAGATGCGTGCGGAATTGCCCCTATCTCCCGCTTTGAAGGTGCTCCAAAGGAAATGGACCCAAGATATCTGTTTCCGGGCGTAAAAAGTATAATAGGCTTTGTATTCAGGATTCCGAGAGGCGTTCAACGCGGCATTGAAGAAGGAACACAATTTTATCAGTATCCCTCTATGGCATACGGCGGAATTAACGAGATTTTCGCACCGGCAGTTATTCACCATGTCGGAAGAGTCATAGAAGACGAAGGATATGAAGCTGTCGTTTACCGTAACACAGGTGCAAGAGGCGTCGTTTCCGATATGGACGGAAGCCCCGGAAACACACTTTCGCCCGAAGAACAAATCGAGGTAAGCAAACATGCAAAGGGAAAGACAGCGCACCACAGAAGCGTTCAGTTTACACGCGAGGTTTCAGAGGGCAAGGTTCCGCCCGATTTGCAGTTCCAGTTTCGTATTGCCGCTGTTGCGTGCGGTCTTGGTGAAATTGGCTGGAGTAAAATGCTTTTAACACCGCAGTTTGGTCCGCTTCAGCGTGTGGCATTCATTTTTACCGATGCAGAATTTGATACATACGACGAAATATATAACGGCGAGCCACTTTGCAGAAAATGCGGTGCATGTGTAAGAGAGTGCCCGGGCGGATGCATTCCGCCGCTTAATTCGGGCAAATCCGTCAGCATTGAGCTCGAAGGCAAAAAGATTGAATGGGGCGATATAGATATGTGGCGCTGCTACGCCTTCTATACCCACGGCGGAAGATACTATAACCCGTTTGTGCCCAAAGACGTATTCGATAAAAACGAAGACGGAATGCTCGACCTTTTAGAAGGTGTAACAGATGACGCAAACGAAAAAGAGGTTATGAAGGTATATACAGCTTTGGAAAAATATTTTCCAAGCTGGGTTGGATATAATATGGCAAAATGCGGCGGCTGTATAAGAGCGTGTGTATCTGTTCTTGAGAAAAAAGGCGGATGTATGGAAGGTCGCTTTGACAAACCGCTCCGAAACGGCAAAGCCTGGAGGATGGACAGATGACCGATATTATAGAGTGTGGCGCAAAAGGCTTTAAAAGCGTTTTTTCGTCAGATACGTGGCAAATTGCGACAATCACTTATGATACAATCTACTCGCCCGAAGGCTTTGACCATATGAAACGCCACCTCGGAACAGACGAAGTGTTTATATTGATAAACGGCGAAGCTGTTTTACACACGGTCGAGGGCGGCGTTTTAGAAAGTACCAACATCGAAAAAGGCAAACTATACTGTGTTCGTAAAAACACCTGGCACTATCTTTGTGTCAGCAAGGACGCGCTTTTAGCAGTCGTTGAAAACAAAGATATAACCCCAGACCAAACAGAAAGGATGGAGCTTGAATGCTTACTGCAGAAATGATAAAAAACAAAGCCAAAGAGCTTGGCGCAGTTTTGTGCGGCATTGGCGATATAAAGTACTTTGAGGGCGATGACGCTCAAAGAAATCCCTTAAGCATACTTCCCAGTGCAAAATGTATAATAGGCTGTGCACTTCCGATACCAAAGGGATTTTATAAGACCATGGAATCCGAAAGTCAGTTTTATACATATACAAGCATTGGCGTAAAGTATATTGACGAAACTTTTGCCGAGATTTTTCTTTTAAAGCTCGGCAATATGATTGAGGACTGTGGCTTTGATGCGTGTCTTCAAAGAAACGTTCCCGGTATGAGAATTAAAGGGGATAAAACAACCAATCCCGAGGTTAAGAGCACATATGAGCTTGTGCACGCAAGTCCCGTTGCACCCGGAAAGCCCGCTCCCGATGTTATTATCGACACAGATAAAGCCGCAAAGGTGTGCGGTCTTGGCAGCGTGGGCCTTCACGGCAAGGTTATTACCCCCGAATACGGCACATACCTTCGTTTTGTATATATAATAACCGACGCACCGCTCGAGTGCGATAAGCCATTTAGCAAAGAGCTTTGTGATGGCTGCGGCGAATGTATAAAGGCATGCCCCGGTCACGCAATTTCAAACGATGGCCTTGACACATGGCAATGCAGTGTATATTACAGAGGCGCACATAAGTCAAATCCCTTTATGAAAGATGATTTTCTAAAAGGACATCCCGACAGAGAGAAAATCATAAACGGCGAAATGGAATTTGACTCTGAAAGTGCAAAGGCGCTTTATCCGCATCTTAGATTTCTTCCCGAAACACACTTCGGATACGTTGCATGTCTTTGCGGCAAAAAATGTGAGCTTGCCTGCAACAAGCATTTAAAGGGGGAATCGGTATGAGAAATTTAATTATTGAATGTGCAAAAAAATATGATGCAGACGTTGTAACTTTTACAAGTGCAGCAAATTTTCCAAAGGATAGTGCAATCTTTCAAATTTTCCCCGAAGCAAAGACTGTTATCGGCCTTGGTTTTCGCGTGCTTCGCGGAATGTATCGCGGCGTCGAAGAAGGAACGGTATATTATCAGTATACAACAATGGGCGTTGAAAATTTAGAAGAAACTGTAATGCCGTTTGCTATGCTTCAGGTCGCAAACGTGATTGAACGCAGTGGTTTTATCGCTCTTCCTCAAAGACGTCATCAGACGATTATGAAAGAAGAAAACAGCACAAATCCCGAAGTTGATTATACAGATATATTCAGGGGAATAACTGCCGAAATGCAGCTTGATTTTGAAGAAACTGCCGTAATTTGCGGCATTGGCGAAAAAGGCATTGGCGGAAGAATTATAAACGCCGAGTATGGTCCGTTTATAAGATACTGTTTTGTACTTACGGATGCCGAAATCGAAGAAACGCCAAAACAGGCTTATAACCTTTGCGATAATTGCGGCGAGTGTATAAAGGCCTGTCCCGGTCATGCAATAAACGATGACGGCGATGTTGATTTGTGGAGATGCGCAGTATATTATAACGGTGCAAACGGAAGCAAAAACCCGTTTATGCCGCCCGATGCATTTATGAATTTTGAAAACAGACTTGATATTATAAACGGCGACGCTGATTTTGACTCAGAAGAAGCAAAGCAAATACTTGATAACATCTATTTCTATCCGCCGGCAAAGCATTTTTACCGCACATCAATCTGTGGCAGAGCATGCGACAGAGCGTGTTATATTCACCTTGAAGAAAAGGGTCTTTTGAAAAAAAGCTTTAAAAAGAAATTCCGCACAGGTGAAGACTGGAAGCTTGACACAAAGCAGTTCGAAACATTAAAAAGAGAAAAAGAGTGGAATTTTACCAAAAAGGAGTAAGCGTCTATGTTTAAAAAAACAACTCCGGAATCTGTCGGAATATCATCAGGCGAAGTCCTGAAACTTGTAAAAACACTTGATGATTGATGAAAACACATTTGCAATTATGCTCCACGTTATTGACACATACTTTGGTTCTCTTAACATTCATATTTCGTTTAAAGACGAAAGAGCAACACTCAGACTCAAAAAAAGCGGACAATATGTATTCGAAGGAATTGATGGGTTTTTTATTGGCAAAATTATATGATAAAAAATATATCACATAAAAGAAAGGAAGATGAAAATGAAAGAAAAAATTACAATTGCGGTCATCGGCTGCGGTAGATTTGCAAAAAACTTTGTACCTCTGTTTAAAGCACATCCGGAAGTAAAAAAAGTTTATGTATGCGACCTTAACAAAGAGCGTGCAAAGGATTATTCCGAAAAATTCGGCGTAGAAATTATCGGAAGCTTTGAAGAGGCCCTTGCATCAAAAGAGATTAACTCAATCGCTATATTTACACAACGCTTCAAACATGCTCCAATGGCAATCGAGTCGCTCAAAGCAGGCAAACACGTTTACAGCGCTGTTCCCTGCTCACTAAAAATTGACGAAATAAAAGAAATTATAGACCTTGTAAAAGAAACCCGTCTTACATATTCAATGGGTGAAACAGGCTTTTACAGAGCGCCTGCAATCTTTTGCCGTGAAGAATACGCAAAAGGAACCTTTGGCAAATTCACTTACGGCGAAGCTCACTATAACCATGATATAAGAAATATGGAGGAAAGCTTTAAAAGCTCCGGTGGCGACAAATGGAAAGAGTTTGCAGGTATTCCCCCTATGTATTATCCCACACACTCAACCTCGATGGTGCTCAGCGCTATGCCCGGTGTATACGCCAAAAAGGTCGTTGCACTCGGCTATGCAAACAGCCCCAGAACTGATATTTACGGCACAGAAGGCCAGAATATTTACAACAATCCCTTCTCCAATACTACAATGCTTCTTGAGCTTTCAAATGGAGGTATTGCAAGAATCAGCGAAAACCGCTGCGTAGGCTGGAAAGCTCCCGAAACGTATATTTCACAGTTCTACGGTACAGATGGTGGATATGAGTTCTCTGTTGCAAAACACCACCTCGCTGTGTGGGATAAAAATCAGCCTGCTGATGCTTATCCAAGAAACGTTATTATGAAGGATGTAACAGACAAGCTTATGCCCGAATACATCACAGAGATGATTAATGAAAATTACGCTGACGCAATCCAGAAAATCGCCGACGGAGAGGGCTTCCGCAGCACATCGCCCGTTCAGCCGACACAAAGACTTCCAAAAGAGTATGAGGGAATTCACAATGGTCATAACGGAACACATCACTTCCTGATTGACGATTTCTGCCGTGCATGCGCTACGGGCAAGCTTTCGCCCACAAATATCTGGCAAGTAGCACGTTGGAATATTCCCGGCCTTATGGCACACGAATCTGCTCTTGCAGGCGGCAAAGTCATGGATGTAATTGATTTTGGCGAACCACCGGCAGACTGGGAAGTTCTTGACTGGAAAACAAGATAAAATAAAAAAACTGCCTCTTCAATAGTGAAGAGGCAGTTTTTATGATATTTCTATAAGCCTTTTTAAGTATTCTTCTTTTTTTGCTATATGTTCTTTATAAAACTCTATTGTATTTTTTTTAAAGTCCGTTGTTTCAGGATCATTATATAGACTTTCAAGCGTTTTATCAATTTCGTCCGCCTCTACACCAAAAAGCAGTCCCCACTCAACATACGCTATTCCACGAAGATACTGCGTAAGCTCAAAAATTTCCTCAGTATGCGCAGAAAAGGGCTTTTCGCTCACTTGCTGCCAATCCTGTATCTTATCATAAATTGGCACATCAAAACCCTGAGCACGAAGGAAAATATTTGCCATAACTTCTTCTCCGGCAAAAACAGGATGCACTCTATCCGGTGCAACGATATTGTTATGCGGATTGTCTTTTCTTAAAACATCTATCATATCAGAAAACTGAGAATAAAAATCAACTACATGTCCACCATATCTTGCCGCAATATCTTTGACGATTCGGCTTATATGAGAAAGAGCAAGTCTTGTACCCGGTTTTGCATGCACCTCGCTTATCTGTTCAATATCTGTCGGTGTAGGCGTACAAAAAATAAGGTTTATCCCCATTTTATCAAGTGTTTCTGCAATAGTTTGCATTGATTTTTCATAAAGCTCTATTGCATTTCTGCGCTCGTTAAAAATTTCTTCTGTTATTTCATCGCATTCATAAAGATTATGACGGATATCATTCATACCAAACATAATAACAACATCTGTCGGCTTATATATAAACATATCCGTTTCCATGCGCTTTATCGCAATACTTGCATTTCCACCACTGCGACCACAGTTAAAGACTTTTAAGTTGCATTCGGGCATATTTTCTCTGTAATAGTCTAAAATTCTGCAAAGCCATCGTCCACGTGCTGTAATACTGTCCCCTAAAAAGCAAACAACCGCATCTTTGTCAAATTTATACATTATACTATACCTCACATTTATTTTTAGCCGGGAAACTTTGTTGTTTCTCGGCTAAAAACATTATAAGTTATTTATTTATACATGTCAATACTGATTAAACAAACGGTCTTCTGTCAAGCACAAGTCTTAACGGCTTTTTAGTTTCTATTTCGCCGAGCAATGCGGTTTGCAGTTCAGCAAGCGCACATGTCGCACCAAAAAGCATATGAAGGTCATTAAAACGCTCATGCGTTTTATGGTCAAGCGAATAAAGCCACTCGATATAGTCTTTGGCAAATTTACGAAGTGCTTTTATGCAATCATCTCTTCTGTAACCCGCCGTCTGACGAAGTGCTCTGTTTACACTATACGTCCAATCAAGCTCCAAGAAACCTACATTTCTTCCAAAATTGCTTACATTACCGGGTGTATTAAATGCGTCATTTTTATACATTTCCAAAAGCGCATCAATCATTTTCTCAGGATAACGCTGTGGCATTTTAGCATATTCATAATTAAAGAAATAATGAAAACTGCCTGCCATATGACGATACTGCTGTGCACTGTCACCTGTACCATTCTTTTTACAAAAGCCGGTTTTTTCATCACTGTTTTCCCAAAGCCAGTTAAAGTATGCTCTTTCCCATTCTTTATCGACTGAGCCTGTAAGAACTGCCGCCGCATAAATTCCCGCTCCCTGATGTGCCTGCGACCATGGATCTTCCCAGTTAAGCCCATCAAGAAGCCTTCTTACGCCCTCGGGAGTAAAGTACTCTTCAAGTGCATACAAAGGATATCTCGGCACAGCATCCAACAGCTCAAGCGCAGCTACACAGTGTGCTGTCGTATGTATAAAATGATGCGTATTTTCTTTGAAAAGCCCTGTATTCTTTTGCTGAAAATCCTGCAAAACCCTGATATGATTTGCGCGCGAAGCGGGGTCTTTTATAAAATCATTAATTGTATACAAAATATTCACTGCATCGGCACAGCCATATTCATTAAGCCCCATTTTACGTGTGTTTTCGGGATTTTGCCATAGAAATCTTGCATATTCACCGTCATTTTCAAGCTTGTGATTTTCGACAGTGTCTTTTATGATTTTTATCAAAGAATCAATATTCATAATTTCAGCCACCTTTTATTACCAGATTAGAAAATCCGAGCCTTTAAGCTTTAATATCGCCTCAGCAAAGAAGAAATCGCCATAAATAATTGGAATATGAACTCCTTTCATAGCATTTTCGTCAAACGGGTATCTTTCACTTCCCATTTGAAGAATAGAATCTTCTGTATCTGTATAGTCGCAGTATTTTTCTTCAATATTTCGAAGCGTTTTTATTGCAGCTTCAAGATATTTTTTATCATTTGTCTGTTTTGCAATCTCAATAAGACCGCACGCAGTAATTACGCCCGCCGTTGTGTCAATATACATTGGCTCGCCGGGCATATCAAAATCAATCGGAGGTATATAATCGTATTTTTCACATTTTTTAATATAATAATCCGCTGTTTTTACGGCTGCTTCAAGATAATCCTTTTTATTTGTGTGAATATATGAAAGCACCATGCCGTAAACAGCCCACGAAAGGCCTCTCGACCAGCACGATGTAGGCGAATAGCCCTGACCGGTATGAGATTTTATCATCTCGCATCTGTCGGGATTGTGCTCTACAACATGATTTACACTGCCATCTTCTCTTATATGCTGCTTAGCTGACATATCAGCATGCTTCATAGCAACCTTTTTAAAGCGGTCATCACCAATTACGTCAGATGCCCAGTAAAGAAGCGGAATATTCATAAGGCAATCAATTATGGACCAGTTTTTTGCTTTTTCAGAATTCCACGCTCTTATATATTCCCCATCAATATTATATCTGGAAAACAGCGATGCGGCTGCAAAGAGGTTTCTGTTTTTTGACTTCTCATTTGATGTAATACGATAATTTGCGCCGCTCGTTATATGCCACATAAATCCTACGTCGTGATGAAGGCACAAATAATCACAAAGTGCCTTATCTAAAATTTCTTCCGACTTTTCAGCAGTCTTGCGAAACTCATCATTGCCCGTTTCTTTATACATAAGCCACATAAGTCCACCCCAAAAGCCATTTGTCCACCACGAAACTTTGCGGTTTTCATCTGTATAGACACCATTTTGGGAGGTGTATGGAATCATATTTCTGCTGCTTACTGCAGTTCTTAAAAGCTTTTTTTCAAGCTTTTCCCATGTGGAGTCTATCCATTCTCTGTTTTGCATTATAATATTATCCATTTTGCGCACACCCCTTTGTTTATAACCCTTTTTATACAATCTTTTCTTCAAGCCATTTAAGCGAAAGCTCGACCATTTTGTCACCAAGCTCCTTGTTCGCCTTCTCGGCACTCTTTGTAAACCAATGCGCAACATCACCAAGTCTTTCAAGCTTCACCGTCTCGGGATAAAGCGACATAAGTATAGATGATTCAAACTCGCCCGCATGGTCATAGCCCGTCGCATCTTGAACCTGCTTGCTCATTGTGGGGATAACCTTTATCCAGCTAAACGGATCATCGCCGCCGCCAAGGTCTTCATAATAGCTGTTATACTCCTCACTTCCCCACCAGCCCTGACCTCTCGTTTTCTCCATATATGCCATAGTAGCGCGTTTGGCTGCCTTCATATACGAAAGTGTCATAGGCATCAAATTTTCCTGTTCAAACTGGTGATGGATGAGAACATAAATATTTCTCAAGCCCGATGAAAGCATACTCATAAAAACATAATAAACATATTCCTCAAAAATATTTTCGGGAATATGAACCGTACCCGTAGTTTCATCTCCGACTGCATAGCTTGACGGACTGTAGCTGATTGAAGGTGCTATAATTATATCCTTCTTTTTTGCAAGCTTTTCCAAAAGCCCCTGTGCGACAAGGCTGTCACAGCCATATGCACAGTGAGCACCATGGTACTCAACAGTACCGCCAACAATTACAACAGGAGTATTGTTCTTCTTTGCATTTTCAAATTCCTTTGGGAAACATTTGTCAAGATACATATAAATTTCTCCTTTATAAATTCAGTTTACACATTTAAAGTAAGCCAGTCAAGCGCTTTGGGATAATGCTCGTACCATTTTTTTGTATCATTTAAAATATCTTTAAAAATCATCTCACCAAAATCCTTTGCACGCACTGCCGTTATTTTCGAATTACCGCACATTACTGTCTTGATCAGATTTTCACGTATAACAAACTCTTCAATTTTTTCAGGCTTGATATATGGCCACATATAATTTTCACGCCATCTGCGAGTATCAAATCTGCAGACAAGGGACGCATATTTGTCATACTCGTTTTTCTTTTGTGCCAACGAAAGCACATGCTCAACCAAATGGTACTCAATAAGATGCTTAATTGTACAGCTTTCAAAGCCCACACCAAGAAAAACAATCATTGCATTATCGTCATACAGCTTTTGCCATGGAGATACCGCAGCAAACGGAGTATATCCAAAAATGCCAATCCGCAATCCATCGCTTCCATGGTCTTTTGTATAAAACTCAGCTTTTTTCCCAACAGCCGCTACCGAATGTGTTGCCTGGTCACTTCTTAGCGCATCAGGTCTTTTTCGGAAAACCTCCGTTATAAAACCTGTATCGGACGGCTTGTTAATATGCCATGTCATATACGCATCCTGAAATTCTTTTTGGCAAAGCGTCGGAGCCAGCACCGTACCCGTATCGGTTACCACGTCTAAAAAGGCTGATATAACGCTGTCAGCGCCGCCTTCAACATAGCCGAAGCTTTTTAACGACGAGTGAAAAAGAACTGTTTCGCCCTCAGACAGGCCAACCTCTTTCAAGGCAGCTGCAATATCCTCTTTGAAAACCATCTAATATATCACCTCTAGTATCCAAGTGTTGTATAATATGCTAAATTAGTCTGGCGATTATCAAGTCTTCCATACTGAACAACTATATTACCGCTTGAAACGAGCTTCATCGCATACTGAGTTTCAAACGGAACCTTAAATCCACACATATCATCAAGGTTATTCATTCTGAAACAGCGCACTCTTTTTGCGCCGACATACCATTTGATGCCCTCATAGCAATCTTTATCCGCAAAATAAAGCACAACATCTATCACGACATCTTTATCGTTGTCGTTGACAACAATTACAGATTCGTGCCCCTTCAATACTCCCTCACCCTCACGGGGAAGCTCGCAATCAGGAATAACCCATACTTTTTTTCCAACTTTATTAAACATCTATTTCTATAATTCCCTTCTTTAAGTAATCTGTCATAGAAGTACATCCGTCCTTTGTTATTGCAACGCCCTTTTCCCATCTGCATCCAAATGCAGGACCTGAGATAAACGTATCAACCTGGAATGTCATATTTTCCTCGAGCTTATAATCGCTGTTTGTTTCCATCCAGGGTGCCTCAACCTCAATCATACCCGTACCATGACATGGTCCATAAACAAAGTTATCCTTGTAGCCGTTTTCTTCATAAAGCTTATAAAAGCCCTTGGCAACATCCGATGCTAAAACGCCTGCCTTGAGCTGCTTTTCCGTCCACTCATGTGCCTTAAGACAAAAATCTATATATTTTCTTCTTTCATCATCAAGCTTGCCCATAACAACAGGAATACCCGTCGCAGGTGAATAACCGTCTATCTTTGCCGAAAGGTTGAGCTGTACTATATCTCCCGATTTAATTGTTTTATATGTGGAGCGGCTGATTGCGTGTCTTGTTGATTCCTGACTGAAAACGTACATTGGAAGTCCCTCATACTCAGCGCCCTCTTCATAAATTACCTTTTGAGCAATGCCGACCATCTGAAGCTCTGTCACACCGGGCTTTAAGTTTCTTATAACCTCATCTGTAGCAATATCAATAATTCTGAAGCCCTCCTTGATACATGCAAGCTCGTTTACGCTCTTAATTTTTCTGAGCTCAACCATAATTTCGTTGCATTTGATGATTTCTGCTTCAGGATATGCTTCTTTAAGTCCTTCGTATATAGGCAGTGTGCACTCGACATAGCTTCCAAGACCAATTCTGATTTTCTTGCCGCTTACTCCGATTGCCTTGAATACATCAGCAAATGTGTCTGCTGTAAGCTCGGGATATGCCGGGTCTGCCGATTCTCTGAACTCTTTTAGTACAAAAACCTTATCAAGCTTGCCAAAGTCTTTTGCAAAAATTGAAGATTCAGGTCCGCAAAGGAGCGCAGCATCGCCATTTGCCGAGATTGCTACACCCGCTCTTTCAAAAAGAGGCCAAAAGCCCGAAAAATATCTTGCATTGGCATAATCCGACTCTGTACTTGCCACAAGCATAACGTCGAGATTTTTTTCTCTTATAAGCTTTGCTGCCCTTTCTATTCTCTGCTTATACTCATAATCCGGTATACATATTCTACTCATTTTTTGTTTCCGCCTTTCTTTTTTGAGTGCCGTATGTAAACAGCACCTTTTGATTCCACCTTAATTATACATAAAAGCTTTTTATTTGTATTTACACAATTGAAAATTATTTTTGCACAATAGTAAATATTTTTGTTTTATTTCATATTTTTGCGTTGACAACATCACCCGTTTATGCTATTCTTTCTACAAATAATTACTTTTTGATTTGAAAAGGGGTATAGCTATGAATACAGAATCGAGATTTAAACAGTTTTATGAAAAACAGCCGCCATTGTTATTTGTAGATGAGCTGAAATCACCTGTTCATACCACAGCTCCTGACTGGTTCAAAAGAGAAGTCTTTGATGATACCGAGGTTTTGGCAAAAGGAGCTTATATAGTAGATAACTTTTGCGATGCGGAAGGCTTGCTTGAAACGGCTTTTGATGATTTTAATTTGTTTTTGGACATTTATAAAATCAAAGGAAACAGTTTTCCCATATATATACAAAAAGAAAAAACCGACTGTTTCGAAGCATATACAATCAAAATTGAAAAGGAGCGATGCACATTATCTGCAAACGACACCGAGGGCATAAGAAGAGGCTTGGTTTACCTTGAAGACGAATTTTTGCGCCGCGAAGGACCCATTTTACCTTTGGGCAAAATAACAAGGGCACCAAGAATCAAAAAACGTATTACACGCGGTTTTTTCAGCCCTACAAACAGACCTCCGTTGAATATTGATGAGCTCTCAAACGATATTGACTATTATCCTGATGAGTACTTAAACCGTCTTGCTCACGACGGTACAAACGGTCTGTGGATATACACAAGACTTTCCGATCTTGTAAAAACAGATATAATTCCCGAATATGGTGATGGCTGTGAAAAAAGAATCGCCAAATTAAACAGTATAATCAAACGGTGCAAAAGATACGGCATCGGCGTTTATGTATTTATGATTGACCCCATTGCACTCCCTGCCGAGCTTTATGAAAAGTACCCGCATATGGCAGGAATATATCAGCCGTCCAATAACACCTATACCTTCTGCACCAGCAGCGAGGAAGGGGCAAGATACTGTGTTGAAGCTATGCAAAAGCTGTGCAAGGCACTTCCGGATATGGCAGGCGTTATCGACATC
This sequence comes from Oscillospiraceae bacterium, assembly GCA_015068725.1. Taxonomy (GTDB): domain Bacteria; phylum Bacillota; class Clostridia; order UBA1381; family UMGS1253; genus Aphodoplasma. The sequence goes on along the minus strand of SVKA01000024.1, from coordinate 4,051 downwards.
ACCAACGGCGAAAAGCCTACATCATGCGCTAGCAACAAGCTTCCGGGCATTATGGATATAGACGACGGAAAGGGCACCATAGCCAAACGAAATGCACACAATCTTGACGATTGTCCCAGATGCAAAGGCAAATCGAGAGCAGAGGTTGTGGCTCATACGGCAAATCTTTTAAGAGAAGGAATGCGAAAGGCTAATTCAAATGCTGAATTTATAAGCTGGACATACGGTCACAAGTTCTGGGGTTATGACGAGATAGAATCATATATAGAAAAGGTCGACTCCGATATTATAATAATGCAAAACTTTGAAGAAAAAGGCACTGCCACACAGCTTGGGAAGAAAAGGCTGGCTATTGATTACTGGCTTTCATATGCAGGTCCTTCTGATTTATATAAAATTTCCTCTGAAGCTGCAAAGAAAAACGGCAACGAAATGTATGCAAAAATGCAGGTTTGCTGCTCACATGAGCTTGCTACCGTTCCGTACATTCCCGTGCCCGGAATTCTTTTTGACAAGTACAGTGCCGATATTTCCGGAGTTATGCAATGCTGGTACTTCGGCAATTACCCGTCACTTATGAGCAAGGCCTCCGGCGAACTCGCATTTATGCACGATTTTTCTGACAAAAAGGCCTTTTTGGAACATCTCGCCGGAATATATTTTGGAAATTCAAGGGCTAAAGAAGCATCAAAAGCATGGGAGCTTTTTGAAAAAGGCTATAAGAATTATCCTCTTAACATACTGTTTAGCTATTACGGTCCCGTGCACGACGGTATTGCATGGGATTTGCAGCTAAAGCCGAAAAACTATCCGCTTTCGCGTTCATGGAAATATCTGGAGGCTGCCGAAGGCGACCGCATAGGTGAATGTATTTTTAACTGCCACACAATAGAAGAAACCGAGGCTCTTTTGGATGCAATTACAGAAAACTGGGAAAAAGGTCTTTCATTTTTGCCTTCAAACACTCCTGATGAACAAAAATCTGTTGCAGAGGCACTTATGTTATTGTTTACAAGTGCAAAAAATATTATAGAGTTTTACATGCTAAGATATGAGCTTGCAAAAAATAATTCCGACGCCCGTGATACACTTACAAAAATGAGAAAAATCGTGGAAGACGAAATAGAAAACAGCAAAAAGATGATACCGCTATGTGAAAACGATTCAAGACTCGGATATCATTCGGAGGCGGAAAGCTATAAATTCTTCCCCGCTCAGCTTAAAAAGAGAATCACCTCGCTAAGCACACTTCTTAAAACAGAATTTGCCGAGGTAGAAAAAAGAATTGATGACGGATTATTCGCTCTTGAATATTTTCTTGGTGATGAGAACGGATATAAAATGGCAAAATCTCTCGACTGTGCCAAGGCAGAAGAAATCGAAGGTGCAAATGCATTTTTCAAAGTGGCGTATGATAGAGAAAATATTTATATGCTTCTTGACGGTGAAAAAGACAGCACATTTGATTGTTGTTTTGAGTTTTTACCCTTGTGGCCATCGGCACAGATAAAATTTGAAAAAGGTGAGCGCAGCCTTATATCTCACGGAATTCATGGATATTTTGGCGAAAAAGTGCAGATTGAAAAGGGTAAATATGCATACAAATTCACTGGCGGCAAAAGGGATATTTACACCATCACAATTTCAAGAAAAGACGTTTCGTGGATAGAAGATATGCCATTAAAGCTTCGCATTGCAAACAACTCGGTTTTATGGAAAAAATCCGAAAATCCCGTAAGCTTTTTGCATATCTATCGCTCACCGGATGAATTTGGCTGGCTCATGCCGTAAGGAGAATAAATGTTATGAACTTTAAACTTAAAAGCTTTAAAAAGGCAATTGAAGTAACCAGAATAGCACACATTCACTATTTCGAATTTACAAAGCAGTATCGTACAGATAATGACAGCCATCCTTTTTGCGAGCTGATTTATGTCGATGACGGCTCTATTTTGGTAAATGCCCAAAACTATTCGGGCGAACTTTGTAAAAATCAAATTATTATTCACAAATCAGGCGAAATTCATTCTCTTAAATGTAGTCAGGACAGCTCGCCAAACATAATAATAATTGGTTTTGAATGTAAATGTGAAGCTCTTGATATTTTTTCGAAAGCACCGCTGGAGCTTGCAGGTGAACAACAAAAGCTTTTATCCGAAATCATAAAAGAAGGCCGCAGTGTTTTTATGCCGCCTTATGATATACCAAACCTTAAGGATATGAAAAAAAGAGAGGACTATCCCTTTGGCGCAGACCAGATGATAAAATTAAAGCTTGAAACGTTTTTAATTGAGCTTGTGCGTGGCCTTGAAAGAAAAGAAGATAAACACACAGATGTCATAACAGATGCCAAAATCTATGAAATTCACAAATATATCACTACAAATTATAAAGAAAGGATTACCCTCGAGGAGCTTTGTTTTCTTTTTAATACGAACAAAACTACGCTATGTAATTCCTTTAAAAACACATATGACTCTACAATTATTGATTATATTAACTCGCTTAAAATCAAAGAAGCAAAAAAGCTTCTCAGAAACGGCACATACAGTATAACCCAAATATCTCAAAGCCTTGGTTTTTCATCGGTGCATTATTTCAGCCGTTTATTTAAAAAGAAAGAAAATAAATCTCCGAAAGAATACATTAAAACCATAAAAGCGAAGTTTGAATCCTGATTATAAATATAAAAAGTAGACAGATATAACAAAGGGGAACGTTTTATAAAACGTTCCCCTCCTTATTACTTTACCTGAGCCACATATTTTTTTGCAAGTTGTGTAATCGATTCATAATCGCAATCTGCAAGCGCCTTTTTATCAATAATATTTGAGCCCACACCAAAGCCGCAAACTCCTGCTTTCAGATAGTCTCCCATATTATTTTCATCTATTCCTCCCACAGCCAAAAACTTTATGTGTGAAAGTGGCGCTTTGACCGCCTTGACGTAGTCAACTCCCATATTTGTTATCGGGAATAGCTTAACAAAGTCTGCTCCATATCTGTGAGCCGACTGAATTTCGCTCGGAGTGAGTGCGCCCGGCATAGACACCATATCAAGTTCACGAGTTTTCTTAATAACATTTTCATAAGTATCCGGAGAAATTATAAACTTTCCGCCTGCATTTTTTGTAAGTTCAACCTGTTTTTCGGTTATAACTGTTCCTGCCCCAATATACATTCTGCCTTCAAAATGTTTTGAAAGCAATTCAATGTTTTTTGCAGTTTCTTCATCGCTTATTTTTCCGTTAGCACTGTATGTAACTTCGAGAAGGCGTATTCCTCCCTCATACATTGCCTCCGCCAAAGGAATGAGCTTATCTGACTCCACGCCTCTGACAATTACTATTATTTTTTCTTCTTCTATCCTTTTAATTACATCTTCACGCATTTTATTAAGCCTCCTTAATTTTTCTTGGTTCAAAAGGCGCTATCGCCGCTGATTCTTCAAACTCTTCTCTCCAATAACCCCTGGTATTCGCAGTTTTTCCCTCTGCATCAACCACTGTAAAGCGAACGAATGTATCAAGTTCGCTGATTGGAAACTCTGCGCAAGTAATGTCACAATTGTTTGACCGTTTTACAGATTTATCCGGTTCTCTTCTGCCACTGTTGGAAACAATAATTTCTTTCGCGGCACTGCATTCTATATGGAAAATACCATTCTCGTACCAAAGAGCCTTTATAACCGGACCTCTTGATGCATAATAATCTCCACGTTCAAGAGCATTTATAACCGCATCATGACTGAGCTCATCAGCATAAATATATGTAAAACCACCAAACAAATCTTCTGCCTTATGTGTATCATCACTGGAAACGCAGCCTATTCTTTGTCCACTTCTGAGCATCTCTTCATACACATACGGGCAATAAGAATCATGGCCTGTAAGATATGCATCATGGTTATAAATTTCCATAGCAAAAAGTCCTTCAAGATTTGTGTAAATACTTGCATCCTCTTTCGACCATGTGGGATGATTATAGCCTACAATAAAGCCCGCATCTTTTGCCTTTTTAATCAAATCATTAAGGCCTTTTACAGAATATT
>SVKA01000044.1 GCA_015068725.1 Oscillospiraceae bacterium | reverse complement strand
GTCATTTCTTTTCCGTACAACACCCTGGCATCTCCAAGACAACCTTCAACAGTAAAACGTTCTTTTTTACATTCACCGCAACCGATACACTTGTTTTCATAATACGCAATCTGCGGTTTGAAACTGATACTTTCAGGGTTATGGCACCACACGCATTTCAGCGGACAACCCTTAAAAAATACCGTTGTTCGGATGCCGGGCCCATCGTGAATAGCCATTCGTTTGATATCACAAATCAGTGCTTTCATTGTATATTCTCCGCTCTTAAAATATAAGCGTCCTGTTCTTTTTTGCTCATGTTATTCCAAAGCGTATTCCACCCGCAAACCCTGACCTGCAGATTTTTATACTTCTCCGGATTCTTCTGCGCATCACGAAGGGTTTCGATGTTAAAAATATTGAACTGAATTGACTGTCCGCCTTTTTTTAGATAGGTCATCAAAATTCCCTTAAACACATTGTAGCCGTTTTCGCCGTCTACCGTGCTTGGATGCAGCATTACATCAACGTTAAAAGATTCGTGGTAGTCGGACGGTATTAACTTTGTAGCAGATTCAACAAGGGCGGTTACACCTTTTTTATCCATACCGGGCACGGCGCTTGCGTTTTTAGAAAGTTCTTCACCGGCAAGTCTGCCATCAGGCAATGCGCCTGTTTTTTCACCTTGTATCACAAAAGCGCGCGCAGAATGGAAGATTGCTTTATATACCCCACCTCTGCTGTTAGGAACGTTATTAACCTTGTTTGCAAAATAACTTGACATTGCACTTGCGTAGGTATCTGCAACCATATCATTGTTTCCGTATTTATGAGGCGATTTTTTCACCTTTGCCCGCAGGATTTCGTATCCTTCCCAGTTATTTCTAAGCACTTCTGACAGTTCTGCCAAGGTGATTTCTTTTTTGTCGAAAACAAATTCCTTTACCGTCAGCAAGCTGTCAACCGCACTTGCAAAGCCACAGTTGAGCATAGCATTGTTATTGAATTTGACACCGCCGCCGTAGCCGTCCCTGCCGTTTTTAAGAGAGGTTTCTATCGTTGCAGAGTACATGGACGACGGATTGACAAAGGCGAGAAAACGTTCGGCATCGTTGGTGATCTTCATACTTTGCTCGATCAGATATTCCCATTGTTTCAGAAACGCAAAATAAAAATCTTCAAAGGTTTTCATTTCGGAAATTTCGCCTGTTTTAATACCCACCTGCTTATTTGTGACGGCATCAAAACCGTTGGTAAACACAAACTCCAAAGCTTTCGCCGCATTGACGTAGCCTGAGGTAGAAGAGACCTCATTGGCTCTTACCCCGGTTTCATAGCAGCCCCTGATATCATAGTTCAACGCCTCTTCGTAGGTTGCGCCATATCCCATAATCGCCTTGATCATTGCAGGCTCACAGCAGAAAACGATGCTCGCATTTTTGCGCCGTACCATGTCAAAAGCCTTGTTTAGAATATGATCCGGAGTATTTGTATTTATCTTTAACTGGATTTTTGGATTATAAATCTCAAGCTTATCATATACATCTAAAATCATATAGGATAACTCATTATATTTTGTACTGCCTTCAAGATTTGTCCCGCCCATATAAAACGGCTGACCCCAATAGTTACCGATTGCAGACCACTGCATCAAAAAGTATGATAAATAGTTGCGTATATCTTCTTTTGTATATATTCCGCTTTCAATATCATTTTTATAAAAACCGTATAACGTATGATCCAAACCGTTACCAAGTGAACGCACCTGATAGCTGTCTATACTTTCCGAAATGATGAAATATATATAAATAAGTTGCAAGGCTTCATAAAAGGTCACGGGCGCACCGTCACGCAAATTTTTAAGACACTCGGCTATTTTTGATGATTTTTCAAATGTTTGTTTCAATGCTTCACGGTGCATCCTGTCAATAAATTCTATAATGGCTGTATACTCAATTTCAATACCGTCAAAAAACGCTGACATTTCATCATTTAATGTGCCGTTTTTTTTGTGTAATTTTTGATACTCTCTCGCTCTTTCTCTGATGCCCGAAAAACCTAATTCCAATAAAGATTTCCAGTCGGGCACAACGTGGTCGTAGTCTGTCCAAATCATAACAGCACCCGAACGGTTAAAATCGTCGGCGCGTTCCAAAGTTTCAGGGGCGCGATATGCTTTCGATTCGTTTTCCCATTTTTTGAAGGTTGTAATATTTGCCAATCGATTAAGAGAATAAAGACCAACAAAATAATCGTGCTCGTTTATATACAAACGCTCGTTTTCAAGAACATATTTGATAGCCATCGCTCTTGCGATCGGATGCGGCAATTGCTCTGTTTTAGAAGAAAGTTCTTCAAGTCCTTTTAAAATTTCTGCGTCATCAAGTCCGCTTTCTTCGATATACCCGATGCCGTGATAGGCCATACGGCTAAAAGCATTAAACTCTTTATCGGGATCATGATACTTTCTTTCAATATAAAACCGATCTGTTTCAGTAATCATATAAGCACCGCCTTTCAAGTTTATTCTATAACAAAACGATACATTTTACTATGAACAGAAGAAAATCTCTTGACTATTTCGAAAGTAAATTTTATAATAATGTCGGTGATTATATGGATAATTTTATGACGCACAATTTTATAATCGGCGAAATCACGTTTGCGAATATTGTCAAGGCAGGCACAAGCGCCAAAATTCACAAAAACAGGAAAAGCCACGGTCTTGCCTTTTTCCCCGGTGGTGAAAGGACCTTTAATTTTGATGGCAAAAAAATCAAGGTCGGGGAAAACGAGGTCGTATATTTCCCCAAAGGCTCTAACTACACAATAGTGGAAAAAATGTCCTTTGACTGCTATGCCATAAATTTCGAAATGCCGGACGGTGCCCTGTTTGAACCTTTTTCATTTAAGATTAAAAATGCAAATATCTATCTCGATAGTTTTATGCAAGCGCAAAGACAACAAAAACGAAAGATAATGGGATATGATTCTAAAATCAAATCCGAGCTTTATAACATAATTTATAATTTGCAATCGGAATATCATACTCCGTATACTAATTCTAAAATTATCGAACCGGCAATAAACTATATTCACTCAAACTATTTTAAGGAGAACATAAACATTGAACACCTTGCATCATTATGCGGTATAAGTACCGTACATCTCAGAAATACTTTTATCAAACAGTTTGCAACCTCTCCTCTCAAATACATAAACAATCTTAAAATGGCCCGTGCAAGAGAACTACTTGATTCACAATTTTATACGGTAAGCGAAGTATGTTTTCTCTCAGGCTTTAACAATGAAAGTTATTTCAGCCG
>SVKA01000023.1 GCA_015068725.1 Oscillospiraceae bacterium | reverse complement strand
GATTGCTGTTGCAAGATTTGAGTTGACTCCTTCAATGCCGACCTTAGCCAGTATAGATGTAAGCGCTGCAAAAATTGCAGACAGTAATGCAAGTATAAACCACATAGAATATTACCCTCCCCAAATTATTATTTATCTGTTCGACATTTTTCGACATATTAATATAGTTCGTGTCAAGTCAGGTCAAAAAATAATTTATACACATTTCCGTTATGGTCTGTATAATAACAGCTGTCTTTATCAAAATCAATCATTTCCGGTTCGATATTTGTCCCAAAATCCTTAAACTGTTTGTATGTAACCTCTTTTTTCAAATTTGTATCAATAATACGAATTACGGGCGGATTATCTACACTGTTGCTAAAACCCTCCAATGAATATATTTTGCCATTATGACAGCAAGCTCCCTGAATATAATGATGATATTCGCAGTCAAAATATTGCAAAATATCGTCTTTGGTCAACACAAGCCTTTTTACATTGTATTTTTCACATACCTGCCCATCGTTTACCTTTGGCAATTTAAAAGAAAAATATCTTGTAGAATGAGTGTTATCCCTCATTGTGAAAGCATACAAAATCCCCTGCTGTGTATCAATGACAAAATTGCCATACGGCCTTACATCATCTTTTTTCCGGCGCTTTTCCAAAGAGTATCATCTTCAACAAAGCCTATCTCAATAATTTGCACCAGTGTTGATTTGAACGTTTTTTCATTTCTCTGTATACGATAAACCAGACATACTCCCTTTAATTTATCATCAGTTTTTGCATAGTTGTTATATATATTTGTGTAAAGCAGAGGAAATTCATCTTCTTCGTCATAATACTCGTTGCCAAACATAACGGAATTACTGTGTGGTACAAGAATATCAGTTTTATCCAAAACAAACTCAGAAAAAATCTCCGCTTCGCCGTCTTTCAAGCATCCCAGAGCCTTGGTTTCATACACGCTGCATTCACCCTTGCCGTTGAAGCTGAATAAATAGCCATTACTGATAGCGCCGTCTTGTCGGCCACCCTTGATTTTTGAAATATTTTCTATTCTCATACACATATCTCCTTTTTTGCAATCTTTCACTATAAGAGAAAATCATTTTTGTGCTACAAGTTTATATCAGTTCAATTTCAGAAATTGTCATTTTTTTAGTTTTAATCACGGCAATAAAGCCATCAAATAAATAGCGGTCGGAAGCATAGGAATAATCGAAAAAATGCTAACCAACTCACTTTTCCCTTTATTGAGGATTAGAGAAATAATCCCCAAAACACTTCCAAAAAAACTGCCAATAATCAATCCACCAAATATTGCTTCAACCAATTCAGGCTCTGTAAACAACATTATCACCATAACGCAAACAGGTGAAAGCATTGCCAAAATGCTAATAATAAGTTCTAATCTGAATTTCATCTCTATCTCCTTTTTAGCAAATTTCGACTTTTGTCAAATCAAACCTAAAAAATCATTTCCGCAAGCGAATTAATCGCCACCACTAACGGCAGCGTAGCTATCGACATAACGGTGTTTAAAGACACTATCTCGGAGGCATAGCCTGCGTCAAGGTCATATTTTGCCGCAAAAATTGCAGACGCCGTAGCACATGGGCACGCCGATGATATTACAATAGCCACGGCTACCTCATTTGGCATACCCACAATTTTTAAAATAAATACCGCCAGTACGGGAACTAAAATAAGACGTACGGCAGATACAGAATAAAGGCTTACATTTTTTATTGCTTTTTTAAGGTCAACATCAGCCAAAAACATTCCCAAAAGCATCATTGCTACGGGTGTATTAAGACCTGCCATATAATTAACTGCCGTCATAACAATGCCGGGCAGCTTTATCCTTGTAAAAAACAAAAATAGTCCTGCCATAACTCCCAGAACACCGGGATTGAGTATTATTTTTTTAATAGAAAGGCTTTTTTTATCGCCACTGTATAAATATACTCCGTGAGTCCAGTTTAGTATATTGAATATCGCAAGATATGCCGAGCCGTAAAATACTCCCTGAGTCCCGACAGAAGCCTCTAAAAGCGGTATGCCCATAAATCCACTGTTTGAATACGAGCAGCAATACTCATTAATTACAGACTTTTCATTTTTTCTTTTGCCAAAAAACAGCTTTGCCATCAACAAAGATAAAATATTAATAGCTATTGCACCCGCGAAAGCTATTAATAGATTGTATACAAGCTCAGCCTTAAACTCCACCTGATACGCCTTGACAAGAACGCACGGTGTAACAAGAAAAAGCAGTATATTTGAAAGCTGCTTTGAGCCGTCTTTTGTTACAAGACCTGTTCTTTTCGCCGTAAATCCGAGCATAATGAGAATAAACATTATGCTCACCTGCATAGCAACAACTATTGCCAAATCCATATCTGTTTCTCCTATCAAATAGTCTTTATAAGTTCTTTATCGCTTCCCAAAAGCGCATCTTTAAGCATCGTATTATTTACAATTCTTTTCTCTGTTATAATGCCTCCTCTTGCCAAATCTTCAACGCGATGATAATCCGAGCCGCTACTCATGGCTTTGCCGAACTTTTGCGCCCACATCTGTACAACATCGTTTCTTGAATCGTGTCTGGCGTTTGCATTAAACACCTCATATCCATCAAGCAACGACGGATTTATAATGCACATATGGTTTCTTAGCGGATGTGCCTGAAAAATTATCATACCATTATCGCGGGCAAGCTTTGAAAAACGCTCGATGCCCATATCCATAATGTTTGGATTTTTCTTTATAAATTTTTCCGTTACGCCATATACAAGATAATCATTGTCATTTTCATAAAATGTCAGCTCCATTCCGAGAAGCACATCTATCCTGCCCTTTGCAGCCTCTCGCGCCGCCCTGTAGCCCGTAAGAAAATAGTCCGCTATCTCGCGCGTTTTAAGCTCGGGCTTGTTCAGAAAAGTTACTCTGTTAAAATGGTCCGTAATTACTATACCGCTATACCCCGCCTCTATATACGCATCTACAATATCGCATGCACTCACCTTGCCGCAAACGCTGACCTCGCTTGTATGACAATGTGTTTCAAGTTTAAACATACACTACATCTCTCCCGTCATATAAAATGCCTTTTATTTTTCTATTTTGTCATCATCCATACTGCCATTTTGCTTTCTTCATTCCATAATTTTCCTGCGCTCGCATAATCAGTAACCAGCATATCCGAGCCATCATTTAATTTAACCCTTGCTTTTACCACACAATCGTATGGCACCGCTTCATCTGTAAGCTCTACATCGGCAAAGCCATCGTTTATCTTTATCTCTATCGCATCATCCACACAGTAGCCAAGACGATTCTCCTGCGCAAGCATTACAGGTCCGCGTCTCAGTGCGATATGCTTGTGTGCAATCGGGTCTTCCTCGTCATATGTGGGAATCATATAGTTTTTGCCCCATATAACCTTGTTCATAAGCACCTGATGACCATACGGAATCGGCAAAATCACCTCTGTACGCATATCAAGCTCAAGCTCTATCAAATCACCGTTTTCCCAGAGCTTGTCAAGGCTTATATAACCTTCGTTAACAGCCTTACTCTCGCCATTAACCGATACCTTTGTATTTTTGCTCCAATACGGGTTTCTTATGAGAATTGTAAACTCCTCAGGGGTATCAACGCAAACCTCAATTTTAACATTTGGGCATTTCGGATACTCGGTTTGCGTATTTAGTGTTATACTCTTTGCACCGGGCGTGGTAGTATTAATACTTCCGTTAATAAACATATTAAGAACTAATCCACCCTCATTTTTCAAAAGCTGCATCTGCGGCACAAGTCCTATACCAACAGAGCCAATACAAGCGCAGCAGCCATAATAACGCTTATCCGACATCACTCGAAGGCCGCCGACCTTTGAGCCTCGCTTGCCCGCAGTAAGCGGTGCATAACTGTCAAACGGAAGAGGCTCTGTTATACAGTCGGGGTATTCTCTCTTTATAAAGGGGTCAATTATATCCTCTGTATTGAGCGAGCCAAGATATGCGTTATAAAACGAAATTTCAAACGCGTCTGCATATTTTGGGTCGCCTGTTAAAAGATGCACACGGTAAAAAAACTTCATAAGCGTTACCGTTACGCATGTTTCCTGCACAACCTCACCATTTGTAGTATTTGCCTGACGAACGCTCGAATGGTCAAAAAGCTCATGCGTACAACCGCTGCAACCTATTACGGTAAAATCACTTTCCAAAATCTTATTTGCATAGTTTATTATCGCCGTTTTGTACTTTTCCTCGCCCGTTATTTTATAATACTCCAAAAGTCCTTCAAAGCAGGATGTCATTTCGTACGCCTTTGTTACGGGATACTGATACGGATAGAGCTTATCCTCATATGCAAGGTCAAAAATATTTACCACATCAGCACCGCCGCAATCAACTATATATGTCGCAAAATCAAAATATCTTTTCTCTTCCGTAAGATTGTAAAGACGAACAATAGCTTCAAGAATAGATGATGAGTTAATTCCTCTCCAGTGTCTTGTCGCAGTGGTAATTTCCTTTTTGCCTTCCCCTCGGCCGATTTTGCTTATAAGATAATCAACCTGATGGCACATTGATTTTATTATCTTTTCTCTGAGCTCATCTTCTTTGCATATTTCAAGAAAATACTCCATACCGAGAAGGATATATTTTCTGCACCACATATCCCAGCCGTCAAATTCGTGCTCGGTATCATATGTGCTTATTCTTCCGTACTCATCGGCCGTGTCTATCATATCGTTAACTGTCGCACACAAAATTTTATAAAGCTCAGTATTTTGCGTGTAGTTATAAACAAGGCTTGCGCCTCTCATCATTTTGCCCCAATACTCTCCACGCCAGCCCGCATCGTCATTGTCGGCATTTTCTATATACTGTCTTACAAATCTTGTCCACAAATCCGCGCGAAGGAGCTGCTTTTTTTCTGTAAAATCAAACGCATCGTTCACAAAGCAATCATACCTTGCCCTTGCATTAAAATCAGTATTAAATATTTCTCTCATATCCGTTCATCCTCTCAGTATAAAATAATTATTAATTTTTTCCCTTACAATAATTAAGAAGTGTAATGCCTGTGCAAATTAAAACAAGCGCTGCCACAAGATTGACCGGTGCGACACTTCCCCACAGCGCACAGCAAAACATAGCTATAATTGCCACAAAAAATATACTTGTCAACAAGCTATTTTTTCTTTGTTCCATCTTCTATCTTCCCCATTCCTATATGCTGATTTTCTGTAATTTATTTTCGTAATTTATACATCATTTACTCACGCACCATATACAGAGAAAATTTTATCACAAAATGCAGAATTAATCAAGGTTTAAATACAAAAATGTCCCAACAAGACAAGTTTTATAACACCCCAAAAAATCGGATAAAATAATGTTGACAATAAAAGTATCTTTTGCTATAATAATTTACGGAGACTCGGCTTTTGTGGAAAGTCTGAAAGGGAGAATGCGTCGTGGACTGTGAGCGCGTTTGAGATGAGTAGTAAGCTTGGGAACACTCCGTTTGTTTACATTTTCATATTAAAAGCGGATGCTTTTTTAAGCATCAATGCGGGTGGCACCGCGGGTTAAATATTAGTTTACTCGTCCCGGGAATGTATAAAAGTACGTTCCTGGGCTTTTTATTTTATCAGTATACTATTGTAGGAGGAATATATCATGTATAGAACTCTATATTGTAATGACATACGTGATGAGCACATCGGCAAAACTGTTTCACTTGCCGGTTGGGTTGATGTTGTGCGCGACCACGGCGGCGTTATTTTTATTGACCTTCGTGATTATACGGGCGTAACTCAGGTAGTCATTCACGATGACAGTCTTGTAAAAGAGGTAAACCGTGAAACCGTTATCTCTGTTACCGGTGTCGTAAGCAAGCGTGATGAAGAAACAGTTAATGACAAAATTGAAACAGGTAATGTAGAGCTTGTGGCAGATACTCTTGAAATTCTTGGCAAAAGCCTTAACGCTTTGCCTTTCGAGGTTCGCGCTTCAAGACAAAGCAAGGACGAGCTTCGTTTAAAGTATCGTTATCTTGATTTGCGTAATCCAAAAAACCACGATAACCTTGTAAAACGTTCTAAATTATCCGCCATTTGAGAAACAAGATGGAGGAAAAAGGCTTTTTGGATATGCAGACTCCGATTTTGACGGCCTCATCTCCTGAGGGTGCAAGAGACTTTTTGGTGCCAAGCCGTAAGCATCCGGGCAAATTCTACGCACTTCCACAGGCGCCACAACAGTTTAAACAGCTATTGATGGTATCAGGCTTTGACAGATATTTCCAGGTTGCTCCGTGCTTTCGTGATGAGGACGCCCGTGCTGACCGCTCGCCTGGCGAATTTTATCAGCTCGACTTTGAGATGGCGTTTGCTACGCAGGAAGAGGTTTTGGATGTTTGCGAGGATTTAATCTATGATACATTTAAAACATTTTCTGATAAAAAGGTTACACCAAAGCCGTTTCGCCGCATCACCTATGCCGATGCGATGATGTATTACGGCTCTGATAAGCCTGACCTTCGAAATCCGCTTATTATTTGCGATTTGACCGATTTCTTTTCGGGTGTTGACTTCCCTGCATTTAAGGGCAAGCCGGTTCGCGGAATTGTTGCAAACTGTCAGGGCAAATCAAAGAAATTCTTTGAGGATTCCTTAAAATATGCAACCTCGTTCGAGGTTGGTCTCGGCGGTCTTGGATACATCACATTAAAAGACGGCGTATTTGCAGGTCCTATCGCCAAATTTTTAAGCGATGCTCAAAAGGAAGAAATTATCACTCTTACAGGTGTAAAAGAAGGCGAAACACTCTTCTTTATCTGTGATGACAAAAAGAATGATACAGAGAAAAAAGCAGGTCTTATCCGCACATGGCTTGCAAAAAAAGAACAGCTTGATTTAATAAATGAAGATGCGTTTGAATTCTGCTTTGTTGTAGACTTCCCGATGTATGAAGAGGATGAAGAAACAGGCGAAATAATCTTTACGCACAACCCGTTTTCAATGCCTCAGGGCGGTATGGAGGCTCTTCTTACAAAAGAACCTACTGAAATTTTAGCGTATCAGTATGACCTTGTCGGCAACGGAATCGAGCTTGCATCAGGTGCAGTTCGTAACCACGATATAGACATTATGAAAAAGGCGTTTGAAATCGCAGGCTATCCCGAAGAAGAACTTAAAAAGCGCTTTAATGCTCTTTATACTGCATTTCAGTACGGTGCTCCGCCTCATGCAGGTATGGCGCCCGGCATTGACAGAATGGTAATGCTTTTAACCGACGAGGAAAAGATTTTGGACGTTATTGCATTCCCTCTAAACGGAAACGCTCAGGACCTTCTTTTAGGTGCTCCAAGCTTTGTATCAAATCAGCAGCTTGAAGATGTTCACCTTTTGGGAAGCACAAACGCACTTGCGCAGCGTGCGTCAGGCACGTCTTCAACCTCTAAAACATCTATGAATAAGCGCTCGACATTTTCAAATGCGCAGCAGCTAAATCAGATTGCTCTTTCAGATGAAGAAGAAAATAAGGTTCAACAAATTTTTGCCGCTATGAGTGAAAAAGAGAAAATTCTTTCCACAATAGATACCGAAAATACCGAACCTATGGTACACGTTATGCCTATGACAAATGTACTTCGCGAAGATGTCCGCCATCAGCCATTTACTCGTGAGAGCCTACTCGAAGGCGCTCCCGAGCGCAGTGAAGACAGCTGGCAGGTACCCAGACTTGTAAAGTGAGGTGTGCAAAATGAATTATTATAAAATAAAATTAGGCGATGGTAACATTGCCGTTGATGATACTATTTTAGTAAAAGACACAGAAAGCTCGGCAGGCTCTAAAATACTTGAAGGCTTTAAGCCGCTTTTCAGCGCAGAGGCGGTAATACGCTTAGAAAACAAAGGCTATAAAATCGCAGGAAAAACACATGTCGGCGAATTTGGTCTTGACCTTGTTGGTGAGTTTTCGTACTATGAAAAACAGGAAAGCTCATTAAAAGGTGCAGCTGCCGAGGCAGTTGCAAACGACGATGTTATAGCCGCACTCGGCGTAGATATGAACGGTGCAACAAGACGAAGCGCCGCATTATCAGGCGTTGACTTTTTAAAGCCAACTTATGGCACCGTTTCACGCTATGGCGTAATTTCGTGTGCCGCTTCGGGCGAGCAGGTCGGTGTGTATGCAAAAAATGCATCAGGCGTTAAAGAAATAATGCAAATTATTGCAGGGCATGACGAAAAAGACGGCACAAGTCTTAAAAATGAAAGCTACGATTATAGCTTTGTGGATGTTTCGGGCAAAAAGGTTGCTATTATCAAGGAGCTAACCCAGAAAGCAGACGACGAAACAAAAGCTCAAATAAACGCATTTGCTGATGCGCTACGTGAAAGTGGCGTTATTGTCGAGGAAATCTCATTTGACGTTTTTGATGTAGCAAATACTGCGTGGCAGATTTTGATGACCGCAGAAACGTGCAATAATATTTCCCGTTATGACGGTGTCAAATTTGGTCATCGCGCCAAAGAATACAAAGACATTGACGAATTATATGTAAATTCCAGAACGGAAGGCTTTAACTTCCTTACAAAAGCAGTAATTTTGTATGGTTCTGATGTTCTTTCAAAAAACCGCTATAAAGAGTGCTATGACAAATCATTAAAGGTGCGCCGCGTAATTGCTGAAAAATTTGAAGAGCTTATGAAAAATTACGACGCTATTTTGACGCCCGTTGTAAGCAAAGCTTCTTATGAAGCTTATGATATTCACGAAGCCTTTGGCAAGGTATTCGACGAGAGCGTGTTCACCGCTTTGGCAAACCTTATCGGTGTGCCGGCAATGGTTAGCGGCTCTGTTCAGCTTATTGGAAAGCATTTTTCCGAAGCAGTTTTACTCAGCCTTGCAGATGTGGCCGAAAGGAAGGGTGAATAATTATGAATTACGAATTGGTTATCGGTCTTGAAACTCACGTTGAGCTTAGCACCGAATCAAAGATATTTTGTTCGTGCGGCGGCCATAGTGCCGCAAACGAACCGAACGATTGTGTATGCCCTGCCTGCAGTGGTATGCCGGGAATGCTGCCTGTGATGAACAAGCGCGTTGTAGAGCTTGCTGTTACAGCAGGTCTTATGCTTAACTGTGATATAAACAGATACACAACCTTTGATAAAAAGAATTACTACTATCCCGACCTTCCGTGTGCATATCAGATTACACAGCTAAATCACC
This sequence comes from Oscillospiraceae bacterium, assembly GCA_015068725.1. Taxonomy (GTDB): domain Bacteria; phylum Bacillota; class Clostridia; order UBA1381; family UMGS1253; genus Aphodoplasma. Next base: position 17,254 of record SVKA01000023.1, on the reverse strand, counting down.
CTATATGCACAAACGGATGTGTAACGCTTAAAACATCTGAGGGCAGCCGTGATATCCGCATCAAGCAAATTCATATGGAAGAAGATGCGGGCAAGCTTGTTCACGGCGGCAAATATTCTTATGTAGACTTCAACCGTACAAGCGTTCCGCTAATCGAAATTGTAACTCAGCCCGATTTTAGAAGTGCAGAAGAGGTTGTAACCTACTTAAACAAATTAAAGTCTATGTTTCGCTCGGGCGGAATTTCAGAATGTGAAGAAGGCGCAATGCGCTGCGACGTTAACATTTCTGTTCGCCCCGAGGGAAGCGAAGAATTTGGCGTGCGTACAGAGATTAAAAACATGAGCTCGTTTGAGGCAATCGAGCGCGCAATCCGCTACGAAGCACAGCGTCATATAGATGCTTTGGACTTTGAAACAGAAGAGCTTGTTCAGGAAACAAGACGTTTTGATGATGTCAGCGGAAAAACCTTTGCTATGCGTAACAAGGAAACCGAAGCAGATTACCGCTATTTCCCCGATGCAAACCTTATGCCGATTATTATCGACGACGAGTGGCTCGAAAAAATCAAAGCGAACAAGCCCGCCGCTCTTGATGAGAAGGTTGAGGACTATCGTCTGGCAGGTATTAGCGAAAAAGAGATTGACATGCTTGTTTCAAACCACAAAATAAGCAAGCTTCTCGATGATGTTGTTAATATGGGCTGCGACGCAAAAGATGCTGCAACATGGATTTTGACCGACTGTATCGGCGTTTTGAGAAAAGACGGCAAAACAATGGACGAATTGACAATCAGCAGTGAAAAGCTCTTTAATATTATAAAAATGGTAAACGATGGGACCGTCAACCGAACTGCCGGCAAGAAAATATTAATTGCCGTAGTTGAAAATGATGTTGACCCCATCAGCTACTGCAAAGAACAGGGCCTTGACAAAAAGTTTGACGCATCTATTGTTGAAGCAGTTGTCGTTAAGGCAATAGAACAAAATCCACAATCAGTACAAGACTTTAAAAACGGTAAGACAAAAGCACTTCAGGCACTGTTTGGTGCTTGTATGAAAGAGTTAAAGGGTGCAGGCGACCCTGCTGTAATTAAAGCGTTATTGGAAGAAAAATTAAAGTAATACAAAATTAAAGCGACTCAATTGAGTCGCTTTTTTTAGTTTTATATATCGTTTTAATCCTATTAATTAAAAGTTTTTTATGTATTTTATACGCCTTGTGTGGTATGCGCATTTTGCTACAGCTACTTTTTAAAGATGAAAAATACTGCACCAAGTATACATATAAACGCATACAAATAATTAAGCGTAAACTTTTCTTTAAGATACACCACAGAAAAAACAGAAAAAACAGTAAGCGTAATTACCTCCTGAATAATTTTAAGCTGCGCGGTCGTAAAATAATTACTGCCGATTCTGTTTGCAGGCACCTGAAATATATACTCAAAAAATGCAAGGCCCCAGCTTGCAAGCACAACTATCCAAAGAGCGCTGTTTTTAAAGCGCAGATGCCCGTACCACGCAAACGTCATAAAAATATTGGAAATAAGCAAAAGAACAATCGGTTTTATAGCTCCAATCATATTTTTCCCTCCGTATAAAATTGTTTGATTTTCATTTTCTCCATAAAATAGTGTATTCTAAAATTTGCTCTGCGTCAAGCTTTTTTTCTTTTTTATGTATAGATACAAGAGTGGCTTCCCGCTTGACAAAATCTCATTTATATGTCATAATTTTTGGTATATTCAATATGAAAGGACTATATAAAAATATGTCTGAATTATTATTTAAAATTTTTATAAAAGACCATGCCAATACAACAGATGCAAAGGTGCGCGAAAAGTACGGAACGCTTGGCGGCATGGCAGGAATTATCATCAATGTAATGCTCTGTATAATAAAATTTTTTGCCGGTATAATCAGTGCGTCTGTTTCCCTTCTTGCAGATTCTTTCAACAATCTTTCCGATGCGCTTTCCTCAATAATAACTCTTGTCGGCTTTAAAATGGCGGGAAAGCCCGCCGATAAGCAGCATCCGTACGGACACGGAAGAATTGAGTATATATCTGCACTTTTGGTTTCAATAGTTATACTTTTTATGGGCTATGAGCTTATGCGCAGCTCATTTGACAAAATTATAGACGCACAAACGATTATCTACTCAAATGTGAGCATCATAATACTCATAATATCCATCCTGACAAAGCTGTGGATGTTCTTTTTCAATCGTAAAATAGGCAAAACGATAAACTCTCAGGCAATCATCGCCGCCGCAAAAGACAGCCTTGGCGACTGCGTCGCAACTTTGGCTGTGCTTTGCGGAATGTTGATATTTCGTTTTTCAGGCTACTGTGTTGATGGATATATCGGCTTGATTGTGGCATGCTTTATTCTTTTTACGGGCTATCAGACAATACGCGACTCGCTCTCGCCCCTTCTTGGCCAGCCACCCGAGACAGAGCTTGTCGGTCAAATAGAAGCTCTTGTGCTTTCACATGAGGGCATAATCGGTATGCATGACCTTATTATACACAATTACGGTCCGACCCGTTTTATGCTTTCACTGCATGCAGAGGTGCGTGCTAGCGATAATGTACTCGAGCTTCACGATACAATAGACCTTATCGAAAAAGAGCTTTGTACGCGATATGGATGCGATGCGGTAATACATATGGACCCGATTGAAACGGACAACGAAATTATAAACCATGCAAGACAAGTTGTAGCAGACATTATAGCTTCTATAGATACGCGCCTCAGCATGCACGATTTTCGAATGGTTACGGGCCCAACGCATACAAATCTCATTTTCGACCTTGTTGTTCCCTTTGACTTTGATATAAGCGATGCGCAGCTTCTTTCGCGCATACAGGACAAAATTTTTGATTTTGACAAAAACTATTTTGTAGTAATCAGTATAGACAAAAACTACGTTTAAGAGAGGTAATTATTTTGAAAAAAATATCGCTTATATTTTTAGCTATATACATAATATCCGTTGTATTTTCGTCATATGCATCCGTATTGGCAGAAGATGCGGTGCCGACTATGCGCTTTGACTTCGTCGAGGTTGAATATAACGGAGAAATTTATGACGCAGATGAAATGTCGCAGGGTCTTGTTATGGTATGCGGCAAAAACCACAAAAGCGGATATGTTACCGGTGATGGAAAAGTAGCCATTGATTTTAAATTTGCTTATGCAGGTTCATTTCAAAATGACCTTGCACCCGCAAAAGTCGCCTACGGAATGTTTGGCTATATTGACAAAAGCGGCAAATTTATGATAGAGCCCGGCTTTGACGAGGCAGGCGAATTTTCAGATTCACTTGCTCTTGTAAAAAAAGGAGATAAAACGGGTTTTATAGACAAAACAGGCAAATTTGTTGATATCATAAAAGATGATTCATATACGCCTATAAGCCCATTTAATAATGGTGTATGTTGGGTACAAAATGCCGCCGAAAAGCGTGCGATTTTAAATATCGCAGGCGAGCTTGTAACAGACTTTGACTTTGTATGGACATCCGATTTTTCAGACGGCGTATGCTGGGCAAGCAAAGATACGGGAAATGATTTTAAGCATATAAATATGGGACTTATAAACACCCTGGGTGAATATGTAATAGAGCCCGGCAAATATACCGATGCTACCCCATTTTGCGAAGGCTTGTGCTGGACAAAAAAGCTTGGCAGCGATAAATTGTTTTTAATCAATAATCAGGGAAAAGAAATCGCAGTTATCGATGGAAATCTTATGCCGTCAAGCTTTTCAAACGGAATATGCGTAAATGTGGGCGGCGATTTGCTTTCAGTAATGAACACAAAAGGCACTACAATATACAGTTCAAATAAATATGCGCCCGTTCATTACGGTGGTTTTAGTGAAGGAAAAATGCTCGTACGAAGAAAAGCAGACGGTAAGCATTTTATAATGTGCGACCTTAATTATCAGGCTACTGCAACAGAAAAACCCACACTTTCTTACGATTATGAGCCAATGCCAAACCCCGATACAGATTTTGAAATCTCTTTAATGGTCGATTCAAACACCGCTCTTGTAAACGGCACAAAAAAGATGATTGACCCTGCAAATAATGTAGTATGCTCATTTGTATCAAACGGGCGCACACTTCTTCCGATGCGTTTTATCGCCGAAAATCTTGGTGGCTTTAGCGTTACATGGGATTATATATCAAACAGCGCACTTGTACAAAGCCCAGATATATCAATTCTGCTTGCACCTGATAATCAGAATGCCACAATAATACGCTATTTAAGCGAAATACGTTTTTATGAAGAATCTGTTATCACTCTTGACCAGCCACCTGTCAACGCATACGACAGACTATTTTTGCCTGTGCGGGCACTATCGGAAATCATAGGCATAAATGTATTCTATGACGAACGCGGACTTGTTGTTTTGTCAAATATGCGCGGCACACTTGATTATGAAAGTGCAAGTGAGATAATAAATACTCTTGCAAATTAGTTGTTTAGTACAAATTATAAAAATTGGTGATTGAATTGATTAAAATTCCCTCTTATGCAAAAACCATACTCGATACGCTCCAGAAAAATGGCTATGACGCTTATATCGTCGGTGGCTGTGTTCGCGATAATATGCTTGGCAGAGGCGCATCTGATTACGATATAACAACAAACGCTCTGCCCCATCAGGTATATGAGGTTTTTAAAGCTTATCACGTCATTGATACGGGCATAAAGCACGGCACAGTTACTGTTGTGATTGAAAAAATGCCTGTTGAGATAACAACATACCGCATTGACGGAGAATATAAGGATAATCGCCGTCCTGAATGCGTCAGCTTTACAAAAAATATTGAAGATGACCTTGCACGCCGCGATTTTACAATAAATGCAATGGCATATAATGAAAAAAGAGGGTTGGTTGATTGCTTCGGCGCTCAAAGCGACCTTAAAGGAAAAATCATACGCTGCGTTGGCGACGCTGATACGCGCTTTACAGAAGATGCGCTGCGCATTTTGCGTGCGCTGCGTTTTGCGAGCGTTCTTGGCTTTGAAATCGAAGAAAAAACAAAAATAAGCATACACAAAAATAAAGAACTTTTGAAAAATATTGCAAAAGAGCGTATATGCATTGAATTTTTCAAGCTGATATGCGGCAAAAATGCCGATAAAATAATTGATGAATACAAGGATGTTATAGCCGTATTTATACCGCAGATTGAGGCTATGTTCGGTTTTGAGCAGCACAGTAAATATCATATATATGATGTTTGGCAGCATAGCGTATGCGCGCTTTCACATACAAAGCCAAAGCTATGCCTTCGTCTTGCGGCGCTTTTTCACGATATTGGCAAAAAAGACTGTTTCACACTTGATGAAAATGGTGAGGGGCATTTTTATTCTCACGCAAAAAAGAGCGCAGAGCACACGCGCGATATACTAAATTTATTAAGGTGCGACAATGCTACAAAGCACGATGTGCTTAAGTTAATCGAATATCACGATGCACAGATTTGCGAAACAAAAAAGAGTATAAAAAAGTGGCTTGGGCGACTTGATGAAGAGCTGTTTTTCGACCTTATATGCCTTCAAAAAGCCGACACTCTTGCGCACGCAAAATCGTATATCGAAGACCGACTTTCTGCGCTTGATAAAATCGAAGTTCTTGCCAAAGAGGTAATTGACGAAGGCGAATGTTTTTCACTAAAACACCTTGCCGTAGACGGACACGATATGCTATCACTCGGCTTTGAGGGAAAACAAATAGGAAACGTGCTTGACCGGCTACTTACACTTGTAATAGAGGGCAAAATCGAAAACGATACAAACGCACTTATTGCAAAAGCAAAAATGATGCAAAAATAAAAGCGACACGCTTGTGTCGCTTTTATTTATGGTCTTATATATCCTTTTCCAATCGCATCATCAATAACATATTCCAAAAACGGCCACAGCTCCGGAGCATACAGACGCACCGCATCCATACGCTTATATACCTGCGCTTTATTAACATTTCCCTCGCGCCACGTATAGCCATCGGTTTTATAATTGTTTATAAATGGCTGCAAGCGGTCTATTGCATTTGCATAGCACGATTCCTTCGATTTAAAATCCTCAAACTCGTCCCAAAGTGCTCTAAGCTCATCGCGCTGGTCATCAGGAAGCATGCCAAAAATTTTATCAGCAGCTTTAAGCTCGCGTTCTTCTTTGTCAACATAGCCCGCCTCATCATATGCAAACGTGTCGCCTGCATATACCTCGACCAAATCGTGAACAAGAGCCATTTTAATAACCCTTGTTATATCAACGTCATCTTTTGCATACTCCAAAAGCACTAATGCCGTAAGCGCAAAATGCCACGAATGCTCCGCATCATTTTCACGGCGCGTCAAATCGATAAGCATTGTACGACGAAACACACTCTTCATTTTATCAATCTCAACCAAAAAGGAAAGCTGTTTTTCAAATCTGTTTTTATCAAGACTCATTTATATGCTCCTCTAAAATCAGTTATTTCTGCGCCACTCATACATAAGTATCGAGCCTGCTACAGACGCATTAAGCGATTCGGCGCGTCCTAATATTGGAATTATAACTGCCCTGTCTATCATATTCATTACACTGTCCGACACGCCATTAGCCTCGTTTCCGACAATTATAACCGTATTTTCAGGGTACGCCACCTCTTTATAATCAAGCGCACTGTCAGTAAGTGCACCTGCATAAACGCTGAATTTTTGATTTTTCATATCGAGAAGTATATTCTCATCCACGCCATCATATACGGGCAGGTGGAAAAGCGAACCCATAGTCGCACGCACGGTTTTTGGATTATAGATATCTACACTGCCTTTTGAAAAAAACACTCCCGATGCACCAACGGCATCAGCGCAGCGTATGAGCGTGCCCGCATTTCCGGGGTCCGAAAGGTTATCGCAGTACAGATATAGCCCATTTTTATAATCAATTTTATCGCTTTTATACATTCTTGCTACGCAAAGCACGCCCTCGGGCGTTTTTGTATCGCAAGCAGAAGAAAAAAGACTGTCGCTAATTGAATATACCTGTATATTCTTTTGTTCCGAAAGCTTTATTATATGAGAGCATTTTGATAATGCGCCTTCGCTTATAAGCAGCATATCGACAATAACATCTGACAAAAGCGCTTCATATACCGACTTAATTCCTTCTACAATAAAGCATCCATACTCACATCTTGCCTTTTTCATGGACAGCGATTTTATAAATTTATATGTTTTATTCGATGCAGCGGTTATACTGACCATACTTTCAACCTGCCTATCATAGTTTTATGACATTATTATATACTTTTTTTCAGAAAAATCAAGTCCTATACAAAAAAACACACACTACTTAGTAGTGTGCGCTTAATTTTTTATCTGTGGTTTTCAAAACAGTTGCTGCAATATACAGGTCTGTCGCCCTTAGGCTTGAACGGTACCTGTGTAACTGCTCCGCAATCAGCACAAACAACCTCGTGCATCTCTCTTGACTGTTTAATAGCGTTTTTTCTTGCAACGCGGCAATCCTTGCAACGCTGTGGCTCATTCTCAAAGCCCTTTTCAGCATAGAATTCCTGCTCACCTGCTGTGAAAACGAACTCGTTTCCGCAATCCTTACAGATTAGTGTCTTGTCCTCGTACATTTTAATCCCCTCACTTTGAATAATTGGTGCCTCTATAATCGCTCACGCAGGCGAAAAAACCGCTGTAACTATGTAGACCATATAGAGAAAATTTATATAACAACCAAAGAAAGCTCTCATGCCCTCTTTGTATTGTTTTCTACTTATGTTAATTTTTATTTTGATGTTATCTCAAGCTGTGTTTCAAGCTTTCTTTTAATTCTTTGCAGTGCATTATCTATTGATTTTGCAGTTCTTTTTAATATAACCGAAATTTCCTGATAGCTTTTACCGTCAAGATAAAGGCCGAGCACACTTTTTTCAAATTTGCTCAAATTTTTAAAAATTTCTGTGCTGACATGCTTATACGCTTCATCATTTATAACAATTTGCTCAGGGTCTGATACAATCGTTTCTGATACAATGTCAATAAGCGTCTTTTCCGATTCATCCTCATATACCGGTCTGTTTAAAGAAACATAATTATTAAGCGGTACATGTTTAAGACGAGTCGCAGTCTTGATGGCCGTTACAATCTGGCGTGTAGCGCACAAATCCGCAAACGCAGAAAAGCTCGACTGCTTATCTTCTCTAAAATCGCGTATCGCCTTATATAAGCCTATCATACCCTCCTGGATTATATCCTCTCTGTCAGCCCCTATAAGAAAATATGCTCTCGCGCGTGCTTTTACAAGCCCCTTGTATTTGTTTAATATATACTCTGTTGCATCAATATCGCCGTTTTGTGCCATGATTGCCAGCTTCTCATCGGCAAAGGAAGAATAAGATGCCTGACCTTTTTGTACTGTTTGCACCTTGTATCCTCCTCCTTCATAGCAAAACGCCATGCAAAAATATGCACTGATAAAGCATTTTTAAAACATACAAATATGCACTCTTGACATATTGATTATATCAAATATCTAAAAAAAGTCAAGCACAATCTAAAAAATATATGCGAATTTCAACAAACACCTTCCACATATTCGCAGTTTTTATACATTTTTGTTTCATATAGTATAATTTTCTTGATTTTTTGTATTTGCCGGTGCTATAATGTATTTGTAATTTATGTGTTATATGCACTTTTAAGGGGGTTAATCTATTGTCAACATCAAATGAAAAAACAAAAAAGCTTGCAAGGCTGGCCATAATAATTGCGATACAGCTTATTCTTACATTTACTCCGTTCATAGGCTATATACCGCTTGGGTTCACCCGTGCAACAATTATACATATTCCCGTAATAATCGGTTCTCTTCTTTTAGGCCCCGGCTCGGGAGCTGTTTTGGGCTTTGTTTTCGGTCTTACGAGCCTTTATACAAACACCTTCAGCCCCACTATAACCTCATTTGTGTTTACCCCGTTTTACTCCGTCGACGGAAATTCGGGAAACCTTTTAAGCCTTGTAATATGCTTTGTGCCAAGAATTCTGGTCGGCGTTGTTCCGTATTATGCTCTTAGATTATTAAAAAAGACAAAGCTCTCAGGCAAAATAAATTATGCCATCTGCGGTCTTTTGGGCTCGCTTACGAACACACTTTTAGTTATGAATATGATTTATCTTTTCTTTGGCGAAAGCTATGGAGCCGTAAAAAATATTGCGGCAGATGCGCTTTACTCGGTTATTTTGTCTGTTATTTTTATAAACGGTGTTCCCGAAGCAATCGTTGCTGCACTGCTTACAAGCATTGTTGTAAGTGCGCTTAGCAGAAAAAGCCAACTTTAAATTTTTTAAAACATAAAAACAGGTGTAATTTTACACCTGTTTTTTTATCTAAAAGCTACAGCTCAAATGCGCTTTCATAATTTTCATATCTAAACTCAATCACATCGCCGTCTTTAATCGGGGTATCCTTTGCCCCCATCTGTGCAAGCTGACCGTTTACATAAAAAAGCCACCCGTCCGTTTTAGTCGATTTTAATCCTCCAAAGCCGTCAAACAACCCGTCGGTTAGTGTATATGCTATCTTTTCATCCTGACACGCACGTATGATAGCGTCCGATGCCACAGGCTCTTTTGCCGCAAGCACAAACGACGTATTTACTATATCATAATCCTCACTTATTTTTACGCTGACATTTATGCTCGTTTTTTCGCCTGTGCATCCGCCGATGCAGACCACAATAGCGATTATTAAAGTAAAAGCTAATATTTTTTTCATTTTTATCCCCTTTGTGTAAATTTTGTTTTGTTTATTATAATTTTACCCCCCAAGTCTGATGTTGTCAAGAAAAACATAACGCAGCTTTTTTAGTTTACAAAGAGCATATTTTGTGATAAAATATTTATCGGTGATTGAGTTGATACTTTTAAATGCATCAAAGCTTAATAAATCATTTGGCGAGGATGTTGTTTTTTCAGATGTGTCATTTAATATTTCCGATAAGGATAAAATTGGCTTTGTCGGTGTGAACGGCGCAGGAAAGACAACTCTTTTTCGCGCGCTTTTAGACACTTCGTATGCAGATGGCGGCGAAGTTTTTATAAACAAAGAAACCCGTATAGGCTATATGCAACAGCACGCCGACCTTCACTCTGACAACACGGTTTTTGAAGAGGTTATGAGCGTATATACCGATATGCTCTCGCTCGAAGAAGAGCTTGAAGCAATTTCAAAAAGCATCGAAAACGGCGAGGGAAATCTCGAAGAGCTTATAGCTCGTCAGTCAAGGCTGATGGCTCGTTTTGAATCGCGCGGAGGATATACCTATAAAAGCATCGCACGTTCAAGTCTTATAGGTCTTGGCTTTGATGAAAGCGAGCTGGGCAAGCCCTTTGAAACACTAAGCGGCGGCCAGAAAACGCGCGTGCTTTTATGCAAAATACTTTTAAGCGACTCAAACCTTTTGCTGCTCGACGAACCGACAAACCATCTTGACATTTCATCGGTTGAGTGGCTTGAAAACTTTTTGATAAATTACAACGGTGCATTTATGGTTATTTCGCATGACCGTTACTTTCTGGATAAGATATGCAACAGAACCTTTGAGCTTGAAAATAACACCTTTACTGCATACGATGCAAACTATTCACGTTATTTGAAGCTTAAAGAAGAATACAAGCTTGCAAAGCAGCGCAGATACGATAACACCGCAAAGGAAATTCAAAGACTCGAAGGAATTATCGAGCAGCAAAAACGCTGGAACCGTGAAAAAAATATTAAAACTGCCGAAAGCAAGCAAAAAGTGATTGACAAGCTTGAAAAAACGCTCGAGGTTGTAGAAAAAGAGCCGGGCAAAATTCACTTTTCCTTTAATAGTGCACCCTGCACATCGAACGATATATTAAGCGTGCACTCGCTTTCTATGGCATATGGAATTCACAAGCTTTTTTCAAATATCTCTTTTGAAATAAAGAAAAACGAGCATGTATTTTTGCTTGGCGATAACGGTTGCGGCAAAACCACATTTTTTAAAATTCTTACCGGGGCACTTAGTTCCATTGATGGTGAATTTTCTGTCGGCAAAAGTGTACAAATCGGATATTATGACCAGACACAGGAAAATCTTTCTTATGACAAAACAGTTCTTGATGAGGTGTATGATGCGTATCCAAAGCTCAGCCTTACCGAAATACGAAACGCTCTGGCGGCATTTTTGTTTACGGGCGATGACGTATTTAAGACAATCGACACCCTCTCGGGCGGCGAGCGTGCAAGAGTATCGCTTGTAAAGCTTATGCTTTCCGGCGCAAATTTTCTGTTTTTGGACGAACCGACAAATCACCTTGACATATCCTCGCGCGAAGCGCTCGAAGAAGCACTTTCATCTTATGACGGAACGCTTTTTATCGTGTCGCACGACAGATATTTTATAAACAAGCTCGCCCACAGAGTTTTGTATATGCAAAATAGCTCAGTAACGAATTATCAGGGAAACTATGACTATTTTTTAGAAAAATTCAAACCTGCTTTGGATATAAAAGAGGTCGTTTCTGCCACCAACAAGGACGTATATCTTGAAAAAAAGCGCGCAGAATCACAAAAGAGGAAAAATGCTGCAACGCTTGAAAAAACAGAAAAGCAAATCGCCGAAATTGAAGAAAAAATCAATGAGTCAAATGCACTTTTGTTAACAGATGAGTATGCAACGGATTATATAAAAGCATCGCAGCTATCAGAAGAAATATCAGCTCTGCAAGCTCAGCTTGATGAGCTTTATATCAAGTGGGAAGAATTATCGGAAATGATGTAAATATCTTCGTAATAAAAAAAGACGGATATCCGTCTTTTTTTATTACTTAATTGAATTATATATCTGCTCTTGCTTTACAACCGCCGCACCGCTCACCAATTCACCCATGAGCATAGTCTGGTATCTTTCACTCTTTATCGCCGAAATAACACCATCGCGCACATCTTCGAGCGGCTCAATCTCAGGATTTGATTCAAGTCTTTTTATAATATGATATCCAAAACGAGTCTTTACAAGACCGCTCATTTCTCCAACAGAAAGCGCATACGATGCATTATCAAAATCAGCATCCATCTGACCGTCATTATGTGTGAAAGAGTACCCTTCATACGAGCTTTCAGAATCATCGGATACCTCGCGCATAACCGTATCAAAATCCTCGCCCGCAGTGAGTCTTGCAAGCACAGCCTGTGCTCTTTCTTTCGCTTGTTCATCATTTTCGGCATCCTTTGTCATCACAAGAATATGCTTTACAAATATAGATTCGCGAATCATTTCTTCCTTTAGACTGTCATATTTTGCCAAAATATCCTCTTCGCTGATAGCGTTTATCTTTTCATCTTCTGCTATATATTTTGCCTGAAGCTTTGAGGCGTACATATAATTTTGCATAATCTTGTCAAACGTATCAGGCGAAACCTGCCATTTTTTAAGCTGCTCTTCAAATACGCTTTCGCCGCCATACATACTTATGATGCTTTGCTTTTGTTTTCGAAGTGTTGTTTTATCATTTTCGTCAAGCACAATTCCTTCCTCTTTTGCTTTTTGCACCTGAACCATAAGCGAAACTGCATCATCAAAAGCCTTTTCCTTCGCAACATCTATTGCTTTTTTATTGTCAATCTCAACAGTATGCCACGAATTTTCATCTGTTAAATCAAGGCTTGATTCCTGTGCAATCATTTCTTTCATAGTACCAAGGAAAAAGGCATATTCCTCTCCTGTAACCTTTTCGCCATTAACACTGAAAACCTCTCTTGTATCAATGCCACATCCCACCAAAGATACTATGCACAAAACAACCGCACACACAAGCGCCGATACTTTTTTTAATTTCATATTACATCAGCTCCTTATCTGTTGTTTATAAACCTCTTTTGTGCTTATATTATAACAGATTTTTTTATCTACTGCAATTCTTTCATGCTCTGTAATAAAAACTTAATATTCCCAAGCAGCTCTTTTTGAATATTGCTTATACGCCTGAGCAACAAATATGGCTGCTCCCCCGCCGAAAACAGAGCATTTCCTTTGCTTTGTGCTACTGCGTGTGAAATAACTCTCATATCAACCTTTGACGGCTCAAATAAAAGCATAAGTCCTCTCGAAGAGTGAGACACCTCTGTTATATAAAGCTCCTTCGCCATAGCTTTTATGAGCGCAATATCAATTATGTTGCGTACACTTTGCGGCAAATCGCCAAATCTGTCCTCCAATTCCTCCTCGACATCATAACTGTCGGCAAGCGAGGTAATTGCCGCAATTTTTTTGTATATGTCTATACGCAGATTTTGATTTTTTATATAGCTCTCGGGAATATGTGCATCTATTGGCAAATCTACTGTTGTATTTACCTCGTCTTCGGCAACCTCGCCCTTGATTTCGTTCACGCTTTCCTTTAAAAGCTTACAGTACATATCATAACCGACTGCATCCATATGGCCGTGCTGCTGCGGACCTAAAAGGTTGCCTGCGCCACGTATTTCAAGGTCGCGCATAGCTATCTTAAAGCCCGAGCCGAACTCTGTAAATTCACGCACAGCACTTAGCCTTTTCTGTGCTACATCGCTTATGGATTTATCACGCTGATACGTCATATATGCATACGCAAGACGATTTGAACGCCCAACACGTCCACGCAGCTGATAAAGCTGCGAAAGTCCCATTTTGTCTGCATTTTCAATGATAATTGTATTCACATTCGGAATATCAAGACCTGTTTCAATTATAGTAGTGCAAACGAGTACATTAATCTGCCCATCAAGCATATCCATCATTACATCTTCAAGCTCATCCTCGCGCATTTTGCCGTGCCCTACACCGACTTTTGCCTCGGGCACAAGCTCTTGTATTCTTTTTGCAACAGAATGTATGCCCGAAACACGATTGTATAAATAATACACCTGACCGCCACGCGCAATTTCTTTTCGTATTGCGTCGGCAAGAATATCATCATTTTTTTCCATAACGTATGTCTGCACGGGATAGCGGTTTTCAGGTGGCTGCGTAATAACACTCATATCTCGTATATTGACCATCGCCATATGAAGCGTACGAGGTATCGGTGTTGCTGTAAGCGTAAGCACATCTACGTTTTTTCGCATTTGCTTGATTGATTCTTTGTGTGCTACACCAAAGCGTTGCTCCTCATCGACTATCAAAAGTCCCAAATCCTTAAACTCAATATCCTTTTGCAGGAGCCTGTGCGTTCCGATTACAATATCTGTTTCACCCGTTTTAAGACGCTTTAAGGTTTCTTTTTGCTGAGCTGGTGTGCGAAATCTCGACAACATCTCTACTCTTACAGGAAAGTCGCTCATGCGGTGCATAAAATTATTATAGTGCTGCATCGCAAGAATTGTTGTGGGCACAAGATACGCTACCTGCTTTGACTCCATAACGGATTTGAATGCCGCTCGCATCGCCACCTCGGTTTTTCCATAGCCAACGTCGCCGCAAAGCAGTCTGTCCATCGGGCGCTCCGATTCCATATCCTTTTTTACCTCTTCAATCGAGCGCATCTGGTCAGGCGTTTCTATATAACCAAAATTATCCTCAAATTCGCGCTGCCATGGTGTATCAGGTCCAAACGCATACCCTTTTGTGCTCTGACGCTCGGCGTATAGCTTTATAAGATGCTCGGCAAGCTCGGCCGCAGAGCGTTTTACTCTCTCCTTTGTCTTATTCCAGTCGACTCCGCCAAGTTTGTTTACATGCACCTTTTTATCTGTTCCGCCAATATATTTATACAATAAATCAAGCTGGTCAACGGGCACATACAAATTATCTGTACCCTGATACGAAATCTTTAAATAATCCTTTATGACCTTATCTACCTCGAGCTTTTGTATGCCCTCATAACGTCCTATTCCGTGCGTCTGATGAACCACATAATCACCCGGCGATATATCGGCAAAGGACTGTATTTTATTTGCAGCCGCATTTGCCGCTTTTCTTGATTTTCGCTTGCTTTTTAAAAATATCTCCTTATCACTTATAAGAACAAAATCTAAAAGCGGATATTCAAAGCCGCTCGACAGACTTCCTGTTGTTATAACTGTTTTACCCTTTGTGATGGACTTTATATCTGGCGAGTATACGCACTCTATGTTTCGGTTATTAAGCTCTGTGCAAAGATTTTGTGCGCGCGTTTGACCACCTGCCAAAATCACCACGCTCGCCCTTTTTTTATGCCACATTCTGATATCATCACAAAGAAAATCAATCTTACCATGAAAGGAGTTTATACTCTTTATGCCAAAGTCAATATTTTGTTTTGCCCTGTAATCTATGCCCGAAAAAGACATAGCACAAAGTCCTACCAAGCGTTTTTGTGAAAGCTTGTTGATAATCTCGCCATACTCTATCCAAAACGGCTTTTTTTCAGGCAAGATAACACCTTTTTCCATAAGTGATGCTATCGTTTCTGAGAAGGAGTTTTCATAAATTTTTGCGCTTTCGCCTACGCTGCGCACTTCGTCAATAAAAAACATCGCATCATCACAAAGCCAATCAAAAATCGTGGGCACTCTTTTATATATATCAAAAATGTATTTATCAAGCGAAGCAAAATAATACTTTTCACAAAGGCTTTCCATGTCTGCTTCAAGCTGCTCTCGCGCTCTTTGTGCACTCTGCGCTCTTTTTCTTTTAAGGCTTGATAACGACGTCTTCATAGACTCCAAAAGCGCCATTTTGCCCTCTTCATCAAATATTATTTCGCGGCACGGATATACCCTTACTCTTTCAATTTTTTCAATCGAAAGCTGCGTCGATACATCAAATGTTCTTATCGAATCTATCTCATCATCAAAAAACTCAATTCTTACGGGGTTTTCCATATCGGCGCCAAAAATATCCACAATACCACCACGCACAGAAAACTGTCCACAGCCTTCAACAACATCTTCGCGTTTATAACCCATAACAACAAGTTTTTTTATAAGCGTTTCAATTTCACATACTTCCCCAAGTGTAAAATCTATAATATTTTGTGCAAAATCCTGTTTTGGCGTGCAAAAACCAAGAGCCGCCTCAATTGATGCAACTACAATACAATTCTCTTTTGTATCTGCAAGGCGAGAAAGCGCCGAAAGACGCTTTATGCTCATTTCGCGGCTCACACTGTCAACGTCATAATAAACATACTCGCGGGACGGAAAATACACCACCCTTTCAGGCGCAAAAAATTCAAGGTCTTCACAAAGGCTCTGGGCGGCAAGCTCTGTTGACGTAATTACAAAAGCAGGCAAATCCATCTTTTTTTGCGCAGCAAAAATAAGGTGCGCGCGCTGTGCACCCACCCCTGTAATCACGTTTACCGGTGTAATATTCTCTTTTATACAGCGTATAAGCTCATTAAATTCACTGCTTTTGTCAAACGGTGTCAAAAAGCTTAATCGCTCATTTGCCCTGCCCATCGTCCTCCTCCTTGATTGTTCGGTTAAACCTTGACGCAGCGGCTGTAGCGCCCGAGCGCATCATTGTAGCAAGTGCGTCAGGGCATATTTTTACTGCCGAAATTATATCCTGGGCTTCCTCTTTAGAAAATCTGCCAAGAACATAATCCTTTAAATCATAATCGGCATGCTTTGGCGCTCCTACGCCTATGCGAAGGCGCATAAATTCATCGCTTCCAAGCTGATATATAATTGATTTCATACCATTATGTCCGCCTGCCGAGCCTTTGGCACGTATTCTTATCGAGCCCGAGGCAAGAGATATATCATCATATATTATTATGACATCTTCGCACGAAAGCTTGTAATATTCACATATCTCACGTATGCTTTCACCGCTTAAATTCATAAATGTCTGCGGCTTTGCCAAGATAACCTTTTCTCCCTGAAGCATACCCTCGCCAATAAGCGCCTTATGCTTGATTTTATTTACTTTTATATTATACTCTTTTGAAATATAATCTATAACTTCAAAGCCTATATTATGCCTTGTCATTTCATATTGCTTGCCCGGATTGCCAAGCCCTGCAATCAAAAACATAACTATGCACCCTTACTTTCCTGATTAGATGCCAAAAAGGTCGGTAAATGTATGCCGACCCTTTTGGTTATATGTACTTTATTATTTTTATACAAACAATGTACTTACAGACAAATCTTCATAAATTCTCTCAATAGCTTCTGCAAATACAGGTGCTACTGATATTGTCTTGATTTTATCTATTTGCTTTTCCTTTGGAA